>JBKJIA010000627.1:0-17670 GCA_046598735.1 Polyangiales bacterium
ATCAACATCTCGCTCACGTCGAAGCGGATGTCAGGTAGAAGGTTGACGGAGAAGTTGAACCAGTTTCCAAACCATCCACTGGTGTTAACTAAGATCTGAGTGGCGATGCTGCGCAGCGATACGACAGGGGTCGGGTACCGTGCGGCGACGCCACGATCGAAGGCATCGACCAAAGCCGTCTGAAGCCCGAGCACCACATTTGCGTCGTTCGGGTCTTGCGTGCGAAACGCGTTCAGGATGTTGGTGACTTCGGTGCGCTGGGCGTTGGGCAATACGTCGATCACCTTGGGCGGCAGCGCAAGGGACGTGCCGGGACGCAAGCGTTCAAGCAGCGGTCGCGTCGTGTTGAGATAGGCGCGACGAAAGTCCACGAAGGTCCAGTTGATGGTTCCGAGTAGATCGGTCAGGTCGACCGCGAGCCCCTCAGTTGCCTCTTTCTCGGGCAGGAATTCGCCTCCCATCGAGAGAAAAACGTTGGGTGAAAAGTGGCTGGTGGTACCACCAGCAAAGATGTTCATGCTCTTGAGCAGCACGATGTCTGCGCGGCCATCGGCGTTGACGTCGGCAAGAGGCGCCTGAAAGTCCGAGGCCTGCACGAAAGCCGCATTCCAAAGGACGTATTGCTTACTATTTAGACTAGCCAGCTCTTTCCAGGTCGCTTCAACCGACGTCTGACTGTAAAGGTCAGTGGCGCAGATCGTCTTAGTGAACGCGTCCCTTTTCTCGACGGGAGTTCCGCAGTTGAGAGCGGCGCGGGATGGCTGTAGCCCCCAGCGCGCTTGCTTGAGCGCATGGGTCGGCCAGCCGCGGATCGAATGCTCTTTGGTGCCGTCGCTCAGCAGAGGGCCCGTTGGGGCGGTACCACGACTCGTATTGTAAGCGACGCGGATCTTCGTGAACTGACGACGCACCTGCATCGCGCCCACGCGCATAAACCATGGGGTATACCGACAATACCCAAGCATCCGGTCGATGCGATAGCGGATGTCCAGCATCGGATCGCCGTTCTTCCCCAGGTTCTCCTCTGGGTCCTGTGTGCCAACGGGGTCCCCTGGCATGGCGCCGCCTCCCTTGGGCGGAAAGGGCCACAGCGGCGGCACGAATGGCAGGCCTGGAAGCAGAGGTGCGGTGATCGGCGGTAACCCCGGCACGGGCGGAAGCCCAGGGAGCGCTCCCAGCACATTGTAGAGGATGCCACCCCCTGACACGATGAACGGCTGATCCGGTACGCACGGGCTTTGGCTGGCTGTGGTCGTCGGATTGATGAGCTCAGCCAGGATCCCTGCTTTGACCTTCCAATCAGCGTCATTCAGCTTGGCGAGATCAAAGAGGTCATCGTTGGTGGAGTAGTTGGGCAGAAAGTCTTCGCTCTGTGACTGCCCTGCAATCGGATGGGCCCACATCACGGGAAAGGAGACCGCGTCAGGATCGGAGTCGCCATCCACATCAGCCAAGCTTGAGATCAGCAGACTGCCGGAGATGCCGCTGAAGATCTCGCGGTTTCGTGACTTCGGAAGAATACGCGTAAACGACTTACCGTTATCGTTCAGGTAGCTCTTGTTGAATAGGAGCCGCGCCGCGGGAGTGCCGAGACCGGTGGGGTTGTAGAGCACATCGACGTCGCCATCCGTGTCGATGTCTTCAAAGCGATAGCCCGCTCCCAGATACTCAGGCGAGAGCTGCTCCATCGGCATCAGGTTGTTGAGTTGATCGATCTGTGTTTTATCGAAGGTGGGTCGGCCGCCCACCTTCGTGATGTCGAGTTTGAAACCGCTTTGGTAGATCTCGGAGGAATCCCCTGGCAGCGAGAGCGGCCGCTCGGAGTAACTCGCGCGGGTCGCGGTATTGACTGATGCGTTATTCGATCCGGCCACTCGCAAGCTCGCAGCACCGTTGTCCGCATAGGTGAAGCGCTTGATGACGGAGCCTTCGACTGCGCCCGTGTTGAGATTGAAGCCGGTGCGCGTGACGCTGCGCAATAGGTAGCGATACGTGTCGGCGCTCTGCGTGAGGCCCAACGTGTACTGCCAATACAAGCGCTCCGCGGGGCTACCTCCAACTATCGGGCCGTACACTTTGATCGTGGTGACTTGGCCAGTCAGCAGCGCGTGACCGTTGAGCATGTCGAGCGGGCCTGAGTAAGGTCGCGTCTCCGTCGCGATGCGAAATGCGTGGGGGATTCGCGCCACATCGTTGGCACCCCAGCGCACCGACTTAAGCACCGGAACCGCTTGCGCCCTTTCTAAGTTAACTCGGTTATGACCATCGATCCCATCGAGGAAATGGTAGTCATACTCAATCGTGTTGCCGTCTACGTCGCGCTCCTTCAGCAGGAGCCATTCGTGCGTGCCAAGCTCGTTCTTGATGCGCGCATAGCTTGTATCGATCGCGCCGTAGTAACGCTTGACGCCCGAGGGTAGGTGCTCGATCCAGCGATCTGAGGTGGCCAAATACTCATATCGAACCGGGCTGTGTTCGCGCTCCGGGACGAACACCCACGAACCGGCCGCGACTGCGAGCCCTTCGCTCTTGGTGCTACGCACGAGGCGCCCGGAGGGACCCGAGAACAGCGTTCTATCATCGTCGTAGCGCAGCTTGCCCGAGATCGTCTTACCTGGCGGAAATCCCTCGCTCGTGTCGCGCGAGATGCTCGCTGCGCCAAACGACCAGCCCGCACCCACCGGAGAATCCTTGCGGAAGGAATCGCTCACGTAAGCCAGCCCCAGAGCGGGTGTCATGCCCGAGCGACCGGGAGGCACATCAATCGTCACACCCGTCGAGAATGCTCCCGAGGATGACACGGGAGAAGTGCGCTGCTTGAGCGCGTTGGCTCCAGCGCTTTCCACCATCCCTTCATCGTTGGACGCGGACTGCGAGCTGAAGTTGAAGGACTCATTTTCCGCGCTCATCGTGTACGCGTCTGCACGCGCCACGCTCGGCCGCAACGGCACAGGCAGCACGATGATCAACGTACTCAGAGTCGTGAGCAGCGACCTCAAGACCACCCAACGGAACCAACCAGCGGCTGTTGTCAGCGACGATCGCGATGAGCTCATTTTGCTTACTCTCAAAAAAGGGCCATTGCGCAAAGCACGCAGCAAGCGCGCTCGCACGGGAAGCTCAAATAGTCAGGAATAAAACTCGTACTCGCCCAGGAGGGGATTCGAGCCTGATGGTTGCCGTATGTTCCATAGAACCCGACCACCGGCAAGCGACAACTATGACAAAATACAGCCAGACCGAGACCGCTTCCCGTGGCTTTGCAAAGTCACGAAGGGCACAGCGCTGAGGGTATGGCCCTAAGATCCGCGAAAGCAATAAGCTTATCGACTGGGTCGGGGTGAGACTTTAGCGATCACAGGGCTCGTGCGCATGCTCACCCGATCCGAAAACCTTCCCTCGAATCGACCATGGAAACCTTACTGTCTGATCGCGGCCGGCTCGCGGCCATTTTTCGTTTGGCGGGGGCTCTGCGCTCTGCACCAAATTTGTCGATAAAGGGGAGTTCGAACAGGCACCTTACGCTCCTTTCTGAAACGAACGTGGCACCTGCGATTCGCCGCTAGGCGAACGCCAGCGAATGCCGTCGTAGGCTGCGCCGCGTGAAGCCACCGGCCTTAGTATCGCCCAGTTCGGCCAAGCGTTTCAGCTTACGCTCGAGCTCGCCGTCTTTGGCATCCACGTTCTTCCACATGGGTAAGAGGCAGCCTTCCACCCAGCACCAGCGGTGATCGAAGCGCCCCACATAGGGGAGCGAGCGGGTGCGTGCGAGCACCCGGAAGGCCGACGTCCACATCCAAATCGGAAAGTAAGAAAACGTGTCGAGCTCCACCCGCTCGTGATCGCCATCGAACTCCATGCTCATGGCCCAGGTCAGGAACGTGGAGAAGGGGCGCTCCATGCGATCGAAGCCCGCTTGCACGGTGACCTCTTGTTCAAAGCGTAAGAGCTCCTCGTTGCCGCGCCAAATCAAGGGCGCCACCGTCGACATCGGCTCACCCTGCTTCATACAGCGCGAGGCCTGACAGATGCGCTGCCAACCTTTGCGCAACAGCTTCCATTCCGGCATGGTTGCGCACAGGTCGAGCACGCATTCACTGCCATGTTCGGGTGAAGAGAATGCTAAGTGGGACCAGGCGATGCTGTCGTAGACGCGATTGTTGGTCAGGCGCAAGAGATTCAGGTCGTCGTCCACATTCAGGGCACGCCCGAGGTGTTCCACGGGCACCTTGAAGTGCGCCTTACCTTCTATCCATTCTTCGATCGCAAACGGAACCAGCGAGATGCCCACGCGGTGCGAGGCAAAGGCGGCCATGCCTGCCCACTTGAACAGATCACGTTGCCCCAAGAACAGGGATGCATAGGTCGCCGTGATCGCGCGATTGCGCTCGAACACCTGATTTTCTGCCGGGAGCAGCGCTTCGGCTTGGGCTTGGAAATCACTTACCTTGTCGCCGTGGCCAGTTGCCGTAGTCATGGGGCTCTCCAGGCTAGCAATCGATTGCATGGGCCGTGGGTAGCTACGCCTAGGGCAGAAACACCCCGCACAGGCGTCGCGGGTTCACGACACCTTGGGTACGAAAGAACCTGGCGGCTCCTTCCTCGATCGCATCCCCTTCGTCACCACCGATCAGCTTGGCCATGCGCAAAGCCGCTGCGGCGGCAAACGGCGCGCAGTCATGATCACTCCAGATGCGGTGCGCGTTTCGCAACAGCGTAAGCTCAGCTTCGGGATGGCCGAGGCGACGCTCGATGGCGGCGCGGATCAGCAAGGCATGTCCTTCGCCCTGTGGCGTTTTGCACGCGGACAAAGCGCGCGCATCTTTTTCCGCAATCCGAAGCAAGCGCGGACGTTCACCCACCTTGGCGTCGCGCGTTGCGAGCAATGCCGCCCGCCCGTGCCAAGCCAGGAACTGCACGCGAAATAACCTTACCTTGAGCAACATCGATCGCGAGAGCGCCGGCATCAAACCGTCGAGCATTGCCAGCGTATCGCGGTCACGTGCATAGAGCCCGATCACGCCATCACTCAGGATACGATACATGTCCTGGACCAGGACCGGACCCTTGCCGGGCTCGGGCAAATGCTCAGACAGTAAGATGTTGGCCGCCCCTGGTCTGTCTTCGGCGAGCAGCGCCCAAATGGCAGCCGTGCTTGCAATCGAACGCTCGCTCAGCTTGTCGCCGCATTCACGTGCCGCACGCATGGATGCCTGACTGCGCACGGAAAGCTCGCGAAACTGGCCCAAAAAGGCGCGTGCTGCGAGCTCGAACAGCGAGGCTTGCCCGATCTCCCATGCGACGCCTCGACACTCGTCGCGAAACAGCTGTTGGGCGCGGGTGGCCTGCTCGACACACTCGCTGAACTTGTCGCGCGCGGCCAGGGCCACGCCTGCCGAACATAGGAAGTGAAAGGCGCGGGTATACGGATCACCACGGCGCTCGGCGATGCTGCCACTGACCGTCAGGAGCTGACACGTGCGCTTGAACGGCGGTGTATCCATGGCCGCAAGCGAGATGGCTTCCGTTGCGAGCGCGCGGCTCACGCGATGCTCTTCGCCCGCGTTGAGCGCTTCCCGCAGGCCGCGCGCGAGCAACGCGGTGCTGCGCACGTGATCCATCGTGCTGAGCGTCACGCCTAAGGACCACAACATATCCACGCGTTTCAAAGCGCGTCTCGAGTCTGTAGAGGCCAGCTGAGTGTCCGGCCGACTAACGTAAGACAAACCGCGCAAACCCAAACGGCTGCGCTCAAGCACGAGTGACAAGAACGCAGCGCGCGGCGACAAACCAAGCTTGACGTCGATGCCCGCAAGCGCGGCGGCGGCGACCTCGAGCCCTTCGTCCAAACGGCCTACGCGAAGAAACTGATCGGCAGCCCGGCGCAACAACTCCAGTCGCACTTCGCTCGCATCGCTAGCCACCATGCCTGCAGCCATGCGAAACGCTTCGCCCGCTTCGGCGCTGCGGCCTGCGTTGGCGAGCGCTTCGGCACGCCCTTGGATGAGCGACACATCCGGACTGGGCGACAGCGCAATCGCCTCCGCATACAGCTGCGTGGCGCGATCGAAGGCCAAAGTGGACGCCGCGCGCTCCGCGGCCTCGAGCACGTACTTGAACGCGCGGTCGGCGTGACCTGCCGTACGGTAGTGCCAAGCGATGCGTTCGGGTGCGCTGCGCTCGAGCGCGACCATCGCCTCAGCCAAGCGCACGTGCGAGCTTTCGATCTTGGATTGATGCATGACGGAGGTCACCGCCGCGCGCACGCGATCGTGAAAGGGCTCGACTTCCTGCATTTGTTCGTCGCGCGCGGCGCGCACGAGCTTACGGTTCTCGAGTCCACTCAGGATGACTCCGCAAGCACCGGGTGAAATCTGCGCAGCTCGCGATAAAACGGGCAAGTCCGTGCCGGCCGCGGCCACGCACAAGAGCTCAAGCACGTCGCGTGCGGATTCGTCAAGCTCATTGACCACGTGCCGAAGCGCCTGCTCCACGCTGACGTCCTCACCCGAGGCTTGACGCGCTAGGCCGCGCGAGCGCACCAGCGTACCGATGAAGAGCGGATGACCACGCGCATCTTCGATCATCGCGCGCAAATCCGTGCTGGCGGTGATGTCGCCTTCGGCTTGCGACAGATGACGCGCGAGCGTGACGGCATCTTCGGGCAACAGTCCCATCAGACTCAGACGCTGGGCCTTGTCGAGCTGGGAAAAAATTTGATCAAGGCCGGTACGCACCGGCACCGGACATTGATCGATCGGGCGTAAGGTGAACGCGAGCAACAGACGTGGGGCGTCAGGCGCGCGCACCAACTCCTCGAGCAGGGCCAGACTTTCTTGGTCGGCCCACTGCAAATCGTCGATCACGATGGCGAGCGGCACTTCGTCCGCAATCCGCTGAAACAGCTCGCGCAGCGCGTGAAAGGCGATGCGCCGCAAGGCCTGAGGGTCTTCGCTATCGATGGCCCCACCGTAAGAGGCAAATGCGGGCACCCGTTCGAGCACGGGAAAGACCTGAGACAGAATCCCTTTGTGACGCGGCGCCAGCACCTCTTGGCGATCGTTCGAAAGGTTGCGCAGGTAGCGCGTGAGCTCGTCGATCACGCCGTCGAACGCATTGTACGGAACGGACTCGCGTTCGTAGCAGCGGCCGAACAGCACGACGGCGTTGGCATGACGCGCGCAAAAGCGGTCGACCGCTTGCATCACGAGCACGGTCTTGCCCATGCCGCTTTCACCGAGCACCGCCACGCCCACGCTCGAACCAGACACCGCTTGCTCAAGCGCTGAATCGAGCATAGTAAGCTCTGCGCTGCGCCCGACGAACGGAGCCTTACGCGGTGCAAGCGGTGGCGACGAGCCTTCTGCGCTGCGCGGTACCGCGCCGAGTACAGTCAGCACCTCGCGTGCTCCGGCGCGCGCCGTCGGCGACACGGCGAGCAAGGCCATGCACAAGGTTTCCAGAGCTTCAGGCACCACCACGCCGAGCTGCGTGGGAGAGGGCGGCAGCATCTGCTGCTTCTGCATCAGGACTTTGATCGGACTGCCATCAAAGGGCAGCTGATCGGTCAGCGCCTCATAGAACATGCAACCCGCGCTATACCAATCCGAAGCGGCGGTGAGCGGGGCGCCGGCAGCTTGCTCGGGCGACATATTCGCGACCGTACCCACCACGTTCTTAGTAGCGCTCAGCCCTTCGCGCGCATCGGCCACCAGACCGAAGTCGAGCAACACCAAGCGACCTTGCTGATCGACGAGAATGTTCGAAGGCTTGATGTCTCGATGCACCAAACCCTGCGCATGCAGAGCCAGCAAACCATCCGCAAGCTGACGCATGCAGCTCGTCAAGCGCGTGACATCGAGCGCACGCGCGGGCCCGCTGCGCACGTAGTCCATCAACGGGTGACCATGGATCAACTCCATCGTAAAGAACCAACGGCGCTCGTGCTCGAGTAGCTCGCCATAGCGAACCAGGTTGGGATGTTGCAGATCGCGCAGCGCACGGAACTCGCGCTTGAAGCGATACAGCGATTCGGCGCTCGATTGATGCAAAAGCTTGAGCGCCACGCGCGTATCGTTGGTCAGATCGCGCGCTGCGTACACGGTGCCAAAGCTGCCCGTCCCGAGCACAGCCGATATCTGAAAACGCGACCCTACCGCGGGCCCATGGAGTGGACTCTGCCCGCTGCCGCCTGTAGATCCGCCATCGAAACCGCTTGTCGAGGTTGACGCGACTATAGCCGGCACGCATCACTCCAAAAAGCCAAAGCAATCCCCAGGCTCGGCACCAAGGATGGCACGAAGCGTAGGTCGCTCACAATGACCCGCCGCTCGCGATCTCGCTGCGATTCGAGGTCAATCATCGAAGAAGTTCGACAAACCTCGGGCAAAACGCGCCGCATCACGACGCTTGAAGCCATCCAACATGGCGGGTTCCTCGAAAGGCCAGACATGGCAGCGCGGCGCTGCCAAGCCTCTAGCGAACAACAAACCGTTCACTGCGCGCCGCGCAGATTCGTTGGCGGCCTCCATGGTCGCGAGATCAGTAAAGGTACGAACGTAGTCTCCGGCGAGAAACAAATTGGAGATGCGGGTCACGGCTTCAGGTCGCAGGCGCAGGGACCCGACCGTGTTCACTAGCAACGGCTCCAAGTTCGCCACGCCCGAGGGATTGGGCATGACGATATCGGGATCGAGAAACCACGTCACCACGTCACTGTCGGTCAGCTCCGCCGTTCCGTCGTCGTGCAGCGCGCGCTTGAGCTGCGCCCACACTTCCGCGCGTACGTGCTCTCTATCCTGCAGCTCCATGGCGCCCTTACCGTACAAGATACCGGGCGCCTTCCAGTCCGAGATATCCACGGACAGGCAACCGTGGACGCTGCCATCCCCGTACTCTGTCAACGAGCGACGCCAAAACTGTTGCTGCGACACCGAGGTCAGCGCCCACGGTGTATCTGGATACACGGTATGACCGTGCACGAGCGGAACATCGCGACGCAGATAGAACTGGATGCCATTCATCCACTCAAGTTGCAGTTGATTCAGCGTACCAAGCAGCGGCTCGCGCGTGCGCATCTCGAGCGTGACGAGCGGCGCAAACTTCTCCACGGGCAACGCGCAGATGTAGTCATCGGCATGCATGGTTTGCGTGACGCCTTGATGCTCCACATCGATGCCGCTCAGCTGATTGCCCTGCATATGGAGCTCAGTCACGCGATGGTTGACGAGCACTTGCACGCCTTGCTGTTCCAGATACGCGCGCCAAGGCTCGAGCCACACCTCGCTCGTGGGGCCGCTCAACAAGCGATCAAACGTGCCGTCGGTCCGCCACATGTCTTTGAACAGCTGCAGGGCGATCGTGCCGACTGTGCGCGTACTGCCGTGTTCCGCGCGCACTGCCACGAGTGAACGCGTCATACCTTTGGCAAGTAAGGTCTGATAGGCCTCGGACATGTCGGCCGCCCGCACGAAATCCCACCAGGCCATGTCTTCCCATTGCTCCACGCGCCGCTCTTCGCAGGAGGTAGCGAACACCCAAAGCCTGCGCATGAACACACTCAGCTCGCGCAGCGAAAGCCCCCAGCGCGTAGTCAGTAAGGTCGAAAAGCCGCTCCATGCAGCGGCGAGAGACTCAGGCCAGCCCGCTAGAATGAGAGGATCTGGTCCGCCCGTCAGAGCAATCTGCGCGCGCGTCGCTTGGACTAGGTTGCCGGCCACACCGTCAGGTTGGTTCTGAAAGGGAATACGGCTCATGCTGTCTGGCAAATGCCGATAAAAACCCGGCACGAAACGAAAGCCGTGCTCGCCCGGTAAGTCGCGACGGCCGCCCGTGCCCGTGCCCGGCACCGACAGACTGCGCGCCTTACCGCCGACGATAGGCCCCGCCTCCAGCAGCGTGACAGCGAACCCTCGCTCCGAAAGCTCGTGGGCCGCGCTCAAACCCGCTACGCCCGCGCCCAGCACCAACACCGAATGCGTCATGGGGCGGGATGGTAACTGTACGGACAAAAACTGCTCAAAAAGAAGGCAGGATCGGTCGTTTAATACCCAAGCGCTTCAACACGCTCTGCGCTGCCCAATAACCACCCATGCCGTGCACACCCCCACCTGGTGGCGTGGCAGCGCTGCACAAAAACAAGCGCGGGTTCGGCGTAGAGTAAGGGTCGAGCCGCGCTATCGGACGCGTCAGCAGCTGCGGCAAATGGGCTGCGCCACCGGTGATCGCGCCCCCGACACAGGCCGGGTTTGCGCGCTCGAAAGCCGCCGTGTCCGTCACGTGGCGCGCCAAAATCAGGTCGCGAAAGCCTGGCGCAAAGCGTTCGATCTGGGCTTCGATGCGGGCGCTCATGTCCACGGTGCTGCCATTGGGCACGTGACAATAGGCATGCCCGGTGTGCTGCCCGGCCGGCGCGCGCGTGGAGTCGAAGTTGCTCTGCTGGGTCAACATCACGAACGGACGTTCGGCATGCTCACCACGCCAGGCTGCGCGTTCCGACACGCAGATCTCGTCGAGCGTGCCACCCACGTGCACGGTCGAAGCGTCTCCGCAGCGCTCGTCCTTCCAAGGAATGGGCCCGCTCAATGCGAAATCCATCTTGAACACGCCCGGGCCGTACACGTAGCGCGACAAGCGCTTGAGGTAGCCGCCGGGCAAGACGCTTCCGGCAATCTCGATAAGCTGCTTCGGTGCCGTATCGAACAGCACCACGCGTGAACGGGGTAGCTCGTCAAGAGAACTGACCATTTGCCCGAGCGTGAGCTCAGCGCCCAAGCTCTGCGCGTAACTGAGCATGGCGCGCGTGATCGCGTGCGAGCCGCCCTTGGCCATGGGCCAGTTCGTCATGTGTCCGGTCAACGAGAAGACCAAGCCCACCGCAGCCGTGAACATGAACTCGAGGGGTAAGATCGAATGGGCAGCGCAGCCCGCGAACAAGGCACGCGCGCGCTCGCCTTCGAAGCTACCCCGGGCCAGGCCGCGCGCCGAACGCATACCTTTGAGCCCGAAACGTACGAAGTTGAGGGGCGCCCGCGGCAAGCCTAACGGCGCGAGCAAATCGCCCAGCAACGTGTGCGGTGCCTTCAGGAATGGCTCGACCAGCTTGTGATAGGCCTTGGCGTCGGCACCGAGCAACTGCGCCGTATCTGCAACCGAGCGCATCAGCAACACCGCCGGGCCATCATCGAGCGGATGGGCTGCTGACATCGGCGGATGAATCCAGGATAACCCGTGCTGGGCCAACGGTAAGGTACGCAAGAACGGCGAGAGCACGCCCATGGGATGGACCGACGAGCACACGTCGTGATGAAAACCAGGCAAGGTCAGCTCACGGGTGCGCGTGCCACCGCCCACTTCCGAGCAGCCTTCGATCACGCGCACGGACAGGCCCGCCTGCAGGAGCGCAATCGCAGCCGCAAGGCCGTTGGGCCCTGAGCCCACGATCACGGCATCCACGTCCGGAGAGTCTGTCAAGAAACCTGACTATTTCGCGCCATCGGGCCCGACCTTGGGATCATAGAGCGCAGCCTTGGCAGTGTACTGCAGCGTGAACCACCAACCGGCGGGCGAAGCTTGCTTGTCTTTGTCGCCGAGAAACTCGATCAGGGGCGTGTTCGGCGCGATGCCCAAGAGGCGCGCGGCGATCGGGATCTGGGCCGGCAACTTGGTCTTCATCGCGACTTCTTCGGAGAGAAAGCCGCGAATCCAGCCGTTGGAGATGCCGCCCTTGCCTGCGTCCACCCAGGAGCCGATGACTTGCGCATTCTGAAGCGGCACGGCGCCGATCAACTGAATGTTGACGGTGAACGAGCCTTGTTGCGACGAGAAGCAGCTGCCAGCAGAGCTGCTCATGGTGCCGTCGAGCTTGCAATCCTTACCGTGGGTATACGGCGCCGGGGTTTGGAACGGAGCGAGCGCCAGTGGACCACACACCTGCTTGGCATCGTAAGGAAACGGACACAGGCCCGCGCCCGCCGTCACGGCACCGCCTTCTTCGCTGGGATCGACGCCGCCGATGAACTTGATGATGGCGTTCAGATCGACATAACCATCGCCGTCGCCGCTATCGGCTATGCCGTTGCCGTTGTCAGGTTCCTTGTCTTGGACTAGGCCTTCGTCGACGGCTGTCTGCGCGTTCGGCGTGATGTCTTGCTGCGGACCGATAAAAGGCTTCAGCACAAGCTGCGGTTTGATCAGTTTGAGCAAGTCCGCGCGATAGAACGTGTTGGCTTCGCCAGTGGAGCCGGACATGGGCGAACCGCCATCCTCCCCCGGTGCACCACTCGTGTCGCCACCTGGGCCGCCGCCGCTGCCTCCCGAAGCGCTGTTGCCCGCGCCCGAAACGCCCGAATTGGCGGAACCGCTCGCGCCGTTGGAGGTTTCGCCGGTACTCGGGTCGTCGGTCGAGCTCTTGTCTTCGGCCGCCCCGCCGCAGGCGCTGTACACGCCGCTCAAACCGACCAAGATCGCCGCGAACAAACCGCGCGTTGCACACTCCCGCAGGGCGCGCCCCTGTGGCCATCTAGGACTTCGCATCAAAATACTCCAAGCAAGGGTCATAGGATTCGCAAGGTTCGCAAGGTAGGTTCGCGAGGCCAGGTGAGGGGGATGTCGCAGTGCGTATTGCCCCCACTCCGGGCAAGAGGTCGGAGCCTACAACGTAGGCTGGCGGGTAGCATTGCCTATGATTCAATAATCAACTAACGGTGGTGCTCGGTCATGCGACTGTACTCAAGAACTAGTTGCGTGGACCACACGAAGTCAATTTTGATTGACAATTCAATCAGTGCGGCTTCGCGCACCGATGACCTTACTCAGCCATTTTTTACCACCAAGCCCGTGGCTCAAGGTACGGGCATGAACCTGGCAGCGGCCTACGGCGCCGTGCGAAGCCCGGGAGGAGCCATTCAAGTGCACTCGCAAATCGGCCAGGGCAGTAGTTTCAACGTCTACTTACCTTATGCAGGAGGCGAGCCTCCTCAATCCACGCTGCCGGTCTCACCGGAAGGAGTTGTCGGTCGCGCTGAGATTGGCAAACGCGTGCTCGTGGTCGATGACGAGCCCTTGGTACGCCAGGCCTTGCTCGCCCTGATCGAAGCCTTTGGCTATGAGGTCGAATGCTGTGCAGACGGTCCCTCGGCAATCGCTTGCTTGAAGGCCAAGCATGACATCGGGCTTGTGATCTTAGATCTGGTCTTACCCGGTATGGGCGGTGCGGCGATCTTTCGCGCCATGCGCGAGCTACGACCGGAGCTGCTGCTCTTGGTATCGAGCGGCTACGCAGATAGCGACGAGTGCCAGGCCCTGCTCGCCGAAGGTGCTGCGGGCACCTTAGCTAAACCTTTTCGCGCAGAAGAACTGGCCCGCACGCTCGAGCGCTTTCTCGGCGCGCCCAAAAAGTAAGCGTCATGTTCCGAATCTTACTTTCACGTCCAAGTTGGGAGACCAGGTGCTCCAAGCTGCCACGCCCACGGTGGGCAGCGCGGCCGGAGAAAGCTCGGGAAAGCGCGCCTCGATATGTGTGCGCGTCTTCGGCTCCGTGAAAATGTCGAGCTTGAACGAGACTGCGGCCCCTTCGGTTTTGCCCCGTCCATCGAAATGCAACAGGCGCTTGTCGCTCGGCACCACCTGACCCGCCACATCACGAAACAGTAAGGGGCCGGTAGGTAAACCGCGCTCGAAGTTGCCGCGATACTCGTCAAAGCGCAGCTCGACCTTACCATCTGCGAGCACGTGAACCCGCATGATGCCGTAAATATTGACAAGCCGCAGCCGCGGTAGACTTCCACCAGAAATCACGAGCAAGATGTCGGAGGTCACCATGCTGCGCAGATCCAGGCGACTTTCCGAGCTGCCATCTTCGGCTGCAGTAGTAGCGGGTTCGCTCGGTGTGCGCGCCCGAAAAGTCTCCTCCATGTTGTTCTTGCCTTGCGCATCTTCGGTGACGTACACCTTGCCGTTTTTGATGTCGGCGCGGGTCCAGCCGTAACGGCCACGAAGTAACGACAGCGGCTCGAAGGTAATGTCTGCTGTCTCGGCTTCGATCGCAAGCTTACCATCGGGCGCAAAGATCTTGATGCCATGGGCGCGCACCCTGGTCAGCGAAAGCTCGTCGAACCCCGCCACCTCCAGCCGACCCGCGATCTGCTCTGTAATCGCGGCGCTGACTCGCAAGCATAGACGCGCACGCCCCCAGTCCGTCGCGAGCATGATTTTGACAGCCAGCGCAGCACAGACTGCGAGCGTACCGAGCACGAACAAAAGTCGAACTAATAGCGAACGCGAACTACCCGCCATCATGTTCCCCTCTTACGGTAGCTAACTTTTCGCACGCGCCTCTTTACCACGTGCATGGCCCTAGCAACGGCTCACGACGAACGCGCGACTGCGGCATTTGGGCCTAGTCCGGCCAGCGGGGACAACTAAGGCGGCCGGCGAGGCCTGGCGACGGGGCGCCCAGATCGGATAGCGTTAAACAAAACGTGTCCGAGGAGCCCCACATGCAATCTGAGCCCACCCCTGCCGCAGCCGACGACAAGAGCCCTGCGTCACCCAGCGGACGGCCGGCGCCCCGTTTGCAAAGCTTCGACCTCAAAGGCCATTTACGGCAGACCTCGAGCGCGCCCAACAAGCTGCGCCACCTCAAGATAGGCGTCGAGAATTGGCTCACTACGGAGATGATGAAGGTGGCCGTGCGCGGACAGCCCAAGATCCCCGCTCACTATCAACCCCGTGAGGGCCAATACCAACAGATTCAAAAAGAGCTGCACTCTAACTGCGCCAAAGACAAGTACGCGATGGTGCTGTTGACGATGCCGCTGTTCGGTCAGCTAGGCGATGACGGCAGCGTGGATTGGGTGGCGGAGATGAACAACCTGCCGCCGATCGACTTCCATAACTACTACTTGCAACCGTTTCACTCGCTGCCGGGCGGCTGGCTGAATCCTTTGTCTGCGATCGGAAACAAGGCTGCCTTTGGGGCCTTATATCGAGGTGCCCACAAGCGTGGTGCAAACGGACTGCGCGAAGACATCGCAAGCTTAGTGCCCAAGCATGCCAAGGTGATCTACGACTTCGGAGCGAGCACGGGCGGACAGAGTCAACCCATGCTCGATCGCGTGGGCGCTGATGCCGTCGTGTACGCAGTCGATCCCGGGACGCCTGGCATCGTACTCGGACAAAAACAGATTCGTGATCCGCGCATGAAGTGGATCCATGGTTTCGTAGAAGACCAAGACCTACCTGCCGGCTCGGCCGACGTGGTCAATATGATGTTCGTGGCGCACGAATGTCCGGACCACATCAAGCGCGAGCTGCTCAAGGCCGCCTATCACGTGCTCAAACCAGGCGGCGTGTTGATCTGGACCGATCCTCCTCCGGATGACCTATGCATCGCCTCGCGTGGTTTTTTCGAGCCTTACGCTTGGCAATGGCAGCAGTGGTCGCCGGACCGCGAGCTCAAGGAAGTAGGCTTCCGGGACATCCAAACCCACCACGTGGTGGACCCCGCCTATCTGTGGACGCGCGTGGCGATGCGTTAGACCTAAAATCTTACTACTACCTTACCCAGGTTCTTGCCTGCCTGGTGATGCTCCACAGCGCTTACGATCGAGTCCACGCCAACGAACTCGGTGGGGTCCACCACGCCGCGCAGCTGCTTTTTGATGACCGCGCGAATCGTGGTCATCGCATGCAGCCCTGCGCTTCTGGCGTAGTGCTTGAACGCAAAGCCGCGAATCTGTGCCGACTTGGTCAGCAAGCGATCGTAAACGGGCCGCACCTTACGGCCCTCGACGCCGTTTTTGTAGTCCGAGATGTAGCCGAACACGACCAGACGGCCGCGCTCCGCCAGATGATCGACGCATGTATCGAATAGGTCGCCACCTACGGAATCGAGCGCGAGGTCTACGCCTTCGGGATACTCGCGCGCTAGCACTTCGCCAACGTCTTCCTCGCGATAGTTGATCACGCGGTCGCAGCCTAACTCGTAAAGCAGCTTGACTTTATCGCTGCCGCCACATGTGCCGATTACGTGGTTCTTCTTCTTTTTGGCCATTTGCACGGCATAGGTTCCGCCGCTGCCAGCCGCGGCGGTGATGAGCACGGTTTCGCCGCTGCCGAGTTTGGCGCACTCGTTGAGAGCCACGGCCATGCTGATGCCAGTCACCATGATGGTGGCGTACTCCGGCTTAGCTTTGGGTACGGGCACCGCGTAGGTCTTGCGCAGGTCCACCACACGATAGTCTGCAAAGCAACCTGCTCGCTCGCCGGTGTCCGATAACACCATATAGCGGCCGAGCAGCGCCGAAGGTACGAGCGAACCTACGGCCATCACTTGCCCCACCCCTTCTAGACCGAGGTCAAAGGGCAGCTGAGTATCGCCGTAGTAACCGTTGGTCTTGAGCACGTCGCTCGCGTTGACAGCGGCATAACACATACGGAACAGGGCCTGACCGGCCAGCAGCCCTGGGCGCTCCACCTCTACCACTTCGGTTGCAGCGCGAAAGTCCGTGGAGAGCTTAGTGGCCACGACCTTGCGGATCTTGGTTGGTAAGGTCACGCCGGCAAGGCTGCGTTCACCGGAAAAAGGAAGAAGACGCGTCAAGTTCTCAAGCATCGCAGCACGATAGCTCAACACTGTTTACTTCACCTCTGTTAAGGCTCGTTAAACGCAGTGCAGCGGCGCGGACAGGTGGCTTCTTGCTCACCCCGTGTTTGTCACGCGCAGCATTCGCCTTTCGCTGAGTGCCCTGAGATACTTGAGTGATATATGGACGTGCGCTGGTTGGGGCTCCCTGTTGTGGTTGCGATGTGGACTTTCTTGGTACGGGCAGAGGCGCCGAACCCCGGCCTGGTCGGCCAAGCCGCGCTGGCCCTACCCGTAGGCGACGCGGCGAACAGAAGTGACCGGCTGTCGGTTGGCGCCGTGCCCGTCGAGACCAGCGAGACCAGCGTGGTCTTACTACCCATTCCTAGGCCGCCGCCCGTACCTGCGCAGCCCAGCAAGTTCGAGGCACCGCTGCACGATCTCGCGGGCCCACAGGCGCGCTCGATCGCCCGTCGCGTGGCGCACTTTCGTGCCTATCGCTCGGAGATTCCCGGTGCCACTTGGCGCGTGGACGAGGCGGCCCAGTTTCGCATTCGCGCCGACGCCCAGTGCAAGCGCGCCCTGCGTGCGGCAGGAGTCCAGGCGCACTTGGTGGAACGTGAGTTGTTGACACCGGTACCCTCGCCCGTTGCGCTCGATGGCGCGGTAGCTGGCGTAACCTTCCATTCCTTGCACGAGGATCGCGAGATCGAGATGGCATGCGAGTTGGCCGTGCGCTTGCCCGCCATCGCCGAAGTGCTGAAGCGCCACGGTGTGCGCGCAGTCAACGTGCTTTCGTCCTATCGCGAGGAGCCCCGGACGAGCTTTCATACCTTTGGGCTTGCCCTCGATTTAGCCTCGTTTCGCACCAATCAAGGCGTATTGGTGGTGAGCAAGCACTTCGAAACGGACCTCGGTAAGCTCACGTGCGATGCCCAACCCAGCAGCGACGAAGGTAAGGTCTTACTCGCGATCGCTTGCGACTTGGCGGCCAGCAACCTGGTCTCGTCCGTGCTTACGCCCAATTACAACGAGGGCCATCGCGATCACTTCCACCTCGATATCAGGCCGGATGATCCGCGGGT
>JBKJIA010000189.1:0-3691 GCA_046598735.1 Polyangiales bacterium
AACAAGCGCTACAAAGACATCGGCGATGTGAGTATTTCGGGGGCGGCCGCTCGCTTGGAAAAAGAGTTCGGATCGCAATGTCTAGACATCGTCGTGCACAGCTTGGCGAACGGTCCCGAGGTGCGTAAGCCCTTGCTCGAAACCAGTCGAAAGGGTTACCTCGCAGCTTCGAGCGCCAGCGCCTATTCGTACGTTTCGTTGATCCAGCACATGGCTCCTTTGATGCGACCCAAGGGCTCCTTCCTCGCGCTGTCTTACCTTGCCGCCGAGCGCGTGATTCCGGGCTATGGCGGCGGCATGTCGAGTGCCAAGGCCGCGCTCGAGAGCGACACGCGCGTGCTCGCCTACGAAGCCGGGCGCAAATGGGGCTATCGCGTGAACGTGATCTCAGCCGGACCTTACGCTTCGCGCGCAGCGAGTGCGATCGGCTTCATCGGCCTGATGATCGAGCACTGCCGCAAGCACGCGCCGTTGGCTGAGGCGCTTGAAGCACGCGAAGTCGGGGCGGCCGCCGCGTTCCTTTCGAGCCCCCTTGCAAGCGGCATCACGGGTCACACGCTCTACGTCGACAAGGGTTACCACACCATGGGAGCTGTCACCGATTTGCTCCCGCCGCCGGCTTCGCCAGCCAGCACGTGATAGCCGTGGTGGCTCGCGTCTGCGTGGCGCGCGGAGCCATGACTCAATCGAAACCGGGCATGAGCATCGACACGAACAACACCGGATTGCGGACGCCCTGGGCTTCGAACCACTCGCTTGCGCGCAGCTTGAGCTCGAGGCCGCGATCGCTGTTCAGCAAGCGGCCGAGCTGGTAGCGCGTCGCGGCAGCGTAAAGGGACATATCACTCTCGTAGAACGCGGCTTCGGCTCGTTCCAGACGCTGAATGGCGCGCTCCCGATCCCCACGTGCCGCATCGACGCCCGCGCGCACCGCGTGTCCCCAGCCCGCCGCATAGTGAACGCGTGACTCGGTAAGCTTGGTGCCGGAATCATCCGCATCGCGCAAGAGGAGCTCGCGCTGATCGCGATCGAGCGCAGCTTGCGCAATCGCGGCCCGGGCACGCAGATGACGCATGGTGTGAGAGACCATCGACACGCGCAGTAAGAAGGATTTGGTCAGCGCTGGCCAGGCAGACATGACGCGCGCATAGGGGCGCCCAATCTTGGCGTACAGCTCTACCTGGGTAGAGCCGAGCAAGTGAAAGAAATGCTGCATGTGGAAGTTGGACTGGCTCCAACTGGAGATGGCTTCATCAAGTAGCGCCGCCGCGCGACCGGGCTCATTCGCCATTAAAAACGGAATGTAGCCGAGGGAAATACGCAGGTTCGTGAACGTGTAGTGATCGCCGCGCTCGGTGGCTTCGCGCACTTGCTCGGCCACGCGCTCGGCGTTGCTCTTGAGCTCGCCGAGGTACCAACGCGAAATGGCACGAAAGACGCGGGTATTACCGATCTCCCAGTCCACGTCCGTACATTCGGTGCTGAGCACGCGCTCCGCCTCTTCGGAGACGTGCACATTGTCGCGCCAGGCACCTGCTAGAAACGTTGCCGTAGACCTTACGGTTAGCGCCAGGCCACGAGCCTGGGCGTCGTGGGTCGCCAGGGCCAACGCTTCGGCGCGTTCGAGCGTGCGCGTCCAACCCTGCCCATGCAGATCGCTCGTGGTCGCTTGGTAGCCGGCCTCGAGTGCCAGTGCGCGCGCCACACGCACGGAATCGCCGAGCTTGAGCGCAAGCAGTAGGTAGCGCGTCTGAGCATCCGCGCCGCGAATGGTGTCGATCATGCCGAGCGCTGCTGCGAGCGAACCCAAAATATCCGCGCGCATCAGGTCGTTCGGTGGGATTTGACTCGCGTCGCGCTCCGTGAAGTTGGTGCCGCGCAAGGCCACTTGCGAGCGATGCCACAGCAAGGAAAGCAGCGCACGATTGGGCGATTCTGGCAGCTTGACGCCAAGGCGTTCGAGCACGCTCTCTACCGTTTTGAGCCCATCATTGATGTGGCCGGTGCGCAGCAGCTGATGCGCCGCGCGTCGCTCGAGCTCAAGGGAATCCGCGGGATTGGCATGCCGCGCAGCTTCGACATACGCACGTGCCGCGCGCTCGCTCTGTCCCGCACAAGCGTAAGCATGGGCAAGCTCCGTACGCAGCCGGCGCTCTTCTTCTTGCTCGAGACCTTCGTAGCTGAGTGCCTCTTGATAGAGCTTCACCGCGGCATCAAACGCCAAGGCATCGCGTGCCAGATCCGCGGCTTGGGCAGTGGCACGCGCGGCGCGATCGAGACTGCCGGCATCACGCCAATGACTGGCGAGCACGTCCGGGGGCGCCTTGGCCCAGCCCGAAAGCGCGAGCGCGATCTGACGGTGTATCTTCGTACGATCGACTTCCGCGCGCACACGAATGGCATCGCGTACGGCGGGATGGCTCGGGGCCTGGCGGTCTCCGTCGCCTTCGCGCACTGTGCGTCCGAGGTTCGCCACCCGCAGCACGGCCGTGTGACGTCCGATGGTCTCGACGTGCAAGCCAGCCGCCTCTGCTGCGACTTCGGCAGGCAGCGCCACGCGCGCATAACACAGGGTGATCAAAAGCTGGCGTGCATCGAGTGGCAAATGCTCTACGCGCGCCCACAACAGATCGTCAAGCAAGAGCTGGCTTGGCGCGGCGGCACTCGTGAGCAGGTAATGTCGCGCGAGTGCATCGATACGCAGCGGATGGCCCCGGCCGTGATTGGCCACGAGCTGCGCAGCCTCGGCGTCTGGCAAGCCGCCGGACTCAAGCAGCCGCTCGGCAAGCTCTCGGCCCGCGGGATCACCGAGTTCCTTCAAGCGCATGAGCGTGATCTGATCTTCATAGCGCTCGAGCCATTGGCGCAAAGGTGGATCGGCGCCGCGCAGCTCACCGTTCACGAGCAACAGTAAGAGCATGTCGGGCGCATCGGGCGTGCGAATCAGCTCGTCGAGCACACTGAGCGCATCGGCGTCGATCCATTGCACATCATCGAGAACGATCAGCAACGGATGACGCTTGGAGAGGTCGCGCAATAGAGACCGTAAGGCGCGAATGGCGCCGCGGCGCATGGTGGGCGGCTCTTGCGGCAAGCTACCCACTGCTTGTGGCAGTGGCACGCGCAGCATCGAAGAAAACAAGCGCGGCAACAGCCCCGCATCGGCCGGCATCAATGTAGCGACCGTGCTCGAGTCTTGCGTTGCAAGGTAGCGACTCAGCGAATCGACGAGACCGCTGACGGCGCGAAATGCACGTGGCCCATCGGAATCGCAACGGCCAGACAAGTGGACAAGGTGCGGATAGTCGTTGCGCAGCTTGCGGGCGAGCTGCCCTGCCAACGTACGCTTGCCAAGGCCTGGCTCACCGTACAAGCACAACGTCGATACCGAGCCATGACGCGTACGCTCGAAAGCCTCAGATAGTAAGCCGAGCTCGCGCTTGCGACCCACGAATGGCGGCGCATCTCCAAGCAGCGAAAACGTCTGCGAGATGCGTGCTTCGGCTTCGCTGCTGATGCCCAAGCGTGCGCGAATTTCAGCGTATTCGGGCCGCGCATCGGGGTCGATCGATAAAAGCTCCGTGCACAGTTGCGCAAGATCCTTGGGCAGGTTGCGCGAGCGCGGCAGCTCAGGCACTGCGCGTTGCTTTTGTCCCACTAAGTCGGCGCCACTGATCGAAAAGGGCACGGA
>JBKJIA010000208.1:0-14144 GCA_046598735.1 Polyangiales bacterium
TGCGAATGTCGCGTCGGCGATCAGGCGAAAGAACACAGCGAACGCCATGAAGAAGCGGGCAAAGAACGACAGATTCGTTGAGGTCACGGAGCACCTGCGGCGGGACACCCGGAGATCGGGTGAGCCGACACGAATTAGCAGCCTTGCTCGCGAGGGGCCAAAGGAGTGTTGCGATGCGGCCTTTTGCGACCGCCTGGCGTCGCGTCAGCTCACTGCGCCGTAGGAGCCGGTATCGCCCGGCAAAGTGGCTGCGATGTTGGCCGGCAGGGCCTGCGGCTGCCTCACCCGGCGCCGCACGCTCGAAAGCAACACGCGCGACAGCACGCTTGGCCTGAGCCCCGAGTAAGGGGAAGCGAGCAGCTGAATTACAGGCCCCAAGCTCGATTTCAGCTTGGGATCTTCATGCGCCGCGCGTGTGCCTGCCACGGCGAGCTTGTGCATCAAACCGAACAGGAAAGGCTTCTTGCCTGTGGTCTCTGGCCACTGCAGATCGACGCCGATGGCGATGTCCCAGGCGCGGCGCAGCACCTTCCATTGCGCTTTGTGAAAGGCCTGCGGCAAGCGCACGGGGTCGCTGCCGACTTTGTGCAACGTCTTGTCGAGCGTGGTGGCGCACCAGGCGGCCATGCTCATGCCCTGACCATGAGCTGCATTGAAGGCAACCACGCTGTCGCCCGTGGCGATGAAGCCATCGACGCGCGCCTGCCAGCTGTCGTAGCGACGGGCGCGATTGGCCAAACCGCGAAAGCCGCGAATATCCGAAAGCGGCGTGGCGCGCGCGATCTCTTGGGCCAGCTTGGGCGACCGTAAGCTTGCCAAATATGCGTGAAAGCCGACCTCGTCCGTGGGTGGCAAATCGCGATTGACGCCGGCCAAGGTCAACACGTGACGATTGCCTTCGATCGGCATCAGCAAGCCCCAGCGACGAAACTCAGGCGGCTTGGGATCGACCAACATGCCCCGCCACCAACGCGAAGCGCTGGGTGATAGCGAATAAAAACGTGACGCGTAGCCCGAATAGGAATCGACGATTTCTTCATCGGGCCTGGGCACGCCGAGCGCGTCCAGCCAATCTTGGCCTTTGCCGCTGCGACCACTGGCATCGACCACGAGATCGGCCTTGAGCGTGGGGCTGTCCGTCCGATCCGTGCGTACGCCAACGATGCGTATGCGCGCGCTGGCGTTGGGAGTTTCGTGGAGAAGACCGAGCACGCGCGTGTTATCGAGCACGCGAACGTTGTCGATGCCACGAACGCGCGTGCGCACCACGTGCTCCAGCAACAGGCGACTGACGGTCAGCGGGGCGACTTCAATGCGCGCGCGCTGCGTCCAGCCCCACTCGGAAAAGTGCGCAAACTCTTCGCCCATGTCCATGCGCCGGGCGCCATGCGTGGCGAGCTCGCTTTCGATGCCAGGAAACAGCGTCTCGAGCTCGAGCAAGCCCCGTAACAGCAGCGCATGCACGTGATGACTCTGTGGCACGCCTGGGCGATGCTCTGCGCGCGTGGGCAACGCGTCGCGGTCGATTAGCGTTACTTGGCCGAAATGACGGCTCAATACGCGAGCCGTACACATGCCCGCGACACCGCCGCCGATGACGATTGCGTGGGTGGATCGTGGCCCATCAGCGATTAGTCCAAGGCTCATCTACAACTCCCAGTAAGACGGTAAGACTAGGTGCCGAGCACCCGGGGAAGTCAAACCCGAACTGGACTAGAAAACATGATGTCTCAGTCGCGGGATTCAAATATCCAAAATGACGGTGTTCAGCTGTGATGGCTCGCACGTTCTGACGCAACCCGCGCGGCATGGTAGGAGGGAGCCGTGACGAAGAAGAAGCCCAAGAAGCCCGCACCTATTTCGAGTCTGCACAACCTAGGCGGCGCAGACGAGCCTGAGGCGCCGCCCGTACTTCAGAAGGTGCCCGAGCGTTTGGCTTCGCCCTTCAAAGATGCCCTTTCGGGTTTGAAGAAGCAGATGCAGGAGCAAGCCAAGGCCCCTGTTCCGCCCAAGGTAGTCCCGCAATCGCCGCGTGTGGTGTCGGGCGCCGTATTGCGCGCTTCCAAAGAGCTACGCGGCAGTGGCACGTTCACGGATGCCGACAAGAGCGCGCTGAGCCTGGCCATGCAAGGAGTCAAGCGCCTTGACGAACCTAGCAAAGGCGCGCGCGTGCTCGCGTCGGGCCCACGCATCGCAAGTCGTACGGCCGATGCGGCCACCGTGAATTCGAGCGTGGAACAGAACGCGCGTGCCCGGCTTGATGCGCTGGTGGCCGAAGACGTGAACTTTCGTATCGAACGCGAGGGCGAGCACATCAGCGCCATGCGTGCCGGATTGCCCGCGCGCATTGTACGCGACTTGATGCGGCGCACGCGCGTCGACGAAAGTCTGGATTTACATGGCATGACGCAGCGCGAAGCCCAGGAAGCAACCGTAAGCTTTTTGAAGCGCGTGAAGCGTATGGGGCTCGATCTCGTGTGCATCGTACATGGTAAGGGTAGGCACAGCGAAGGTGGCGTGGGCGTGCTGCGTGACGCCGTCGTTGCCACGTTGACGGGCGCCGCGGCCTCGCACGTGCACGCATTCGTGACCGCGCCAGATGTTCTCGGTGGGTCGGGCGCATTGCTGGTCGAGATCGCGCGCTAGCCATTTCGAGCGCTGGTTTGCGGTAAATGAGCCTGCTATGCCGCGCGCATGTTCGAGCCAGAAATAAGCGCCGCCGTCGAGCTTGCACGCGGAGCCGGCCGCATCTTGATGGAGATCTACGCGCGCGATTTCGCCGTCGCCTACAAGGGTAAGAACGATCCTGTCACCGAGGCCGACCAGCTTGCGAACGCGTACATCGTGCAAGAGTTGCGCGCGCGTTTTCCGAGCGATGGCATCGTGGCCGAAGAGACGGCGGATCAAAGCGAAGCGCTCTCCAAGCGTCGTTGTTGGTTTGTGGATCCGCTCGATGGCACCAAGGAGTTCATCGCCAAAAACGGTGAATTCTCGGTCATGATCGGGCTTGCGATCGACGGGCAAAGCACGCTTGGGGTGGTGTTTCAGCCCGGCAAAGACAAGCTGTATCGCGGAGTGCTTGGCGGCGGCGCTTTTCTGGAGAGCGCGGGCCAGACGCAAGATCTTACGGTCAGTGAGAAGAGCACGACCAGCACGCTCAAGCTCGTGGTTTCGCGTTCGCATCGGCCCGATAGCATCGCGCAAATCATGGAACGGCTCGGCGCGAGCGAAGAAATGCCGAGCGGCTCGGTCGGCATCAAAGTCGGCTTGATCGCAGAGCGCGCGGCCGATCTATACGTGCACGTATCGGACAAGAGCTCGCTCTGGGACGCCTGTGCACCCGAAGCGATCTTGCATGCGGCGGGCGGTCGCTTTACGCACGTAGACGGTGCGGCCATCGACTATCGCGCCAAAGAGATGGCCAATCAGCGCGGGATCTTGGCCTGCAACACGGCCGCGTTCGACAAGGTTGCGCCGATCGTGCGCGAGATCGCGACCAGCATCGGCTTTCTACGCTAGAGCGCGTTCGTCCGCTGCGCCCGCCTTGACCACAATACTCAGCTTGGTTGCGCGCGTCCGTTTGGCTTGCGCTTGGGCACCTTGCCGCTGTCGGTCTTAGTGCGCTTGCCGGTTTCGGGTTGGGCGAGTTGCGCGGGGCGGGCGCGTACGGCTTCCAAGTTCGGCACGAACGGCGTGCCCAGCCTGCGCTGCTTGAGCCACAGTAAGGCTTCCTTGGTCATCAGGCGCGTGGAGATGCCGAGCTGGCCCACTAGATCGGTGGTGTCCAGCGTAGAAAACAAGGTGTCGCCGAGTGCGAACGGAAACAGACTCGGCACGTTGCCGCGCGCATATTCGAGCAACCAAGCGCCGGGCCTGAGCTTTGAGCCGTTGGCCGTGCCGCGGCGCAGACATGCCAGATCGCCCGCCTTGTATTCGTGGCGATCGAAAGACCCTGCTTGATAGGTCCACAAATCGCCCGCCATCACTGCATCGTAGATGTCCGCGCGATGGCGCCCGCTGTGACCTTCGCTGCCGATGGCCGTGCCGCAGAACAGTAAGTATTCGTTGAGCGATATGTGCAGCACGCTGATCGAGCACATGATGCCGCCCGCGTTGCTCCACATCCAACGTTCGCCGGGGCTTACGTGCTCGCCGTACACCTGTCTGAGTGTTTGCGAGACGGCGTCGAACTGATCTTCGATCGGCAGGTGCATGTGCATGCGCACGATGTCGCGCAGAATCTCGGGCTCGAAGATGTAGGCCATGGGCTCGCCTCTAGCGGGTTTGCGTGTTGCGGGGTGACGTGGGTACCGATACCGGCTCTGTGATGAAGGCATCGAGCAAGCTGAGCAACTGCTCAAGGAAGGTATAGAACACGCCGATCTTGTCCCGAGTGGTTTTCAGCTCTGACAATAGCTCGGCCGGCATGTCGGTCGTGCCGGCGCGTTGGAGCGCTTCGGCTTCGTCGAGCAAGGCGCGCACGGCCTTGAGAACAGGCAAGACCTCGCGTTCGCGTCGCGCACGAATCGTGTTGCGCATCCATTGCCACGGGTCGGGCTCGGAGGTGAAGTAGGCGCGCCGCTCACCCGGACGATGCATGCGCCTAGCGACGCCCGCGGACACCAATTGACGCACCGTGGTCGAGGTATTGCCGTGGCTGATCTGAAGCCGCTCGCCGATCTCTTCCGCGCACAACGGCTCGGGCGTGATGAAGAGCAGGGAATGCAGCCGTCCGCCCGAACGCTGGCTACCCCAAATGGTGGCGAGCTCGCCCCAACTTTCGATGAAATCGTGCTGTAAACGCGCAAGTCGTACGCGCGTAGCGCTCTCGGAATCGTCGCTCTTGGACGAGTCTGGAGAATAGTCAGGAATTTCTGACATAACTGATGCTGGCGACCGTAGCCTCGTCTTAGCCGCTCCAGCAAGCCAAATCTGGAACGCGTTCTACGCAAAATTCCGTCGGTCCCAGCCTGGGGTCATGACGCAGCGCGTGATAAGCTCGGCCATGCATCCCTGGCATGACGTATACGTTGACGAGAAACTGATCGAGCAAGCCTTCCCGGTGATCATCGAGATCCCGCGCGGCAGCAAAAACAAGTACGAGATCGACAAAGAGACTGGGCTGCTCAAGCTCGATCGCGTGTTGTACAGCGCAGTGCACTATCCGGCCGACTACGGCTTTGTGCCGCGCACTTACTGTGACGATGGCGACGCGCTCGACGTGCTCGTACTTAGTCAAGAACCTGTACCACCTCTGACGTTGGTCGAAGCGCGCGCAGTCGGCGTGATGCGCATGCGCGACGATAAAGGCATCGACGACAAGATCGTCGCCATCAGCGTGCACGATCCAGCGTTCTCGCATTACATGAACTACGAGCAGTTGCCGCAGCACCTGATGCGCGAAATTCGCCGATTTTTCGAGGATTACAAGGCCCTCGAGAACAAGCAGGTGGTGGTGGATGATCTGATGGGACAAGCCGAAGCGATAAGCGTGCTGCGCGATTCGCTGGAGCTCTATCGAAAGCTGCGTCGGGGCGAAGTCCCGCTGAAG
The DNA here is from genome assembly GCA_046598735.1 of Polyangiales bacterium. GTDB lineage: Bacteria > Myxococcota_A > Polyangia > Polyangiales > DASUME01 > DASUME01. The sequence goes on from JBKJIA010000208.1 coordinate 5,552, forward strand.
TAGGCGGCGAAGTCCCGCTGAAGTAGGCGGCGAAGACGCTGCTACAGATGGCTCGCGGGCAGGCCGGTGAGACTCAGCGTCTTCGGTTGCTTGCCGCGGTTGCGGATCAGGTCGTAGCTGCCGAATCCAGCAGGCATCTTGCTCGCGTTGCGCCACTCCACGAGCTGCACTTGATCGACGTCGAGCTCGCTCGCGGCTGACGCAGGGGGCTCGAGTCCCACGTAGAACATGAGCATGTTCGCGCGGACGCCGTTTGCGACCAGCAGCTCCGGCGCAAGCTCGACTTCCAGGTCGTGGAAGTCGTCGTCGTCGGGCACCTCCAGGGGAACTCTGGCACTGCCCACCAAGGTCGAGCTTGGATCCTCGGTGGGATTGGTGTCGTCGAACATGTACAGATCGAGCCGCACGAAGGGATGCCCAGCGCCCGAGCGGCGCGCTAGCATACGCACGGAGTAGGAAGGCTCGGGGTCGAGGGGGGCCGTCGTGTCGCCCACCGTCTCGAACAGGCGATGCAGGACGATCGGCGTGCGCGCCACAGGACGAACGATGACGTCGCTGCCGTTTTTGACGGTGCGGCTGAGGTGCAAATAGGCGCGCCCGCTCGGGGCGTCATCCCCTTCGATGACGTGCTTGTAGCTGGTGGCGGTGGGGACGGCCCATTGCGCGAAGTGGGAGTCCCCATGGTCCGCAAGCAGATCCTCGAAGTCTCCCCAACCCAGTAGATCACGTCCGATCTCGATGTCGTTGTCGCTGCCGGGCGCAAGGCCGAGCCGTGGATCCACCAATCCCGCGAAGTTGACCGAAGCTACTGACTTCGGTGGCAGGCTCCGCGCCAAGCGCTCATCGACGGGAGACGCGCGCACGATCACGGCGGTGTTGTGCTCGATGCGCAGGTGCGCGGGCAGGGCTTCCGGTTCGAGCGCGCGTGCCACCACCCGAACCCCGTCACTCAGTCGCGTGGCGCGCGTGCCCGCAATGCTCATCTCCCAGAGCCTGAGCAGCGTTCGAGTCGCGGGCCCATCCGCGACTGGAGTGGGGCGGTAGCCGGCGAGCTCGAGCGGAATGAAGCGCGCTTCGATCAGCTGGGTGCCCTCCCAGACCGTGCGCACGAACGCCGTCGAGAAGGTGGCGAAGAAGTCCTGATCGAAGACGAAATTGCCCAGGCTGAAGATGATCAGCTTGTCTTTGTACCACTCGGCTCCCTGAAGCACGTGCGGGTGGTGGCAGATGACGAGGTCTGCGCCCGCGTCGATGGCGTCTCTCGCGATGGCCGCGACGTTGTCCGATGGCGCCGGCTGAAACTGATACCCCGCGTGCAGCTGCACGGCGACCACATCGGCCTCCTCCTTCAGCGCTTCGATCGCTGCGGGCGAGGTTAGGGAGTTCCAGGGAGCAGCACCCCCGTGCCCACGCCGGGCCACCCAGTCTTGCAGGCTCGGGTAGACCGCCACCATCGATCGCCATGCCTGAGCCTTCTCATTTTCGGAAAGGCTGCTTTCGACTTTCTCGAAGAGCGACCATACCGTTCCGATGCGATGCGGTGCGTCCGGCACCGTCCAGGTGGTCCCGTCGAACCCCCACGAGGGCTTGTCCCACTGCCAGCGTTCGCTCGACGCGATGTCGCTCGGCATCGGGTCTTCGTCCTTTGGGTAGTTGTCGTTCACGAAGGAGCCATCGACGGTGGTCCACGACAGGGTACCCAAGCGCACTTTGCCAACCTTCGTGATCACCGGGACATCCACCGGCGTCGTGCCATCCGTCGCGCCGGTGTGCGTGATGCCCTCCGCGTCGAGCGCCCGGGTCGTCTCGGTCACGCCTTCGTCGAGATAGTCACGCGCGTGGTTGTTGGCCAGGATCACGAGGCTGGGCCGCAGGGCTTTGACTCCTGCCAAGGTATCAGGCCAGCTGTTGAGGATGAAGCGCTTCCCCGGATAGGCCGCGCTATCGGGCAGGTTGCTCACCACCGTCTCGAGGTTGAAGGTGCGCACGTCGGCCGCGCCGAACACGTCCTCGACCGAGCTCACGACGGCGCGTGCGCCCGCGGGTGCATCCGTGCGCGAGATCATCGGCTCGCCTTGTGTTGGCTGGTTGTAGCGACGGCCGAACATCACGTCTCCTGCGGCGTGCATCGTCCAGCGCTTGCCACCGGCGTCAGACAACATGCGGATGGTCACGAGCCGGTCCGCATCGCCGACGCCGATGACGAGCGGCTCGTCCAGCATGCCCGGGGCTCGTGCCACCACGGCCATGGCTCCGTCATCGAGCGCGACCGCGATCAGTCCGTCGGCATCGGCCTCGAGCAGCTGCGACGAGCTCCAGAGCTTGCCGCTTTTCAAACGCTGGCCGCGCTCATTGACGAGCTCGACCTGCAGCGTCGCCACGGGTGCGACTCTCGATCCGCTCGGCTTGTGGGAGGAGCAGCCCCACGAGGTGACCGTGAGCAGCCATACCGCCAACAAGGCAACGCTTGAACTGTCGTTTTGCACGAATCAGGGTACGCAACCGGCCTCGGGTCGACAACCTCGTCAGGGGCTTTTCTGGGCTGCGTCCACATTTGTGCAAAGGTCGAGCATCTCGAGGCTCGTCGCTTGTGAGCCCTGAGCCTGGCCGTCGGGCGCGCTCCCTGGAGCGGAGAAAGCAAGGCCCACAGCGTGTACGAACTTGCCCAGTTCTCCTGGGTCGGCCACCAGACGATCGCGCAGCTCCCGTGACATCTCTAGATGCACCATCTGCCCGAAGTCTTGCCGCCTGTGCTTGGCCTGGATGCTCGTCGTGCCACCCAATCGGTCGATTTGATCCGGAAACGAGCGTACTTGGGGCGCGCCATACAGGGCCACGAGCTTTTGCATGAGCGGCGCCAGATCGAAGCGCGTCCCCGCTGCGCTCACGATCAGGTCCGGGTCGTCTTTGCTGCGCGCAAAACCGTGCAGCGCAAGGGTGACTGCGCCTGGGAAGGCGAGGGCGAGCCCCTCGTGCACGGCCTCGAAGTACGAGTCCGATGCGTGGGCCACATCGGAGGGGCAGCCCGCTGGTGGGTTTGCATCATCATCATCTCCCCCGGGCTGGGGGCAGCCCGCTCCTTTGTACCTGTGCACCGTGTTGACCAGGAGCGCTCGGGCGCGCAAACCTTGGAACACCGCGCGGCCGATCGGTAAGGTGCCCGTATCCCAAAAAGAGTGCGGCACCAGCACGAGCAAGGGTAAGGCCTTGCCGGTACGGAGCGCGTAGACGCCGGCGCCGGCCTCCGAGCCGCGGAGCGCAACCACTCGTCGATCCGACCCGCAGGCGTAAGAGGAAAACATGGGTGGTGTGGGGCCTCGTGCGCCGCGCGCTGTGGCTGAGGCGAATTGTCGTACGAGGGCCCGCTGTGCGGCCGTGGGCGCCCGGTAGCTCGCCCCGGATCGCTCCGCTTCTGCACCACGCGCCTCCCGGACCAGACTCTCGAGCGCGACACTGGCTATGGGCTCCCCCACGCGCATCTCCTGCGCCTGATGGCAGGCGCTTGTGGCTGCGCTCACGAGCAGGATCGCGACGATGTCGAGGCGCCGGCGAATCGAAGGGCGGGAAAGATGCACGAGCATGGGTTTGTCTCTATCGATTTCTTCCGCGCTACGCCAGCGTTGCGTCTGAGGGCCCTTGTGGCACAAGCACTCTCTCGACTTGGGGTGACTCGATTTGCGGATGCGCGCAGCGGCAATGGTTGCGTTCGGAATGCTCGCGGCTGTCGTGCTGCACGTGATGGAACTGGACGGTCGCCTGGATCGCGCGCTCCGTCGTGCCTACTACAGCGTCGCGACCCCTGCGTCGGCTGACCCTGCTTGCTTGATCGTTGCTTTTGATCGGGCGACCGTCGAACGCTGGGGGCCGCCACCGTGGGCGGAGAGTCACGTCTCGAAGGTCCTCGCGCAGGCGAGTGCTGCAGGCGCTCGCGCGATTGCGATCGTCGAACCCGAAGCGCGTCTCATGCGATCGGCAGGAGCCTTGTCCTCGGTGGCGCTGCGGCTTTCGACGCGCGAAGATGCCTCGCTGCGCCTCTTACCTGGCGCGCCCTTCGAGCGCATCTTGTTACGCGACGACCGAGGCCGAAAGACGTTGGCGGGCGAGCTCATCCGGCGCGTTGCGCCGAGCCTGGGTCAACAAGACTCCGCGTTCGTGCACTACTCGCCTGCAGGCAGCGTCTTGCCGAGCGTTGCAGCCTACCGCGTCGAGAGCGGGGAGATCCCGGGCAGTTTGCTGCGCGACCGAGTGCTGTTGCTCGGCATCACCGACCCGATGTTCGCCCAGCGCATCACGACGCCAGTGGGGTTCTTGAGTCCAGCGGAGGTGCATGCCAGCGCGATCGCTTCGGCGTTGTCGTCGTCGGTCCACGAGCGCGTGCCCGCGTGGGTACGCTGGCTCTTCGTCGTGCTCGTGGTGGCCCTGCACGCATGGTACTTCGCGCGGCGCTCGCAGCGAGCCGCGGTAGGAGGTACGGCGCTGTTTCTCTCCGTCGCGGTCGTGGTCGACGGGGTGCTGTTCAACGCATTCCAGGTCACGCTGGGCGCGTCTTTGCTGGGGTTCGGGCTCGTTTCGAGCTGCGCGGTGTTTTTGTTCGACGAACGCCGGCTCGCCCGGGCGACCGTGCAAGCGAGCCTGCGCGCACTCGCCCCTTTTCGCCCAGGGCAGACCGGAGGGCGAGCGGAGCACGAAGCTCTTTTTTGGGACCGACTGGGCTCCTTGCACGCGCCCTATTTCGATCCCAAGAGCAGCGCACTCTTCGCGCTCTCCGAGAGCGGCCAGCACCTCGAGCTGCGCTGGAGCCGGCGCATGGGGAACGACGACGTGAAAGAGCGGCGCCGCGACGTCGGACGCCGCCCCTACAACAAGGCGCTCTCGAGCCAGCGGGCCATCTGGGTCCCCCAATTCATGTGCGAGGACGGCGTCGAGACGCTGCTCGTCCCGCTTGTGTCGTTCTCGCGCGCGCTCGGCTTCTGGGTCCTCAATTTCGACAGCGCGACGAAGCTCGACGCTGCGGGGCTTGGGCTCGTTGAGTACCTGGCGCGCGAGGCTTCTGCGATTCTGGAGCGCCACCACATCGACGAAGATCGCCGCGGACCGTCGCTGCGTGGGGGCAGCGGGTTGCGGCGCAGCGTCGAGGCCATGAAAGACGCCGCAGATCGCGTCTCCGGCGCCCACGCTGGCTACCAGCAGCTACTTGGTGTTATGCCGGTTGGTCTGCTCGTGGCGTCGGTCACGGGTGAAGTGATCTACTCGAACCCCGCTATGGCACAGGCGCTCGCAGACGCTGGGCTACCGGCGGCCGGCCAGCGCTGGCTGACGGACATCCTCGGGCGCCTGAGCCGTGGCCCGCTGGAAGACGTGCGTGCGCAGCTGCGCGATCTGATCACCGAGCCCCAGTCGATCGCGCTGCATGCCGTCTCGGACAGCGGCGAGGCCATACCTTACGCTTTTGGTCTGTTCAGGCTGGGCCACGGGGCATTGGTCGGTGTCGGCGCCGAGAACCAGGGGCTGTGGCCAGGCACCTTCGTGCTCACGGCCCATCCCACCAGCGAGGACGTCGAGCACGACGGGCCGGGCACTCGCTCCAGCCGCCCACCGGGTCCGCGTGAGGCAAGGGGCAAGGGGGTCGGCGTCGATCCTCGCCAGCTGCTTCTGCGAATCGCACGCCAGCTTCGTGCTCGCTACGAGGAATGCGACAGACCGCTCGCGTTGGAGCTCTCCGATCCTGCTCCCTTGCTACCTGCGGCCAGCGGTCGCTCGCTGCGTCTCGCGCTCACGGCCGTGCTTTACGACGTGCTGCGCCACGGCGCCGGGAGCGCACCATGCCGGGTGCTCGTCGAACAGCATGAGGTCGAGACCGTGCTGCGCGTCATGGACCCTGTCCACGCAGTGCCTCAGGCTGCCCTCTTCGCGCTCACGGCGAAGTCCGCAGGCGCCGAAGCTCCTGGGGCTATGTTGTCCTTGAAGCAGGCGAAAGCGCTGCTGCAGTCGCTCGGGGCAGACCTCGAGATCGAGAGCCGCATCGGAAGCGGCGCCACGTTCACGGTGCGACTTCCTGCGCGCTCCCGTGAGTCGATCCCGGCCGGGGCCTGAGCCGTGGAGCACGTGTTTCGACTCCTGCCGCCCCACGGCCTCGACCAGTCGATGTCGCTGGCGATTCTCATCGGCGTCCTTTTTCTGCATGCGTCGACCGAGACGTTCGGCCTGGTGTTCGTGGGGCTGGTCGTACCGGGCTATCTGGCCTCCGTCATGTGTATCGCGCCCCAGGCGGCGGTTGCAGTCTCGATCGAGGCCCTGCTCACGTACGGTCTCGCAGCGCTCCTCTCCAGCATGAGCATGACGGGGGTTTGGTCGCGCTTCTTCGGACGCGACCGCTTCTTCTTGATCGTGCTCGCCAGCGTGTTCGTGCGCCAGAGCTGCGAGCTCTGGCTCTTGCCCGCGGGCTTGCGCTGGATCGACGGGGCCTTCGGCACCAACCTGTCGATAGACAGTCAGTACTCCAGTATCGGTCTCGTGCTCGTTCCGTTGACCGCGAACGTGTTGTGGAAGGTCGGGCTCTTCAAGGGCTTCCAGCAGCTGGCCATTCCGACGCTGTTCACGTGGGCGGTACTCACCTTCGTACTCCTGCCGTACACCAACCTTTCCTACAGCAGCCTGGCGTTGACCTTCGAGGACGTAGCCTTGAACTTCCTCGGCAGTCCCAAGGCGTACATCATCCTGCTCGTCACGGGATACATCGCCTCTCGCTTCAACCTGCTCTACGGCTGGGACTACAACGGCATTCTCGTACCCTCGCTACTAGCGCTCACCTGGTTCGAGCCGATTCGGCTGGTCGCCACCCTCGGGGACTGTCTGCTGCAGTTCGGGGTGGCGAAGGTCGTGCTCGGCTTACCTTTCATTCGGTCGATCAACCTGGAGGGGCCGCGTAAGACGACCGTGGTCTTCTGCATCGCGTTTCTGCTGAAGTACGCGGCTGGCTGGGGGCTGATGGTTCCGTGGCCGGGCCTGAGGGTGATGGACCTGTTTGGCTTCGGCTACATCCTGCCCACCCTGCTCACCGTCAAGATGCTGCAGAAGAAGACGATCGGGCGCGTGCTCCTGCCCGCCGTGCTCAGCTCGTTCCTCGGCTTTGTTGCGGCGAGCGTGGTGGGCTTCGTCCTCGATCTGTGGGTGCCTCCGCTGCCGCCGCCCGTTTCGGCCGTCGCCGCCCCAGCGAAGCCGCTGCCGACCGGCGCGCTGCTGAGGGATGCCGAGGGCGTTGCGGCCCTGTCCTTCGCACGGGCCCGTCGCGACGCTACCGGGCAGAACCCCGTGGAGAGGATGCTGGGCGAACGCTTGCGCTATGGTGCGTTGTGGACGGCGCTCGACCGCTGGCTCGATGAAGCCCCGCCGAGTGTGCCGCCCGATATCACCGCGCGGCTCGTTGCCCTCGGTCTCAAACTCAGGCCGCTCGAGCGCGATGGCGCCCGCCGAGCTTACGCGCTCACGGATGCCAGCGAATCCCTGCATCAGCTCAAGGGCTGGGACACAGCAGTCTTGCGTCCTGGCGCAGCTGGACCCGTCATCGAAGTGACGCGTCCATGGTCCGAGCGGGCCGCCTCGGAGGCGAGCGTCGATCTCTGTCTGACGGTGGACTGTCGTGTGATCCTCCTGAGCGGCGTCGACACCGCCAGCGCCGGCGTAGCGCACGGGGATGCGACGCTGAGCGAGACCTGCGCCTTTGCCGTCGCGCACGAAGCGCTGGCCGAGCACTCCACGGTGCAGCTGCGTATCGCGCGTGTAGGAGACCCTGCGGAGCTGTTCGTTCGCACCGAGGTTCCCGATGCGATCAGGGAGCTCTTGAACTGGGCTGGCGCAGAAGCCGTGGGCTGGAGGACGCCCCCGAACGCGCCGCGGCAATGGACCGGGCTTCGACGCTTCGCCGTGCTGAGTGTGCCCGAAGCGAGGCTACACGAGCGTGCGCTGGCGCGCATGACACCTGTGCCTCAGCTGACCGAGCTTGAGGCCACGTTGGATGCGCGCTACGCCGCTCCTCTGGTCACGGCTTCCGAGTACGCTCTGTCTGAGAGCGAGCTTGGGTACCTCACCGAGGAAGTGGTGCCGAGATGGCTGGATGCGGCCGCACATCCCAGTCCGACCTCGATCGGGCTCGCGGCCGTTGCGGCTCGCAGACTCGGACTCGCAGCCTCGCGCTTGCCGGGCGAGCCTGGCTGGCTCGTGATGGATCGGAGCGGCGCGCGGGGGGGCCTCAGCCTGGTGGTGCGAGAGGGGAGTGCGCAAGCGGTCACGATCGCCGTGCCGCGTCCTCAGGGCGAGCTCGGTACTTGGGAGCTTGGCCTCACGTGGTGGCGGGAGAGTCAGGCGCGCCTGCTGTTGATCGGCGGTGCTCCCTCCGGGGCCGATCCGGCAGCCGTCGCGGGGACCTTGCAGCTGCCGATCGCAATGCGCGCTGCCTACCTCGCAATGCAGCGGCGCGCGGGTGATTCACCGGAAGCGGTCGTGCTCGTGGTGCGGGGCCTGGCCGCCTGGCGTGCGCTTCCCGACGACGTGATCCTCGGGCTGCGTCGCCCGTTGCTGTTCAGTGAGCACGAGC
>JBKJIA010000438.1:0-10961 GCA_046598735.1 Polyangiales bacterium
GGCATGATGTTGCTCGATGTGCTTGGCAGTCGCTCGACCTTACTTAGTTGCGAGCTCTTGCGCTGGGCGCTGACACCGCGAGCAGGCGGGGGCCACGTGATCGGCTGGGACACGAAAAGCGAGCTCGGATCGAGCGCAGGCGCGTTGTTTTCGCCTACATCGTTCGGGCACTTGGGTTTTACCGGCACATCATTGTGGTGCGATCCTGAGCGTGATGTATGCGCTGTGCTGCTGACCAATCGCGTGCACCCCGCGCGCGACAACATCCTGATCCGCGGCTTTCGTCCGCGCTTTCATGATCTCGTGATCGACGCACTGGGCTGAAACGCCAAGGCCCGCGCTGCAGCCCGCCCAATTTCTGAAGCGCGCTGCTAGGCGTGAGCACTGTGCTGCAAACGCTCCGTCAGCTTGGACTGGCAGCGATAACTGTGTGCGTTCTTGGCAGCACGCATGATCGCGCGCTCATCGCCCAGCAAGATCACGAGCTTCTTGGCGCGCGTGACACCGGTGTAGAGCAGGGCGCGCGATAAAAGAACATGGTGAGAGTTGTGAAGAACGAGAATCACCGCGGGAAACTCGCTGCCTTGTACCTTGTGAATAGTCGATGCGTAAGCAAGGGTAAGGTCGTCCATTTCGTCGTGCTTGTAGCGAACTTCGCGCCCATCCATCTTCACGTACGTGATGCCGGCTGCCACGTTGCGCACTTCGCCTAGATCGCCATTGAACGCTTCTTTTTCGTAGTCGTTGCGAAGCTGCATGACGCGATCGCCAGCGCGCGGCACCATCGCTTTCGAATGCGCGTTCGTCTTTGGGTTGAGCTCCTCTTGCAAAAATTCGTTGAGGCGTTCGGTACCGAGCGGACCTTTGCGCATGGGCGACAAAACCATCACGTCGCGCCGCACATCGAAACCGTAAGCCGAGGGTAGACGCTTCAACATTTCCCGCAGGCGCTCCAGCGCAAGCTCCGGATCGGTCGCACGGACGATGAACAGATCCCCTGAGCCGCGTGTATTCGCGGGCGTCGCTTCCGGCAGCTGGCCGCGCAGAATCGCGTGGGCACCGCGCACGATGTGACTCTCTTGCGCCTGACGAAACACGGTTTGTAAACGCACCACCGGCGCGACCCCGCTTGCGATCGTATCGCGCAAGACTTGACCGGGGCCCACCGGCGGAAGCTGATCGACGTCGCCCACGAGCACGAGCGGCACGTGCGCTGGAATCGCAGATAGTAAGCGTTCGGCCAGCTGCACGTTGAGCATGCTGGCTTCGTCGACCAACACAATGTCGCCTTCGACTGGGTTTTCGGCTTCGCGTTGAAAGCGAGCCAGCGCCGGATTCCACTCGAGTAAACGATGAATCGTGCGCGCCTCGGCACCGGCCGCTTCGCTCAAGCGTTTGGCGGCGCGACCCGTCGGTGCGCACAACAGAATCTGATGGCCTACTGCGCGATGGGCTTGAACGATGCCGCGCACTGTCGTCGTTTTGCCTGTGCCAGGTCCGCCTGTGATCACGAGCAAGCGGCCACGAAATGTGGCGCGCACCGCCTCGGCCTGTTCCTCGGAAAGCCCTTCGAAGCTCTTTGGGTCTAGCGGAACGTCTGCGTGCGTGAGTGTCGAAACACGAGCGCGCAGCAGGTTCGCGACCGCGATCTCGGCGCGATGCAAGGGTGCGGCGTAAATGGCTTCGCCATCGCGCACCGCGAGCCCGCGTCCGCACAGGGATTCGATCGCTTCCTCGAGCCGGTCGGCTGGGACCTCGAGGTTTTCACCCTGCGTGATCAGGTCGTCGCGTGTTGCGAACACGTGACCGTCGTCGGCTGTGCGCGCGAGCAAATGAAGCACCGCGCCGGCCGCGCGCCGTGGGTCATCGACCGTCAAGCCTGAGGCGCGACCGATGCCGTCGGCGGTTTTGAAACCGATGCCCGGTACTTGCTCGGCCACCAAATAAGGATCTTCGCGGATCACTTGCACGGCGCGCTCGCCATAGCGTTTGCGGATGCGACGTGCGAGCGCTGGCCCCAAGCCCAAGCTGTGAAGGTAAGACATGAGCTCGGTTTCGTCGCGTCGCTCGCGCACGGCCTGCGAGATCGCAGTGGCGCGTTGCCGGCCGATACCAGGCACTTCTCGCAGTTTTGCAGACTGCGTCGTGATGACATCGAGGGCGCGCTCACCGAACTGCGCGACCAGCTTTTGCGCCAAACCTTTGCCGATGCCTGGAATCAGGCCCGAGCCGAGATAGCGCGCCATGCCGTCACGCGAAGACGGTAAGACCGGCGTGAGGCTCGAGATTTGGAAACGTCGCCCGTGACTGGGATGCTCGGTGAAACGACCGCGCAACCGTAAGGTTTCACCACTGCTGACGTTGCCGAAGTCTCCAATGGCGGTGATCTCCGCATTGTCGCTTTCACGCAGGATGCGCACCACGGAAAAGAAGCCATCCGGACTTTGGTAGACCACGCCTTCGACTGCGCCTTGCAGCGTCTCCTCGCGACGATCGGACGGCGAAAACAGAGTCATGGCCAGGTAGTTTCAGCGCCCGGGGTGCACGATTGGTTGGGATCCGCGGCGAAGGCTTCGACCGCGCCGCTGCGCGGGTCCTCGCTATGTCGCGCGATGCAAGCGCCTGGCTTTGCGGGCTTGATGCGCGGCGCAGCGGACAGCCGATGGGACTGCGTGTCGCGCAAGAAAAGCAGGCTGCCTTGGTTGCCGATGGAGAGCGCTTTGTCTGTGCGCGCGAGACGCACGCCCGGGGAAAGCGTACCGTCGCTGCCATCACGCGCATCAAACATGGGGCCCACGATCAGCACGCGCTCGTCCGGCAAGACCGTAAGGTCGTCGCGAATGCGCACGCCGGCCTCGAGCGCGTCGTCGCTGAGCGAAAAACCCATGATTTGAACCGGCTCACGCCCGAAGTTTAGCAGCTCGATGGTCTCTTGTGCGGGCTCGGGGCCGATTGGATCGCAGCGCACCTCCTCGATGCTGAGGGTTGCGAGGGGAGCGAGCGTGTTTAATCGAAGTGCAAACTTGCGCGTGTTGCCCGCGAGATCCGTCAGGCTCAGGCTGCTCGGCCGCGCCAGACCCGGCTCGAGCGAAGTCAGTGCGAGCTCCAGATTGCGCCCAAAACTCAGCGCCGATAGCGTCTCGTGCGCCGTGCTGAGGGTGGCCATGGTTGGCTCGTCCACGGCCAACCTCAGGGCGATGGCGTGATCCTGTTCAAGTACACAGCCGCCTTCGTCGAGAGCGCGTTCATCCAGTGCGCACGTCAGATCGAGCAAGCTCGGCATGTGATCGTCGACGGTGTCGGCTGTGTCGAAGCGGAGCGTCAGGTCCTCGAGAGCTCCGCCAGTGGCATCATTGATCTTGCGAACTTCGAGTGCCAAGGATGCGTGAGACGGTAAGGTTGCCATCGGTCGCACCGCGATGCAGTCGCCTTCGGCCAAGCCAAGCTCGCTGCAACGCAGTAGTGCAGTCCGGGTCTTGATCTCTTCTGCCCCAGCTTTCAGGGAGATCTGGTGCGCGCCCTCGAGGTAACCATCGAAGCGCAAGAGCAGCTGCTGCAAGTTTGGAGGGATTCCGCGCGCTTGGTCCGCGGGCTGACTTTCTACGAACGCCGCCCCTGATGCTGGACTATTCGAGACGCGCAGCTCTCTCGCCCACAGTTGTTCTGGCGCTTCGAGCACCGCCAGGCTGTAGCGCTGATCACGAGTCAGGGGCTTGAGCGTCGACACCACCAAGCCGCCCGCTACGAGCGTGAGCGCGATTTCGACGACACGCTTTTGCGTGGCCGTGCTTAGCGGCGGGCTGAGCAGGTCTTCGACGATTTGGTCGTCGAGCGCTCCTTGCACGAGCCAGACGCGTTTTTCCGGCTGATCCGGCGTGTCGCTCAGCGCGAGCTCCAGACGCGCGGCGCGTGGCAGCTCGGAAAGCGGCCAGCTGCCCCCGCGGGCGTCTCGGACGTTCAGGCTCAAGACTTTGATATCCGACGCGCTTTCGTCGAGAGCACCTTTGGCAGGCAAGCACGAAGCGCAAGCGCAGAACACCCACAACCACAACGTAGAAGTTTTCATGACGCGCGGGTATCGGTCGAACCCCCAGGAAGGTTGCGCCGTTTGAGGTGATGACGTGCGCAACCGAGCCCGGTTATCCTTGTCGCCATTGATGTCCGACTTGCCCAAGGCCGCGCCGCGTCGCCGCGCCCCCGATACCGGCGCCCTGATCGGCACCATGATCGCCGGCAAGTACCGCCTGCTGCGTGCCGTGGGGCACGGTGGGATGGGCACGGTCTTCAAGGCCGAGAACACCGCGATCGGTAAGATCGTGGCCGTCAAGCTGCTGCACGCGAACTTGGCCGATGACGGCATCGTGATTCAGCGCTTTCAACGCGAGGCGCGCGCCACCGTGTCGATTGGCCATCGCAACATCGTCGAGGTTCTCGACATGGGGCAAGAGCCGAGCGGTGCTCCTTACATCGTCATGGAGTATGTGCGCGGCAAGAGCCTCAAGAAGGTGCTCCGACAAGATGGTCAGCTCGAGTCCAGGCGCGCTTCACGCATCGCGGGCCAAGTCTTAGATGCGCTCGCGGCTACGCACGGCCGGGGCATCGTGCATCGCGATCTCAAACCCGAAAACATCTTGATCACGCCGCGCTACGGCGAGCCTGATTTCGTCAAGGTGTTTGACTTTGGCATCGCCACGTTCATCGAATCCATGGCCGAGCGCGATCGCCACGTCGATCTGACGCCCACGGGCTTCACGATGGCGACGCCGTTTTATGCAAGCCCTGAGCAGATTCGCGGCGCAAAGGGTCGTGATCCGCGCGTGGATCTCTATGCGGTCGGCGTGATCTTGTATGAAATGCTGGCTGCGCATCGGCCCTACGACGGCACGAATCTACCTGAGCTTTGCCAGCGCATTCTCTCCGGCGACATCGCGCCCCTGCGCGTGTTTCGCCAGGATTTGCCGCATGGGATCGAAGCCATCGTGCGGCGTGCGCTCGCCCAACGCCCGGTCGATCGTTATCAGACCGCAGGCGACATGTTATGGGCGCTCGTCCCGTTTGGTGCGAGCGCGCCGCGCGCCGAGGAACCCGAGCCGACCGATACGTTTACGATCGACTTGCGCGAGCTGAGAGCCCGCGAAGGTTTGGTGCGTTCATCCCGGCCACGCGCCAAAAGCGATCATCCGGGGTCGGGCAAGATTGGACCCGCACCGAATATCGCGCGTTCCGAAATCGTGCGCGGTCTGCTCGATCACTTCGAACAGCGCTTTGGTCAAGACGAAGTGCGCATCGTGATCAATCAGCAAACGGATGTCGTCCGCCGCGAGCTGGCAACGCGCAAGCTCGATAATCATTGGTGCAGCGCGGAGTCGTTGGCATCGGCTCTGGACGAGCTCGATCGCGAGTTCGGCGATGGTGATCGCGCTCAGATCGCCGATGCTGGACGCCACTTCGCGCGGGCGCACTACTACAGCGGCGAACGCATCGAGATGTTCAGGAACATCACGCCCGAGCTGTTCTTTTCGATGGTGTCGGACATTTGGAATCGCTACTTCGCCGGAGGCGATGCGCGCGTGATCAAAGTCGGTCGCGGCTACGGGCGCATGGAAGTGCGAGCACAAGCTAAGCCTGCGCTCGCGAATTCTGTCGCCATGCTGGGTGTGATCGAAGAAGGCCTGAAGCTTGCGGGTGCGGGCGGTGTTTCCGTACGGCTCGCCCAATCGGCCGCAGTGGGCGACGAACGCGATCTGTTCGAAGCGACGTGGTCGGGCTGACCCGTGCCCATACCGTTTGCGCGCTCCAGTCGGGATTGGTAGACCGCTGGCCCGTGTCAGAACCCGAGATCGAGCTTCCCGAACCGCAACAGGATGCGCCCATTGCAAGCGCCCCCGCGCGCGTGATCGGAGGCGTCGCGATCAAACGCACGAGCCAGAGACCCAAGCGTGTGATCGCCGTTTCAGGTGCCAAAGGCGGCGCGGGCAAGACGGTCATCGCGTCCAACTTGGCGATCTATTTGGCAAGCCTTGGTCGCACCACCGTGGTGGTGGACGCCGATAAATCAGGCGCTCATCTGCACACGCTGCTCGGTCTGCCACCGCTTTTGCCGAGCCAAATTCGTCGCGGTCCGCGTTTTCCCGAGCTCGAAGTCGAGCCCACCAGCGTGGCCGGCATGTACTTCGTCAACGGCGGCCTGGCCGAAGGCAACGCCGGACAGACGCGTTCTCGTTCGCGCAGCGAGCTCTTCTCGGCACTGCCCGAGCTCGATTGTGACTACATGGTGATCGACCTCGGCACAGGCATCGAGACAGATTTGCTCGATCCGTTCTTGGCCGCCGACATTGCGCTCTACGTGACCGTGCCTGAGCCCGCTTCGGTGGAGGGTTGCTATCGGTTCATGCGCGCGATGTTTCTGCGACGGCTGAGCTTGCTTGCCTCCGATGCAGAGCAGCGCGCAGAGCTCCAGGCGCTTGCGGAAGATCTGGGCGGCTTGCCTGCGCCACGCGAGCTGGTCGAAGCCCTCGAGGCCGACGAGCATTCCATGGCAGCGGTGGGTCGCGATTGCCTGACTCACTTTGAGCTGCATTTGGTCGTGAATCAGACGCGCGTGCGCGCCGATCTCGAGCTGGGCGAAAGCATGACCAGCGCCGTGTGGCAGCGCTTGGGCGTCAACGTCGATTACGTAGGCTACATCGACTACGACGACACCGTCTGGACCTGCGTGCGTGCTTGCGAGCCCTTGCTCGTGAAGAGCCCGAGTACCAAAGCCAGCAAGCACATCGAGCGTTTGGCGCGACGCTTGATCTCGATGGATGCGGGTAAGGGTGGCTTGCGCATCATGCGTACGGTGCCGCCGGGAACGCATCACGATTTGCTCGAAGTGGATCGCGGCGCCACGGACGAAGAGATACGTCGCGCCTATCGCCGTGTGCGTGAGGTCTACACCGACGCTGCGCTTTGCGGTTACGGACTGTTCACCAACAACGAGCTCGACGCTGTGCGTGCGCGCCTCGAAGAGGCGTTCGATGTGCTGCTCGATCGCAATCGCCGCAGGCCTTACGAGCTGAGTGTGTTTCCCAATGCGCCCGCGCCCCACGACGAAGAGGTTGTGGTCGCGCAACGCACCGATCTGCCCCCCGCGCCCAGCATCACGCCAGAAACAGAGTTCGACGGCGCGATTTTGCGGCGCATGCGCGAGTCATTGGGCCTTGAGCTTCGCCAGATCAGTCGTCGCACGAAGATCAGCATGTTGTATTTGCAAGCGATCGAAGATGACGATTTCGGGGCGCTGCCAGCCATCGTGTACGTGCGTGGTTTTGTCTCGGAATTGGCCAAGATGTTGGGTCTCGATGCCGCTCGCGTCAGCCACACTTACGTGCGCCGCGTGAAGCGCAATCTTGGCGAGGCCGGTGCATGAAGCAGCTGGTCCGCATCGTTTTGGCCTCCGCTTCGCCGCGACGACGCGAGATTCTCGAAAAGTTGGGCATCAAGTTCGAAGTTCGCCCGAGCGACGTCGATGAGACGCAACGCGCAGGCGAAGATCCGCGCGAGTACGTACTGCGTTTGGCAGAAGAAAAAGCACGCACCTGTCAGGTGTTGGCCAGCGGCGATGATCGGGTGGTCGTCCTTGGTTCGGATACCACCGTTGTGCTTGATGGCGACGTGCTCGGTAAGCCTGCCGATCTGGCGGAAAGCGAGCGCATGCTGCGCGCGCTACGCGGTAGAGAGCACGTGGTGCACACGGCGGTCGCCGCTTACGTATTGCCCGCAGGCGAAGTGCACCTGGTCGCCGTGACCACGCGCGTGCGTTTTCGTGCTTTCAACGACCTTACTTTGTTGGGCTACGTCGAAAGCCGCGAGGGCATGGACAAAGCGGGCAGCTACGGCATCCAAGAATTGGGCGCAGGTCTGGTGGCCGAAGTGTCAGGCTCGTACTCGAACGTGGTGGGGCTCCCCGCCGCCGAAACGCTCGAGTTGCTCGAACAAGTAGGAGCCCTTTCGGAGTGGCCATGAGCGAGGCGCCCCACAGCGACGCTCAGATTGCCGTGCGCTTGCAGGAAGTAAGGCAGCGCATCGCGTTTGCGTGCGCGCGCGCGGGTCGGGAGGCGAGCGAAGTGGAGCTGGTCGCAGTGTCCAAGTTTCAGCCGCCATCCGCGATTCGCGCCGCCTATGCCGCGGGGCAGCGCCAGTTCGGTGAAAGCTACGCGCAGGAGCTCATGTCCAAAGCAGAGGCGCTCGCAGATCTGGGCGAGCTTCGCTTTCGTTTCATCGGCGGCTTGCAGACGAACAAGGCCAAGCTGCTCGTTCAATCCCGATGCACGATCGATTCGCTGGCGAGCATCAGCGCCGCGCGTTCGCTCGCAAGTAAGGTGGCCAGCTCTGCGGGCCCGCCCATTCAAGTCTTACTTCAAGTCAACGTAGCCGCTGAGCCGCAAAAAAGCGGCGTTCCAGTGGCAGATCTGCCCGCCTTAATAGACACCGTGCGCACCATGCCCGCGCTCGATCTCCGGGGCCTGATGACGATTCCACCGGCAGACGACCCTGAACAAGCGCGACGCTGCTTTGCGGAGTTGCGAGATCAAGCGCGGCGCTTTCAGCTGCCCACGCTTTCCATGGGCATGAGCGATGATCTCGAAATCGCGGTGGAAGAAGGCTCGACCATGGTGCGCATCGGCACGGCGATTTTCGGAGCTCGCCCGGCAGCGTAAGCATCGCCGCGACGGTCAACCAGGTTGACGATGCGCGACTAGCCCGCGAGCTCTTTAGAGCGCGCTATCGCGGCGGCCACGGCCGAATGCAAAGCATGCCGAAAACCTGACGCTTCCAGAGCAGCCACCGCAGCGATCGTGGTCCCACCGGGGCTTGTCACCATGTCTTTGAGCTTGGCGGGATGCTCGCCCGTTTCGAGTACGAGCCTGGCTGCGCCGAGTAAGGTTTGGGCAGCGAGTTGCGTCGCGACGTCACGCGCTAGACCCGCGCGCACGCCCGCATCAGACAGCGCTTCGATCGCGATAAAAGCGTAAGCCGGGCCCGAGCCGCTCAAGCCCGTGACGGCATCCATCAACTTTTCTTCCGTGCGCACTACCAGGCCCGTGGTTTTGAAGAGGGCTTCGGCGATATCGAGATCGGCCGCGCTCGCTCCTTGTGCGCCTGCAATCGCGGTGGCGCCTTCGCCTACCATGGCGGGCGTATTTGGCATCGCGCGCACGACGCGCGTATGGCCGCCAAGCAGCTCCGATAGACGCGCAATCGACAGTCCCGCTGCGATCGAAATCATGAGCTTGCCCGTGCTCGCACTGCTGATCTCACGCAATACGTTCGGCATGACCTGAGGCTTGACCGCGAGCACGGTAACGTCTGCCCAACTGCATGCTTCCACGTTGCTCGCGAAGCCACGAATCCCGTGCTGCTTGACCAACTCATTGAGAGCGTCGCCTCGCACGTCGGTGGCGCCGATGCTGCTGGGCTCGCGGCCACCACGTGTAATCGCACTGCGAATCAACGCGGCCGCCATATTTCCGGCGCCTATGAAAGCTATTTTCGATGCAGTCGTCATGATGGATGGTCCCGAGTATACACACCGCTCTATGCAAACGGCTGCAACCGAGATCGGGCGCGCAATCGAAGCTTTTAGGCGCGATCAAGCGCTCGGCTTCATTCATCGCTTATCGGGACAGCCCGCTTCGATCTCGCGTGCACAGCGCTGGTTGGTGTCCGAGCGTGCGGAAGAAACGCTTGCGAATGCACTATCGCAGGGCGAGCTCACACCGGCAGAACATGGCGCGATTGCTGCGCACATGGCCCGTGCGCAGCTCGAGCTGTCTTTGGCGGAAGGGCGCGCGCGTGTGCTCGCGTGGCCTGCCACGCCGCTCGCGGTCGAAGGCGAAACGCGTCCCGTACACGCCATGATGCGTGAGTGGCTAGCGAGCGACGGCGCTCCCAAGCGCATGCGCATCGCACGCGAAATTTCGTCATCGATCCCGCCTGAGATCCAGGCCTGGGCCGACGCACGCGCCGATGCCGATGCCGACGCCTTTGCATTGCTGCGTAAGCTCGCAGCACCCCGTCACGCCGATGCAGGTCCCGAAGGGGGCGCGAGCGCACTCGCACAAACGTTCCTGCGCGACACAAAAGACCTGGCGCAAGAAGCGGTAGCTTACTGTTGCTCGCGCGCTGGCGTGGATTCGTCGGACGGAACCGAAGCCCTATGGGCGGTGAGCGCGCAGCGTTACGGCAGCATCTTTTCGCGCGAAAATCGCCTGCGCCGCATCGGCAACGATTGGGACGCTCTCGGCTTGCGTCGCACGCTGTCTAGTCATGCGCGTGCAACACTTGTCCATCCCGGCGTCATGCCACTGACCCATGTCCTTACGGTGTCTGCGCCGCGCGATGTGCGCGTGTGCGCGCCCGGTTTCCAGCATGGTGTCGCAAGCGAGCTCGCCACGGCCGAAGCGGTCGGCCGCGCCATCGGCATCGTGCACGTGTCTGCAGCACTGCCCGTGTGGTTACGCCACGCGTCGGTTGCCAGCGTCGCACGTGCCATCGGCGCCCTGGGCATGAACATGTTCACCGAACCGCTTTTCCTTACGCGCGTGCGCAACCTTACTCGGCGCGAGAGCGACGAAGTCGCGCGCTTTTCCGCAACCTATTGCCTGCTCGATGCGCGCCTTGCTGCCGCATCGGTGCTCGCTCGCGGTCTGCACGGAGATAACTGGATTTCGCGCGCCGCCGACCTCGCCGAGTCCGCACTCACACGCACACTCCCGCATGCTCTGGGTGCATGGTTGGTCACGCGAGTCTCTCCCTCGGCTGCGTTACGTGCGAAAGTGCACGCCTTTGCGCTGAGCCGCACGATGCGTGAGCACTTCGACGAAGATTGGTTCCGCAATCCCCGGGCCGGGGAGCCTATCCGGGGTGCTGCAGCGCGTGGCGGTGATTTCTCGATCGAGGCCTTTACCGCAGAAATC
>JBKJIA010000518.1:0-17826 GCA_046598735.1 Polyangiales bacterium
TGCTCTTCGGTGAACGCTTCCATGATGTCTTCACGAAGCGTGTCAGTATCACCTTCCTCGACCGCTTCATCCGCGGAAATCTTGATCTGCTTTACGGCGCGTTTGTCGAGGTAGATATCCATCGTCGGGTCCTTCCAGAAACGTGGGCTACTATATGTTTGCCATGCGTGCTGTCAACAACGAGAGATGCGCTCTAGCAGGCCTATCGTGAGATGCGTTCGAGCTGTGGCGCTTGCCATGAGTCTTGTCGCTGCGGCAACCGCACATGCAGACGCCTATGCAGACGCCCATGCAGACAAACGCGTGGCGGACGAACCGTTCACCGTCCCACCTGCACCTCACGAAGCTGCGCCCCGTCACGTGCTCGATGTGCATTCCGGTTTTTCGACGCCGCTGCAAAACAAGTCGCTGTGCCCTCCCGGCAATGGCTGTGTATTTCAAAGCGGCGGCGGAATCGGCGCAAGCCTTGAACGACGTGGACCACAAGGTTTCGGCCTCATCGCCGGTTACGAGCTGTGGTTCCTAGATACGGACTCGGTCTACGAGCTGGGGGTGCAGCAGGCATTGCGCGCCGGCGCTCGCTACACGATGCCCACCGACATCCTTTTTCATCCCGTGTTTGAGCTGACCCTCGGCGGCGTGGGTTACGGCGACACGTTCGCCATCGCCACGGTCGGCGTGATGGTGCAAGCCTTCGCGGGCGGCGAGATCGAGCTGAACGAACGATTTGGTTTGCTTGCCGGCTTTGGCTTACGCGCGTTCTCCCATACCGAATTTACAACCGAGCGCGATCGCGTGTTGCGTGGCAACGATGGCTTATTCTCGGAGTCCCTCTTCTTCCAGTTCGGGCTCACGGTGATGTGAAGTAGGGCCATCACCTGTGCCGACGTGCAGGGCTCTTTGGAAGCGAACTCGCCACGAACCTTGACGGAAGGCCAGTCGGCACGGTTCACTGATCAGTAGATGCGCTGCGGCAGCTGTGGGTGGGACAACCCCGCGGGAATCATCTTCTGCACGAACTGCGGGAAGCGCATCACTGATCGCGCGCCTGTCCCCACGCTTGCGACCGGCGCACTGAGCGATCTGGTGCCTGCGCCCGCGCGCCAGCCCCATGCAGCGGCCGCGGGCCATGCTCCCAAATGTGGGCGCTGCGGCGCGCTGTCCGATCCAGCCATGCGTTTCTGTCGCGAATGCGGTGCGCCGTTCGCCGATGAAGCCACGCCACCTGCCGGAATTCCCGGTGCGCCACCGGCCGAATGCAGCCGCTGTCACGCCCCGCGCGAGCCCAATGCGCGTTTTTGCCGTAACTGCGGGGCGGCCAATGAGAGCGCAAACGTAGGCGAAAGCAGCGCGTCGGCGCCTTCACCGACAGCGGCGCCACCAGCGCTCTTCGCTTCGAGCGCTCGCCTCGTCACGCTACTCAAGGATGGATCGGAGGGGCGTTCGATCCCGCTCGCAGAGCACGATGCAGACATCGGCGGCAGCGAAGGCGACATCACGTTCCCGGACGATCCTTACCTGTCGCCGCGCCATGCGCGAATCGCATGTCGTGCGAGCAACTACACGCTTCGTGATCTCGACAGCGTGAATGGTGTGTACGTGCGCTTGCGCGAGGCAGTCGAAGTTCGTGACAGGGATGTGGTTCTAATCGGTCAGCAAGTGTTACGATTCGAGCTTCTTGGGGATGGTGAGCTACCACTGGGACCGGCATCGCAGAAAGGGGTACTCGTATTCGGCACGCCCGAGGCGGCCCGTTTTGCGCGTCTCGTGCAGTACACGACCGAAGGCGTGGGCCGCGACGTCCATTACCTTTTTCGTGACGAAACCGTCATCGGACGCGAAAATGGCGACATCGTCTTCACGGACGATCCATTTCTGTCTCGACGCCACGCGGCACTGCGTGTGGATCACGCGGCGAATCGTTTTACGCTGCATGACCTTGGCTCATCCAACGGGACTGCCATTCGCATTCGGGGGGAACACGTGCTGAGGGATGGCGACCAGTTTCGGATCGGCAGGCACTTGTTCCGGTTTGAAGCTGGTTCATTGGGCAGCTCTGCTTCTGTGGGCTCAGATTCAGTCGACTCATCCTCAGCAGCCGGCTTTGCTGGCGGGCGCGACGGACGATGAGCGACGCGCATCGCGAACGGACCGCGGACCACGGGAAGGCTAGCGAGGCCGATGCTGGTGGTGGTCCCGCAGCTACGACGAATCGCGCGGAACAGAGCCTTGGGCTTGAAGACGTGCGGTTCGAGGAAGATGAGCGCACAACTTTGCCTCAGGAAGCACTACAAGACGCGGACGAACCCAAGCCCGCTTCCGTGGCCAGCGGGGGTGCCATCACGGTGCACGTCGTAGGGCGCTCGGATGTGGGGCTCGTGCGCGAGCACAACGAAGACAACTACCTGCTTGCCGACTTGGCTACGGGCAGTCGCGAGCCGAGTAAGTTCAGCGAAGTTCCGCACGCAGGTCTGTTATTCGCGGTTTGCGATGGCATGGGCGGCGCAGCGGCCGGTGAAGTCGCAAGCCAAATGGCAGTCGACACGATCTTCGAGATGATGCGCCGCAGCGTGCCCTCGCCAGACCGCGATTCGTTTGCGCGCTCGCTCGTGCGTTCGGTCGAAGAAGCGGGCACGCGAATTTTCGAAGGCGCGCGCGCTGATCGAACGCGCCGCGGCATGGGTACGACCTCTACCGTCGCAGCGCTGATGGACAAGACGTTGTTCGTCGGACAAGTCGGCGATAGCCGCGCGTACGTGTTGCGCAACGGCGAGCTCAAGCAGGTCACCAAGGATCAAAGCCTCGTCAATCAGTTGATCGAAGCCGGTCAGCTCACGGAGGCCGAAGCTGAAGCGTTCGAGCATTCCAACATCATCTTGCAGGCGCTGGGCACCACGGATCAAGTGACCGTGGACCTTACGTTCCTCGAGCTGCGACGCGGCGACCGCTTGATGATGTGCTCTGACGGTTTGAGCGGTCTCGTCCACGGCGACGTGATCCGCGACGTGATGGTGGAATATCGCGATTTGGGCGCATGCTGTGAGCGTCTGATCGAGCTTGCGAAGGCCGGAGGCGGACACGACAACGTGACCGTGATCTTGTGCGAGTTCGGTGGCGAAGGCTTGCAGGCGGCTACGCCCTCGGATCTCGCCGGCTACCAACAGTATCCATTGCCTTTGTCCGAAGACGGTCGTGGCATGGGAAGTGACAGCACAAACCCCACGTTGGCCCCGCCCACGGATCGTGCGCGCGGTGATGGCTACGATGATTTTGGCGACATCACCGGCGCTTCGCGTAGCGCGTCCGGCTCTGGGGCGCGTTATATCGCGCTGGGATTGGTGGCGTTGTTGCTCGCTGGCGCAGCTTGGTACTTCATGATGAACGCGCAGAAATCGAGCGCGCTCCCCAAGGTTACGGCCAACGCTGCGGCGCCCGTGGTCATTGCCCCTGAGCCTCCATCACGCGTCGAAGTCGTCGTGCGAACCGACGTGGAAGGGGCAGAGCTAATCGTCGACGGAGAGTCTTTCGGCGCGGGCAACGAAGGCCGCTGGGTACTCGATCTTCCGGCCGGCCCCCACAAGCTCGATGCGCGGGCCGGTGGCAGCGTGGTGACCACCATGCTCGTCACGGTGCGCGAAGGTATTCCGGCCACCGTTCTGTTGTCGATGCCCGAGGGTGCAGCCTTAGCCGACGACGGCGCTGGCGAGGTAGCCGAGGAGAAGGTTGACCCCGAGGCCGAAGCCCGCAGGAAGAGGCGTGCTGCCGCTGCTGCGGCTGCTGCCGCCGCGGAAGGCGATGGTGGCGTCGATCGTCGTGCAGCCCGTCGCAAGCGGCGTGCAGAAGGTGAAGCAACGGCAGGCACACCTGCACCGCCAACAGGCGTCGTTCCCTGAGTGTCTGCTGAAGCATCGCGACTCGTCCCGATGCTAGCGATACCGGCGCTTGCCACCCATCCCGAGCATGCGCTGCATTGCGCGGCTTTTTTGACCTGACCACGCGCAGTCGTGCATAGACCGAAGGGCGCGATGGTCCGTACATTTTGGGGGCTTTCGCGCTTCGGAGGCAGATGACCGCCGGCGCACGCATCACCGACGCAGTCGGTCACTTTAGAACTCGTGGCAATTTCAAGAGCGCCGTGAAGCTCGTACGCGGACGCCAACCTGAGCGTTTGCGTTGGCGCGCCGCAGTGGGTGCGCTCACGTCCGATGCTGGGCGCATGCTCGGCTCGGATCGCATGCGCGTCGAGGAACCTATTCGCGAGCTCGTGCTCGATCTCGGCGATAGCTTCCTGCAACGCGAGGTGATCCTGGACGCGCGCTTGCATCGTGTGGACCTCGATCGTGGCGAGATCTTGCCGCGCTGGACCGTATCTGACTTGCACAGGCTTGCGAATATCGCGCGTGCAGACGTGAATCTTTTGCAGCGCTACGTGGCCTTACCCTCTGGCTTCGAAGCCGCGATCGACACGGCGGCTGTGGTGCTCGCGGGGCGCGCTTTCTCCAACATGTTCAGGCAGCGCGCTCAAAAGCTGTGGTTGCGCGTGCCCGATCAAGAAGGCCCCGAACCGGTGATGCTCCACCATCGCTACATGTTGCAGCGCGCCGAGCAGGACGCAGAGATGGGCCGACGTTGGGGTGCGCTTGCCAAAACGCTGGCTTTGGCGCCTGCGGTCTAGCGCGCTGCGTGCGAGCGCACTTTCAAAGCGCGACCAGCGCGCGCGCCTGCGCTTCAAGCCGGTCGAGCACGAGGCCCGCACGCGCTTGCCACTGTGCGAAGCCTTCGTGGCCCGCAGCGAGGACGCGCGCGTGCAGATAGAGCTTGAGCTTCGGCTCGGTGCCGCTCGGTCGCACGCAGAGGCGATGCTCGCCTGAACGCAACACGAGCACGTTGGCAGCTTCGGGCTCCAGCGCATAGTCGCGCAACGTTGCGGGTGCGCCCAGCCAGCGGTCGGGTGGTGTCATGCGCAGCTGCTGCATTGTTTCAAGCAAGCGTGTCATGCCCGGCTCGCTGGTTGCATTGAACGTGAGCTGTCGTGACACGAACAGACCATGCTTACGCGCCAACCGTTCGAGCTCAGCGCAAAGGGAGCTGCCACGCACTTTCAGGGCGTCTGCAAGCTCGAGCATGACGGCCATGGCAGCGATGCCATCCTTGTCGTCCCCCAGGGCACCGAATGCGTAACCGAGCGCCTCTTCGTAGCCGAAGACGAACCTGAGTGTTTGCTCGCGTTCGAGTTGCCTAGCGCGCGCCGCGATCCACTTGAAGCCCGTCAAGGTTTGCTCAAAAGCTGCGCCATACGACTGCGCGATCTGGGCCACGAGCTCGGAGCTTACGATCGTGGACACCAGCAGCGCTTGGGCGGGGTCTTCGCAGCGCGCGAGCATCGATTCGGCCAGCAGCGAGCCGACTTCGTCACCACTCAACACACGCAAACCACCAGTCAGATCGCGTGCGATCACGGCCAAGCGATCCGCGTCCGGATCGTGCGCGAAGGCCAGCTCACAGCTCTCGCGCTCCGCCAACGCAAGCACCTGCGCGATTGCGGCGGGATGTTCGGGATTGGGCGAGAGTAAGCCTCCAAAGTCGACGCTGGGCTCGCGCTGCTCCTCCACCTCGTGGAAGGCGCGTACCTTACGCCGCGACAACAGTGCGTGCGTGATCGGGCTGCCCACGCCGCACATGGCCGTGTACGCGATCGACAAATCCCAAGGCTCGGTACTTGGCTTGAGCAGGCTTTCGACCGCGAGCAAATACTCAGATAGCTCCGGGGTTCCGAGCTCATGCACATGACCGCGTGCGCGCCCTTCGGCGAGCGTCATGCGCGGCCTTGCATCCGCGTCCACGAGCGCATGCATGCGCAGCGCAATCTCGCGATCATGGGGCGCGAGCACTTGGGCGCCGCCACGAAAGTACACCTTGATCCCATTGTCTGCTGCCGGGTTGTGGCTTGCTGTGATCATGATGCCCGCCGCAGCGTCACGTTTTCGCGTACAAAACGCGAGCACCGGCGTGGGCGTTGGTTGATCAAAACGATGCACCACGAAGCCGAGAGCAAGCAGCACCTCCGCTGAGGCCTGCGCGAAATCCTGACTGTGGGCGCGCCCGTCAAACGCCAGGCAAATGCCGAGCATTCTTGCATCTGGAAAGCACACGGTAAGGTAATCGCCGAGTGCGAGCGCAAGCGTGCGCACGGTGGTGGCGTTCATCCGATCCGGTCCCTCGCCCATGGCTGCGCGGATGCCGGCCGTTCCAAAGCTGAGCGTCGTTGCCATGCGCGATGATGGCACGCGTGCGGCGCCGAGCAGCGTCTAGATCAGCTGGTCGTCGACCGATACGTCGATACCCGCCATGGCCAGCAGGCGCAACGCATTGCTGGTGCGCACGGGCCCGTCGCGCAGCAAGTAATCAAAGCGCATCTCTCCGTTCTCGAACACGTCCGTGAAGTGCTGATTGATGATGCGCTTGGAAGTACTTTGCTCCAGATCGGCCAAGGCGACGTCGTGGGTTGCAACGAGGCCCATGGCACCGCGCGAGATCAAATGCTGGAGCACGGCGCGGGCTCCTTGCTGGCGTGCCCGTGCGTTGGTGCCGCGTAGGAGCTCATCGAGCAGAAACAGGACCGGCGGCTTGGCTTCGACTTCGCGTACCACGTTCTTGAGCTTGGTAAGCTCGGCGTGGAAGTAACTTGCGCCGCGCTGGAGCGAGTCGTCGATGCGCATGCTGGCGCGCAGTCTCACGACAGGCAGCCGCAGGCGATGGGCGCACACGGGGCCACCCGCGAGCGCCAGTGCGACGTTGAGACCAAGGGCACGCAGTAAAGTGCTCTTGCCAGCCATGTTGGAGCCAGTGATCACCACGGCGCAGCTCGGTCCGCTGATCGACAGATCGTTGCAGATGCGCGCGCGCGGCACGAGCAACGGATGACCTAGCTGTTCTGCATACAGACCCGTACCCTCTTCGGTGATCTCCGGCATGCAGGTCGCGGGATCGCCGTGGCGCAGGGTAGCGAGCGACGAAAGCATCTCTATCTCGCCCATGATCTCGAACCAGCGTTCGGCGCGCGGGCCCACTTCAGCCAGCCAGCGTTCGATGCGATCGAGGCAGAACAGATCCCACAGCGTCAGTGTGTTGAGCACGATGTACAGCGGACCCTGCGTGCGCAGCTGGGAAAGGCCTTCGTAGCGGCGTAGGCGCGCCATGTGTTCGGACGGCATGTGCCCGCCGCTGCGCAGCTGTTCGCGTAGCGCGCGAAGGTGCGGACTCTCGAAGGCTTGCTGTTCGACTACGCGCAGCATGCCTTCGTAGGCTTCTGCAAAACCAAGCCGCGCTGTGACGGTCTCCAGCACTCCGTGCACCGGACCCGACGTATGCCAAAGCACCACGCCCTGCATGATCAAGGTGAGCCAGTAGAAACCCGAAGGAATGACGTTCAGATTGCCGAGCACATAGAGCGTCAGCGTCGCGAAGGGTAAGGTCCACATCGCCGCGCGCAGCCAGGGCGTGGCCTCGAACACGGAGGGCATTGCTAACAGACGCGCGAATGGCGTGTGGTCAAGCTTCTTGTCTTGCTTGCGACCCAGTGCGCCGCGCACTTCGAGCTCTTCGCGCAGGCCGTCGAGCTCGGACAGCTCGATCACCGCTTGCTGTCGCGCGCGAATCACGTCGACGTCACTGTGCGACAGTAAGGCACGCGCAAGGCACTGCGCGCCCTCCAGCGTATGCGAGACGTCGATGCGCTGAAACAGCGAACCAGGGCCCACCAGATCGATGTCGCCCGCGTAAGCGTGATCCTTGGGCGCAAGCTCGCCGCCATCGTACGGGAACGCGTGAAAGGCGCCGCGCAGTCGATCGATATGACGTTCGTGCACGGCCTTGCGCGCGATCACCTCGGCGCGCTTGGCGAAGACCTGCGCGTGCCAAATCAGCGCTGCCAAGAACGTCAATGCGAAGGCGGCGCCCAAAACGGCTGCCCACGCCAACTGTTGACTTACCCCGCTGTAACCCGCGACGCAGGCGGCAAGGAACGACACCAGTCGGATGCCTGAGATGCGATCGGCGCGTAGCTGCAACGCGCGCGCCTCCAGCGTCAGGACGGCGACGCGCATCAAATGGGACTCAAGGCGGGGTGAAGAAAGCTCAGTCACATCGGGGTTCTAGCTCAGGCAGGCTCTGCCATCACTGACCTGAGTCTCCGCAGCCGTTTTATCCGTGAAATCAATAGCTCCGACGGCATGTGCAAGGTTCGTATAATAAACATTGAATAAACCATTGACGGTTGGATGCGGGGCCCCTATTCTGAGTACAGGTCGATGCTCTTCGACCCGGCACAGGAGGGGTCATGGAGAAGTTGCGCGCTTTGATTTCATCGTTTCAGCTGGCTCTGGCTTTGGCAGGCGTCTCCCCTAAGGCGCCTCGCCCGGCAGCGCGCCCTCTGGATCCCGCGAACTAGTCCGAGCCACTAAGCAGGGGGTTTTGCGATGACTGTTCCAAGCACGCGCCTGCGAGTGCTGAATCAAGCGCCGGTGCAACCCGGCGGGCACTACGTTCTCTATTGGATGGTTGCGGCGCGCAGACCGCGTAGCAACTTCGCGCTGCAGCGAGCCGTGGATTGGGCCAAGGAGCTCAACAAGCCGCTCGTGGTGCTCGAGCCCTTGCGTGCGGGCTACACCTGGGCATCGGAGCGCATGCATCGCTTCGTGGTCGAAGGTATGGCTGCCAATGCAGCGTACTTTTCGATCACGGATGTTACCTATTACGCGTATCTGGAGCCCGAGCACGGTGCGGGCAGTGAGTTGCTCCGCTCCTTTGGAGCGCGCGCGGCGTTGATCGTGACCGACGATTACCCGGGTTTTTTCATGCCCAGCATGCTCAAGGCCGCGGCCGAGCGCGTAACCGTAAGGCTGGAGGCGGTGGATACGAACGGGATCTTGCCGATCTCGATCGCAGGCGGCCGTGCTTTCACCAGCGCCTATTCGTTTCGACGTTTCGTCCAGCAGGAGGTTCGTCGCGAGCTTGTCCATGTTCCGATGGAAGAGCCATTGCTCGACCTTACGCTGCCTCGTCTCAAGTCCCTGCCTGCCGCACTGCGCTTTCAGTTTCCGGCGCTCACGCACGCGCAACTGTGCAACGCGCAGCTCACGGTCGCGAGCCTACCCATCGACCATACGGTTCGCGCGGTGGGGCTCGAAGGTGGCTGGATTGCCGGTCAATGGCAGCTGCATCGGTTCGTGGAGCACAAGCTGCGCGGCTACGCAGACAATCGCAATCATCCAGACGAGCAGGCCACGAGCAGCCTCTCCGCCCACCTGCATTTCGGTCATATCTCGCCCCACGAGGTCGTGCATGCGGTCGCCCAAGCGGAGGGCTGGCGCGGTCTGCCAGACAACGCCAGGAGCGACGGCACTCGCGACGGCTTCTGGGGCATGTCGCCGAGCGGCGATGCGTTTATGGAGCAGCTCATCACCTGGCGCGAGCTCGCTTTCAACGCGGCCGCAAACCTCCCGGATTACGAGCGCTACGAGTCGTTGCCCGCTTGGGCGCGCGCCAGCCTGGATGCGCACGCGAGCGACAAGCGATCTTACGTTTACGACATCCCGATCCTCGAAGAGGCCCTCACCCATGACCCCGTGTGGAACGCCGCTCAGCGCGAGCTGATGACGGAAGGTCGCATGCACAATTACCTGCGCATGCTGTGGGGCAAGAAGATACTCGAATGGTCCGAGAGCCCGCGCGTCGCGCTTGATCACATGATCCATCTCAACAACAAGTACGCGTTGGACGGACGCGATCCGAACTCGTATGCGGGCATCATGTGGGTGCTTGGCCGCTACGACAGGCCTTGGGCACCCGAGCGGCCGATATTCGGCATCATCCGCTACATGAGCAGTGAGAACGCACGCAAGAAGCTCGACCTCGAGACCTACCTTGCAAGCTTTGCTCCCGGCCGACAGCTCAATCTACTCGGCGCTACCTCGTAAGCCACTAGCGCCCGAAGGGTAACGTGCGTCGGACTGACAGCGTAAGCCACGTTCGGCGATGTAGCGGCGCGTGAACGCTGCCTTGTCTGTCGCAGCTTCCGCGGCGGACTTGGCGACAAAGTGCTCGAGCACGCTGCCGATACCGAACACATTACACGTGACGGTGCTGACGCTGATGTGCTCAACGCCTTCGGCCAGCGTGCCAAGCCTTAGTACGCCCCGAATCTCGAGCCGTTCGCTAAGTAAGGGCGGCACCATCCGATAGGACCAACGCTGGAGCTTGGCGTCGAACTCGCTCACCTCCTCCAGCGTGACGACCTCACCGAACACCTTGCGTATGGCGGCGGGCGCATGGATGGGTTTTTCGAAACGCAAGCGACGCGTTTGCCCTGTTTCGTAGCTCCCCTTGAGCTCGACTACTTCCATGCTCGTGCAGCCTAAGGCCTCCCGATATAGACGCTCTTGATAGTCGAGACTCAGGCACAACTCGCGCCAATAGGTCTCGCCGTCCACCGCAAAGGCTTCGCGGGCGTGCGTTTCGAGCGTCATGTCAGGCCGTGCTCTTTGAGATCGGCACAGGTTAACCGGATGCCTTCGCGCAAGCTTACCTTCGGTTCGTAGCCGAGATCGCGGCGCGCTTTGGCGATGTCGAAGTAGTGATGCTTGACCATGTAGCGTACGGCAAAACGCGTCATGCCGTCCTCCGCGCTCAACGTGCCGCCGCGCAACGTGTCGATGCCTTCTTTGATGGCTGCAACGGCGTACGCGAGCGGGTAGGGCACCGAGCCCACGATGCGCGGCATACCGAGCTCCCGCAATACGTCCCCCACGAAATCAAAGAACGGTACGGGCTCGCCATTGGTGACAAAGTAAGCCTGGCCAGCCAACGCCGAGTTGAGGGAGAGCCGTTCGTCGGCGGCGATCAAAGCGTCGATTAGGTTGCTCACGTAGGTAAAGTCGCTGAGCTTACGGTTGCGAATCCCCACGCCCAAGCGCAGCTTGCCGGACTTGGCCTTACTGACGATGGCCGGGATGAAACGGCGGTCACCGGGCCCGAAGATCACGTGCGGTCGAAGCGCGCAGGTGGCAAGCCCGCGTTGTCCGTTGGCCGCCAGGATTTCTTGCTCTGCTTGGATCTTACTGTCTGCATAGGGAGCTTGAGATTTGCTGCAGTAGGGCAAGGTCTCGTCGCCGTGCTCGATATCGCGCCCTTCGTAGACGGCACTGGCCGTGCTGACATAGACAAGCTTCTTGACGTGCTGGCTGAAAGCCGCGCGCAACACGCTGCGTGATCCGCCCAAGTTAACGGACCAGACATCATCGACGCGGTTTTGCTTGGTATGGACGAGTGAGGCGTTGTGAAAGACCGTACTCACGCCTTCGCACAACGCCGATAGCGCCGCAGTATCGCGAATGTCTACCTTGGCGAACTCGATGTCATCTCGCCAAGCCTGTCCGAACGGCTCGGCCACGATCACGTGATCGCCACGCGCCTTGAGGGCATCGACCAACGCGCGGCCGACAAAGCCCGCACCCCCTGTGACGAGACTTTTGCGAGGGATACCAACAGGCGCATCGTTCATGGCGAAAATGATGGTTCGAAAACTGAAATCGTCAATTCAAAAATTGTGTTGACGGTTTCCGCGAGGGTTCTATGGTCTCGCCATGGGCACTTTCAACTACGGGGCCGAACCAGCAACTGCGCCCAGCTTCGAAGAAGCCAAGAATCTGCGCCAGCGCGCGCGCGTAGCCGGCATGGATCCGAACTATTGGTACGCCGTCGCGATGTCGTCCGAGGTCAAGGTGGGCGAGGTGAAAGAGGTCAAGTTCTGGAAGCGATCGTTTGCCGTGTTCCGCGGGCAAGATGGTAAGGTCGCCTGCATCGAGAATCGCTGCGCCCACCGTCAGCTCAAGCTTAGTGATGGTACGGTCGATGGTTGCACCGTGCGCTGCGCCTATCACGGCTGGTCCTACGACGCCGAAGGCAAGCTCGTGGACATGCCGCACGATGACTTCGGCAAGAAACTGCGCATCAAGCTCGATCACTTTCCGGTCAAGGAGCGCTACGGTCTGATCTTTATGTTCCCGGGCGATCCCGAACGTGCGGAAGACCGTAAGATTCCCGAGATCCCGGAGCTTGCCGGCCCTAAGGCTTGGTCCCACGATGTGCTCGATTTCGAGTGGCAGGGCCATCACTCGATGATCCTCGACAACGTCAGCGACTTCACCCACGGCCATCTACACCGTAAGTGGCGCCCTTTTGAGGGGGACAAGTTACTCAGTGTCGATGAGGGTGAAGAGCGCGTGCTCTTGCATTACAACGCCAAAATCGGCGCCGCCCGCGTGATGGACTTGCTGATCGACCGTAAGGCCCACGCTGGCGACCAACACGTGTCGTGTTACGAGTATCCTTACCAATGGTCGAACACAGAAGACTTCGTGAAGCACTTCTTGTTCGTGTTGCCCATGGACGAGCGCACCACGCGCGTGTTCTTTCTCCTGTATTACCGTCACTTCAAGGTTCCATTTTTGCCGTTGCAGGTGCCCGAGCGCTTGATGACGCCGCTCGTCAAGCTCGGCCACAAGTGGCTGGTGCGGCCGCTCTTCAACGAAGATGGCTGGGCCGTGCAACGCGAGCAGCAGGCGTTTGAACGCCATTTCGCGCAGCCGATTGCGGAGGTCAATCCGATGGTGGTGGCATACCAGCGCCTTACGGTACGCAAGTGGGAGCAATACCTCGAGTCGCAGAGGCTGGTGCCCGTGAAGCGTAAGCGCGGCGCCAAGACTGAGGACAAGCCCGTGGAGTCGACCGATGCCTGACCTTAGCCACGCCTCGCCGCTCGCTCTCGATCAACGCGACGTGCGCGCTGCTCTCAAGCAAGCCGAGAGCCGCGGCGTGATCGAATGTTATGAGCCCGCCACGCGCACGGTCTTGGGCACGGTGGAAGTGGACGCGCCTGCCGCGATCCCAGGCGTGATCGCGCGCGCGCGCAAGGCCCAGGAAAGCTGGCGAAATACGCCATTT
Organism: Polyangiales bacterium; assembly: GCA_046598735.1. Lineage (GTDB taxonomy): Bacteria > Myxococcota_A > Polyangia > Polyangiales > DASUME01 > DASUME01. Next base: position 13,003 of record JBKJIA010000518.1, read on the forward strand.
AGCGAGCGTCGTCGCGTGCTCGGTCTGTTGCTTGATCACGTGCTCAAACACGCCGACGAACTGTGCGAAATCGTGGTGCGCGATTCGGGTAAGACGCGCCACAACGCCATGCTGGGGGAGGTCTGGCCGGTGGTTGAAAAGCTGCGCTGGACGATGGCTCACGGCGAAAAACATCTGCGTGATGAACCCGTGTCTTCGGGTCTGTTCGTGCACAAACGCGCACGCATCGAATATCAGCCCCTGGGTGTGATCGGTGTGATCGCGCCTTGGAACTATCCCCTTCAAAATATCCTCGGTCCCACCATTCCTGCTTTGATGGCCGGCAATGCCGTCGTAGTGAAGGTTAGCGAATGGGTAGCCTGGTCGAGTGCACGCTTTCAGCACATTTTCGACGAAGTGTTTGCGCAATCGGGATATTCCAAGGACCTCGTTCAGATCGTCAATGGCTATGCCGCAACTGGCGCAGCGCTGGTGAGTGGCGGTGTGGATAAGGTCATCTTTACCGGTTCCATGGAGAACGGTAAGCGTGTGCTCGCCGAGGCGGCCAAGACGCTCACGCCCGTGGTGCTCGAGCTCGGAGGCAAAGACCCCTTGATCGTTTGCGACGACGCAGACCTTACTCAGGCCGTGCATGCGACGTTGACGGGTGCCTTCATCAACTGCGGCCAAAATTGCCTGGCAAGCGAGCGTATTCTGATCTTTGAATCGGTATACAGCGACTTCGAAACCCAGCTCGTGGGGCTTGCCAAGGCCTTGCGTCAGGGCGCGCCCCTGGCTGGTAAGGTCGTGGATATGGGGGCCGTCGTGTCCCCGCTCCAGCTGGATCTGATCGAGGAGCTGGTGCGCGACGCCGTAGCCGCAGGCGCACGCGTACTGACGGGAGGCAAGCGCGTTCACGAGAGTCAGGGGCAGTACTTTGCACCTACCATCTTGGCAGACGTGACCCCTGACATGCGCATCGCGCGCGAAGAGACTTTTGGTCCCGTGGCCTTACTCATGCGTGTTCGCGATGAAGAGCATGCGCTGCAGGTAGCGAATGGTACCTCGTTTGGACTCGGGGCAACCGTGCTCACCCGTAGTGGCGAGCGAGCGCGGCGCATCACGCGCAAGCTCGTAGCGGGCAATATCTCGATCAACGACTTCGGGCTTACTTATATGGCCATGGACTTGCCCTTTGGCGGCGTGAAGGGCTCAGGCTTTGGGCGCTTGAATGGTAAGGAAGGCTTGCGCGCCTGCACCAATCCCAAAGCAGTGCTTGAAGACAGGCTGCCGTTGCATATGGCCGCCAAGGTCTTTCCCGTGGGGGGCCGCGACTACGATCTGGCGCGCGATCTGATTGGTGTGCTCTACAGCCGCAGCCTTACGGCTAAGCTCGATGCGGCGACGCGTCTCCTGGCTACCTTACGCTCGCAAGGCACACCGTGAGGGATGGGGGCGGTAGCGGCAGAATCAACGGCATGGTGTACACGCGTGGGGCCATACAGGACTACGCGGAGTCCGAAGACGCGTCATGGCGAGGGTAAGCCCTAAAGACAGCGTCAAGCGCGCCCGCGCTGAGATGTACCGAGGACTCATCCTGGAGGCGGCCGAGGCCGAGTTCGCAGCGCACGGCTACGACAACGCCAAGATGCAAAACATTGCCCAAGGGGCGGGCATCGCGCTTGGGACATTATATGGCGTTTTCCCAGGCAAAACGGAGGTCTACGACGCGGTCCAGGAGTTGCGCGGCCGCGAGATTCTCGGTCACATCGCCAATGCGATTCAGGGGTGTACGGACTTTCCCGAGGTCGCCCTGCGCGGCATCGAGGCCTACGTGCGCTACCTGGTCGAACGTCCGCACTACCTGCAAATGCACCTGCGTGAAGGCCTGTCGTGGACGGACCGCGCGGTGTTGCGTAGTGGTGAGCAGGTGGCGACCTGGGAGCAAGGCGTGAAGCTTGCCACCACCTTACTGAAGCTAGGCATCGAGCGCGGCCTGTTACACGCAGAGAACGCGCCCGAGCTACAGATCAAGATGCTGATCGCCGTGCATCAAGTGCAGATTCGCGATTGGCTCGAGCGCGGCGCCGATAAAGCCGAAGTGCCCGCGCTCATCGAACGCATGCAAACACACTTTCGTCGCGCATTTGTGCGCGAGACCGAAGCCCGTAGCAGTGCGCGCACTAAGGCCGCACGGCGCGCCAATGGATGAGGAGTCACGATGCATACGCAGCTAGCTGAGGGTTCAGAAGCACGCCGTCAGGCCGCTCGTTCGCGCCCATTGAAAACGGCACCCAAGGTGTCCGGTGGCTTGCCGCTGGTGGGGCACGGCGTGGAGTTTGCGCGCGATTGCCTGGGCTTGTTGTCGCGCGCTTACCGCGAGCAAGGGGAGGTTGCCGCGCTCAAGGTCTTTCACAAAGACATCGTGGTGATGACTGGCCCGCGCGCGCAGGAGGCGATGTTTCGCGCACCGGACGAAATCCTGAGCCCCAGCGAAGCCTATAAGATGATGGTGCCGGTGTTCGGCAAAGACATCGTCTATGACGCTCCGCCCGCGCGCATGAACGAGCAACTGGGTATGATCCGCCCGGCGCTGCAAGACCGACGCATGCGTACCTACGGGGAAATCGTAGCCTATGAGACACGGCGCGCCGTACAGAGCTGGGGCGAGCGCGGCGAAGTAGACCTCGTGGATTTCTGCGCATCGCTGACCAATTTCACGTCTACCCATTGTCTTATCGGCCGCGAGTTTCGCGAGCAGATGAGCGACGAGTTTGCGCGTGTTTATTACGACCTCGAACGTGGCATCACGCCTGCGGCTTACATCCATCCGCACTTGCCCCTGCCCGCGTTTCGTTTGCGCGACAAAGCCCGGCTGCGCCTGGTCGAAATGATTGGCGAGCTCGTTGCCCAGCGCAAACGCAGCGGCAAGGAAGGCGAAGACTTCCTGCAGACGCTGATGGATGCCGAATACCAAGACGGTAAGAAGCTCAGCGAGCACGAGATTACCGGCATGTTGCTGGCGGCCATGTTCGCAGGACATCACACGAGCAGTGTCACCACCGCGTGGACCTTACTCGAACTATTGCGCAACCCGGACTACTTAGATCGCTTGGCGGGCCAGCTGCGCGAGGTCTATCCGCCCGGCACGGAAGTAACCTACCAATCGTTGCGTCAGATCCCACTGACCGAATATGCGATCAAGGAATCCTTACGGTTGCATCCGCCGCTCTATATCCTGCTGCGCGCGGCCATGGTCGATTTCGAATACGAGGGCTTCCTGATGAAGAAGGGAACCTGGCTTGCTACGTCGCCTTGGGTTTCCCATCGGATAGCGTCGCTCTTCAAGGACCCTGAGCGTTTTGATCCGGACAGGTTTGCGCCCGGTCGCGAGGAAGATAAGCAACAGTTCGCGTTCATGTCGTTCGGCGCCGGAAGGCATAAGTGTTTGGGCAATGCGTTCGCGATTTTGCAGGTGAAGACCATCTTCGCGATCCTATTGCGCGCCTTTGAGTTCGAGCTGATGCATGATCCCATCCTTCCTGAGAACGGCATCGTGATGGGCCCTAAGAAACCGTGTCGGGTACGTTACCGGCGTATCGCCGATGCTGGCGCTTTGTGATCCGTAACGGAGTGAACGGATGAAGATCGTCGTCGATTGGGACCTATGTCAGGGTCACGCCAACTGCATGGGCGACGCGCCCGAAGTCTTCCGCGTGGACGACGAAGGGATGCTTACCATTCTGCTTGAGGGGCCGCCCGAAGCCATGCGACAACAGGTGGAATTAGCGGCCCGCTACTGTCCAACACAGGCGATTCGAATCGAAGATTGAGCGTTTACGCACGTAGGATGCCATTCGCGCCGAAGGGTGTGAGCATTCCCCGAGCAATGTAAACATCGGTCGTTTTCAGGGACTATCACGGTTAAGCCGCTTAATCTCCCCTTGCAGTCCTGCGCGCGTCCGACTAACAAGAAGGCAATCAGCCGCCCCCTATTTGCGCGCTGAACCTTAGTCGCCATTGTAAGTGGTCGCATAGGACCGCTTGCGCGCGGGAGAAACTCATGCGTCAGCACACCCCTAAGTCTCCCAATAACGCCGCTTGGCGTCGCATTGCTATCGCCTACTTTCTGATGGTGGCCGCCGCGTGCATCCCTGAAGTCGAGCTTGGTGAGACGCCGTCGGAGGCGGGCGTAATCGACTCGCAAGAGCAAGCGATCACGGCGCAGCCCGACCCTAGCTGCCAGTTCAAACAGTATGGTGGCCATGACTATTGGTTCTGCACGGTCGCCAAGAATTGGTCGGACGCTCAGAACGCATGCACTGGCGTGAGCATGCATCTCGCGCGCGCCGACGACACGGCCGAGAATACATTCTTGAAAATTTCTGCCACTGCGAACAGCTGGCTCGGTGGTCGCGATACGGTTACCGAGGGGCAGTGGCGTTGGGTCGACAATGACCAGCAGTTTTGGAGCGGTAAGGCGAACGGAACGGCGCAAAATGGTCTGTTCACGCAGTGGTATACCGGTGAACCCAACGATCAGCTGGGCGAGGACTGTGCCGAGTTGCGCAAGAGTGACGGCAAGTGGAACGACACCCCGTGCGGCCTGCCGCGCGGCTTCGTATGCGAAAGCTCGTCGGCGAACGCGGGGGCCCCGCAAGCGCCTGATACGGCCTGCACGCGTTCCACTCGCAACGGCGCAACATACTGGACGTGCGCCAACGATCGCAACTGGACCCAGGCGCGCAGCAACTGCCAGTCGATCGGCATGGACCTTGTGGGCGTTGAGGACGCGTCCGAAGCGACGTTCATCAAGGGTATCGTCAAAAAGAACTCGTACATCGG
>JBKJIA010000633.1:0-17468 GCA_046598735.1 Polyangiales bacterium
CTCACTCTCGTCCGAGAACTGGGCGAGGTAGTCGGTCTCGATGCCGCCGGAGGCCTGACTCTGGGCAGAGTTGAAGACATCGTCGACCTGCATGGCGATCGAAGTCACTTCGTCCGCTGCGAGGGTCTGCACCTGGCCCAGGAAGGACTGCTGGAAAGCACCCTGCTTTGGATGCATCGGCTCCGCCGCGAACAGCGGACCGTAAGGGTTCACCTTGTTGGTGACAGGCACGAACGTGAGCGCGCACTCATGCTTCGCATCCTTCGGGTACTTTCGACCACGCCCATACCGCGCGTAACCACGATCATCTTCGCATTCGTAGTCGAGCTTGAACTCGCGTAGTGACCACGAGCGCTGCTCCAGGCCGCTTTGCACGAACTGATTGGTGCGCACCTGCCCCAGGTCGTCCGCATTGTTGCCGAAGTGATTGATGTGAATGGCGGGTGCGACGCCGTGACCGAGCCCCTTGAAATAGAACTGTTCGAGCATTTGTGCGCGCTTCTTCACGTCGTCGATGCGCGAGAGCTCGGCCCAAAAGCCGACGATCGCACTACAGCCGCGCAGGCCTGCCTGCGGAGCCGGGTTAGGCAGTGCCGCTTCGAAGATGATGGTGTTGCGGTCACGGTTGTTGGTCTGCCCACTCTTCTTCGCGAACACGATTCGAAACTCACCGCAGCTCGCGCCATCCTCGCTCGCAAGGTCGAAGCGGCTAAATAGCCCGATAGGGATGTAGGCACACGCAGCATCCTTGAAGGGATTGCACGAGGCTTGGCTACCTTCGGCGACCGCCGGGCGGCAACCGTAAGGAAAGCCGTTGATCACCGGACCGAGCGCAGGGTCGACCTGGTCGTCGCAGTGGGGCCCCTCTAAGCGTGCCTGCGCTCGCGGATTCTGAGTGTCCCACCACTGCTGAAACAGTGTGGTCGCGTCGAGTCCGCGCACCTTTGCCTGCGCGGCGAGCTGGTTCATCACGCGCTCAAAGGAGAAGCGCGCCAAAATCGGTTGATCGGTAATCGCGAGCGAGCGCCGGGCATCGATGCTCATGTCGGGCTTGGCAGACAGTGCCGCTTCGGCGCCTGCAAGTGCAAATTCGTCGTCCTGCGTTGCCGCTTCGCGACCTTCGGGGTCTCCCACACACGCCGACAGCGAGAGCGCACAGCCAACCACTTTTAACTTCGAGGAACGCATCACATGACCTCCGAAGCCCTGCTTGAGCAAGCTGGAGGCCAGCGGCGATTTCTTGTGTACTTTCGTTCCTCAGGTGCGCTGCACCACCACCACAGCCCCATACCTCCCGGCCGGTCTCCCGAATCTCGGGCGCCGAGATTCCGCTTTTCGGCGAGGGCGCGCGCTCGCGCGACGAAACGCGACGAATCTAAGGAAATCATGAGTCGACGAAACGCGACGAAACGCAAATCTGAGCGACGAAACGCGACGAAACGGAATCGAGATGTCAGGTGTTACGTCGTGACACCGAGCCGGGCTCCCGAACTCCTACATTCGCCGGAACCAAAGGAAGCGACGCCGTCAACGCCTAGCAGCCCCAGGATCTCCATGTAGAGATTCGAGAGGGGGCGACGGGTTTCTCGAACGCCAACCTCCTGGCCAAATCGCAGATCTGCCCCGGCGCCGCACAGCAACACCGGCAGGTTCTCCGTAAGGTGCACGTCGCCATCAGACATGTCCGAGCCGTACAGGACGAGCGTGTCAGCGAGCAGACCGGTCTGGTCGAGCCGCCGCAAGAGGTGGGCAAGCAAACCGGTCTGCACGCGGTTCATGTTCTTCAGGCGCGCGATCCTGTCCTCAGAACCTCCGTGATGGGCGCACGTATGATGGCCGGGGCCCGCACCAAGGGACTCCGAGAAGTTGATGCTGTCCGCAACCGAGGGCCCGTACATCACCGAAGCGACGTTCGTAAGCCCGCACTGAAGCGCGATCACGAGCAGCTCGTGCATCAGCTCGAAGCGGCGTACGTAGTTGGTGTTCGGCTGAGAGAAATCGCCAGTGGGCGCAGCGGGCGCACCCGGGCACGCAACGACGGGCTGGGTCAGTTGCTGTTCGATTTCACGCACCGACTGCAGGTAAGAGTCGAGCACCGGGCCGTAGCTTGCGGGCAGGCGCGTCGCGAGGCGGGTGGCGTCTCTATGCAAGTGGTCAAGGACGCTCAACTTGCGGCTGCGCAGGTAGGCAAGCTTCGCGGCGGACTCGATGCCTCCATCGCCAAACAACTGTGCAAAGAACCGTGCGGGGTCTGCGACTGGAGAACGGTAGGTGTCGGCCGACTGCCAGGAGATTCGGTTGAGGTAGTCGTCGGAGTACCCCGGATGATCGTTGAGTAGGTGCCGATGGTAGTAAAGCCCGCCTAACTCGAGCGAGTGCTTCGGCGCAGGCAGGGCGTCCGCGATGTACTGGTCGAGCGACTTGGCGCATCGCGCGACGCCTGGATCCCCAAGCTCGATCGGCGTGCACGACAGGAAGCCGGCGCAGTTCTGCCAGTGGGGGTCGATACCACGAAATCCATTGTGGAGTCCGCGCAGCAGAATCGTGTTGCGCGCGTAGTCGCCGAGGGGAGCAAGGGATCCATCGAAGGTCCAGTCGCCGTTCTGGCCCCCCGGCATGTACGCGCCGTTGGGAAAATAGACGGCGATGAAGTGCTTGCGTGTGCGGGACGCAGCCAGCGCCTCACGCGGAAACACGCCGGCGAGCAGCGGCAGCGCGAGCTGGATCCCGAGAGCTCGCAGCACCGTTCTTCGATCCATGGTCATTGCGACACCTCTACGAGCTCGAGCGACGCGAGAAGCGCGGACAGCACAACGTCCCGAAGCGACGAGCCCTGCCCTGACGCCCCTAGCTCACTGGCGATGCACAGCTCGGAAGGCCGAGGTCCACGGTTCAGCGCAAACGTGAGCGCCTTCTCGGCCACGCACGATGCGTACTCGGATGACTCCGCGATGGCGGCGGCGAGTGCCGCCGGATCGGGGACGCGTCGATCGAACAACTCCAGGTCGCTGACGATGGGATGCCCGTTGGGGTCGGTCTCCCTCCAGAATCCCTCTTGATCGTACTTCTCGAGTGCGAGGCCCACGGGGTCGATCTGTGCGTGGCACGCAGGGCACTGTGTACTCCGGTTTCGATGGACCGCCATTTGCTCGGCCAGGGGCCTCGAACGGTCGATGGTGCCGAGGGACTCGGAAATCTGTTCCAGCGTGGCGGCGTCGAGGCGCGGCATTTCTCTGCACAGCAAGCGGGTGAGCGTCCACAGACCCCGGTGGATCGCGCGACGAAAATCCGATCCGGTCGAAGTTCGCTTGAGGAAGTAGCCTTGGGAGAGCAAGCCACCTCGCGCGTCTGTCGAGATTCGCATGGTGCCCGCCGTGGACGCGTCGAAGGGCAGCCCGTAGTGCTCGGCGAGCGCGGCGTCCACGATGGTGAAGCCCGGCCTGAGCAACGCGGACGGCGGCAAGCCCGCTGTGAACACGGCATCGGTGACGGCCCGGCTCTCCTCGCGCATCGACACCAGTAACGGCTCCCCTCCGGGGACGGAGTCACGAAAGCCGAGCCACTGTCCGGCGAAGTTCTGCTGAAACCGGCTGCCGCCATCGCGAAGCAAGCGCTCCGCCTGTGTCTTGATTGCACCAGGAGTGGCGAGCTCACCGCTTTCTGCAGCAGCCCAGAGTTCGGCGTCGGGGATCGAGCCCCGCGCAAACAGTGCGAGGCGTGATGCGACCCGGTACAGCCGTTCGCCATCGTCGAAGCCCTCGGGCACCAACTCCGGCTTGAAGGTAAGGTGTGGCGACAACAGGATCGCCTCGACGATCGCCGTCATGGCTTCGTGCGTCGGGTCGAGCTCAGGCACGGGTCGCGCTGCCTCCCACACGCGTTCGAACAGCATCCGGTACTCATCGATCTCACCTGGGCGTAGCGGCCTTCGAAAGCCACGCGATGCGAGCCTGGTGGCCAGGGGTTGACCGCAGTCGTTCCAGGTCAGGCTCGCGCCCTCGTTCGATGCCGAGCTCGCAGCGCCCGCACAGCCTGGCGGCATGGTGGGTGACGAGAGAAAGAGCGCGGCGATGCGGGCCGCAGTCTCAACTCGCGCTTCCATGCCGCGGGCATCGAGGCGCGCCTCACTCATGGTGTCAAAGCCGTACACCTCCGGCATCGGCGTCCAATCCGAAAACAACGCGGGGTCCAAGGTGACTCCCAGCAGATCTCCTGCGATGTTGCGGTATTCGTAGTTGGATAGGCGCAGTAGCTTGGTCACCGGTTCAGGCTCAGGCCACTGACAGGGAACGGGAGCGGGAGGGGTTGCGCCGCCACCCGGCCCAGGGTCCATCACATCCGAACTGGAAGCACGCGTGGGACCCGCCGGGAGGCCGCCGACCGCCCCACTGCAGGCTGCGATGATCGGCACCACCATCATGATGCCGGACAGCCCAGACATGTACGACATCCGAGCCTCACAGCTTGTTGGGTGCGGCCGGGGTGCCAGCACTCTCCAAAGAACCGTTTACCGTGCGGCCCCGCGATGCAAGCTAATTTGCAGCGAGCGGGCAAAAAGCTGGTCGGTCTGTGAGGGAGTCAACTTTGGGCATGCTCGTCATGTTGCGCTCTGGGCCCCCCTGAGCAGCCCGTCCCCTTCTTCCTCCGATATCACGCCTGGTGCGTGCGTATCTCTCCGGGCTGTGCCGGCTCCTGGTCGGTAGGCGCGTCGGTCATGGCGGCCTGGAGGTGACTCAGGAGCTGATCGGGGGTGAAAGGCTTGGCCAAGTAGCGTCCTGTTGGCATCGCCGGTTCGGTCCCCACGGCCACTCTCCGTGAGTAGCCGGACATATACACGACGCGAAGGGTGGGCCAGCGGGCACGCAGCTGCCGCACGAGCTCGGGGCCACTGTGCCCCGGGAGGACGACGTCGGTGAGGACCACGTCGGGCTGAAATCCGGTCACGAGCTCGAGGGCCTGCTCGGCGGTCTCTGCGCTCTTGACGGTGTACCCCGCACCTCCCAAGACCTCTTCCACGAGCGTGCGCAGGCGCGCGGCGTCCTCGACGACGAGGACCTTGCCCTCGCCCCGTTCCGTGCGAGCACGTACCTCCGGCATGGGCTGCGAGGATCGCCCCGGGCCGGACCGCGGCAGCAGCACCTTGATGGTCGTGCCCTGGCCAGGCTCGCTGTGCACCCCGATGTCGCCGCCGGCCTGCTTGACGATCCCGTAGACAGTGGACAGGCCAAGTCCCGAGTTCTGCCCCCGGGTCTTGGTCGAGAAGAAGGGCTCGAAGATGTGGCTCTGCACCTCCTGGGTCATGCCCACACCCGTGTCGCTGACCCGCAGCATGACGTAGGAGCCGTCGGCCTGACCGAAACCATGGGCTCCGCCGCTCAGTTCCACGAGGGAGGCCTCAAGGATCAGGCGGCCGCCGTCGGGCATGGCCTCCCGGGCGTTGACGGCCAGGTTGAGCAGGATCTGTTCGAGCTGGCCGCCGCCCATCTCGACGTACGCCGGTTCTGACAGTCCGTGGGTTTCGACGGCCACGTTCTCGCCAAGAATGCGGTGCAAGAGGCGCTCGGCGTCTTTCACAACCTCGTTGATCTCCTGGGACTGCCGCTCCACCAGCTGACCGCGGCCGACGGTCAGGAGTTGGCGGGTCAGGACGGCGGCCGAGTCTGCGGCCTCGGCGATTGCCTCCAGAGCGGCGTCTGCGCCGGGAACGTGACCGACCTTCTTCTTCAACACGTCGGTGTAGTTCAGCACCACAGTGAGGAGATTGTTGAAGTCGTGGGCGACCCCTCCCGCCAGGCGCCCCACAGCGTCCATCTTCTGCATGTGTCGGAGCTGCTGTTCGGTCTTGCGATGTTCCGTCAGGTCGAATAGGTAGCCGTGGAACTGATGCAGGCCGTCGTTGAGGCGGTCGGCGACGAAGTTTCCGATCACGTCCAGGGAGCGCCCGTCGGTATGTCGCAGCCGCAGATCGACCCGGTCGAGGTGACCTTCCTTCAGGAGGCGTGCGAGGAGCCGCTTGCACGTGTCGTCATCGGGGCACAGGTCTGCGAACCCCCGGGCGAGGGCCTGTTCCACGGTGCCAAGACCGAACATGGTCGCCAGGGCGGGGTTCACGGCCAGGAAGGCGCCGTTGCCGTCGGCGAGAAAGTTCCCCGTGAGGTCGTCCTCGAACAGCTTGCGGTAACGTTCCTCGCTGCGCCGGAGTGCCCCTTCGCGCTCGAGACGCTCAGTGACGTCGAGACAGGTCCCGAAGAGCATGACGGGCTTGCCCGTCGCCTCGTCGAGCTGCACGCGGCCGCAGGAGTCCAGGGTACGCACGGTTCCATCGGGGCGAACGATGCGCTTGTACTCGCGGAAGGGTTCGTGGGTCTCGAGAGTGTGCGCGACCATCGTCTGGACCGTGGCGCGATCGTCGGGATGGATGCGGTCGAGGTAGGCCTGATACGTGGCAGGAAACTCCTGAGGCACGAGCCCGAAGATGCGGTACAGCTCGTCGGACCAGGTGACGGTGTCGTCGGCGATGTCCCAGTCCCAGCTTCCCACGTGGTTGAAGGACTGTGACTCTCCGAGCTGCTCGCTGCGACGTTTCAGCTTGCGCCGGATTTCGTGGCTCCCTGTGACGTCTCGCATGGCCACGCCGACTTGGCCGGCAGGAAGGCAGAACGCCTGAAGGTCGAGAGTGAGGGTGTCCCCTTCACGTTTGAAGAAGACTGGATTCGCCTCGGCTGGCTTGTCGCCTCCAGCCCGATCCCACAGATCGGTGATGGCGCTGCGGAGCTGACCGTCCGGAATGACATGGTCGATGTCACACTTCTCGAGGCCCTCGAGCTTGGTGCCCAAAATGCGTTCGGCGTAGCCGTTGCCGCACACGAAGCGGAGTTTGTCGTCGGCCTTCTCCCAGACGGTCAGTCCGAGATGCAGGTGCGAGAACAGTTCCGCATTGACAGCATCGCGCCATGTGCGTTCGTTCGCCAAGTCCGTCCCCTTCGTGCTCTTCAAAGTACCCAGTTTTAGAGCGTAACCCGGAGTATACACGACGACGAGCGGCCGCGTCCCAGGTTGAGCAGGAAGAGACGCTCGCGCAGCATGCCGTCCGTGGGGCTCTCGGGGGCACTCCGAGCAGTCGCCATCCAGGGAGGGGTCAGTTCGGGTCAGGTCACGCTCTATCCGCAGGAGGCGAGCGCCTGCGTCTTGCGGCAAAGGCCACGGCCAGGGTGCTCAGCAGCGCCAGGAACGAACCGGAGGCAGGCCGTGCGTCGATCGCGCAGGTTGAGTTCGACCCCGCTTTCGCAGCTTCGTCCGCCGGCGCTCCGGCCTCTGATGGGGCCCCCGTTTGGCGGATCGCGCCATCGTCGCAAGCGAGCTCGCCGCCCTGATAGTCGGCCTCGGTCGCTTCGCGTGCGTGGAGCTCCTTGCCACATAGAACCGTGGGCGCTGAGCGTCGGCCCGCGGCATCGCGGGTGCGGGCTTCCACGCAGTCGGGTACGAAGTCCACCGTGATCTGAGTGTCTACCTCCAGGAGTGCGACCCGTTGCGCGCCTTCGTTCCTGACAAAAGTAAGCTCGATTTGGGTGCCATCGTCGTCGATGCCGATGCAGCCTTGAACTTCACTGGCGCAACTATCGCCGGTTGGGTTTCCCTGAAGGAAAGTTGCGCGCAGGGCCGGAGTGCTCAGTGCAGCGTCAGGCACGCGGTCGCTGCCCGTCGTGAAGGCGATCTCGGTCCGGGCGAAATCGAGAGACTCGCTCCCGTCCGCGCGCAGCACGTAGCGCGTGTTGGGTTCGAGGGCGGCCTTGAATGTGAGCTCGCCAATGCGTCCGCCGCAGTGGCCGAGGCCGGCCTCCGTGCGCAACTCAAAAGCGACGCTGTCGCCGCCTTCCCGCGTGACAGTGATGGCTCCGTCCTGGAACTGGCCGTGAATGACTGGGGCAATGTCGATCGGTACGTCGGTCGTGCCATCGCTCGGGGTGGCCAGGTAAATCGCGCTGGAACCGCATGAACACGCCCGGGCTACCCCGGGTTGGGCCGCCAGGAGACCCGCCATTATCGCGGGCAGAAATGTAAGGAGTTGTGGCTGCAGCATCACAGAACCTTTCGCGGGATCGCGGCACGGTTTGGCGCACGTATTCTTTCGGGACAACCCACTGCACAGGACATGCCGTATCTTCGGTCTCCTCCCACCCTCCGAAAACCGGAAACTCACCCTGCCAAGCACGGCACTCAGCCGCGCTCGCCAGCCAAAAACCGAGTGGATTCGTCATGCATTGCGTCGACATTTTGCGGCCTATGCCTTGCATCCTGTTTGGACTCTCCATCATGGTTAAAGTGCTCGTCGTCCTTTGCTTCACGCTGCTCGGTGCGGGCGTTCGCCTCTGGCTGTGGCCTGAGAGAAGTCGCCTGATCGGTCGCTTCCGCGCGCTTCGCGGCAAGACCGTGCCACGCTTTCCCCTCGTGCTTGCCCACGGTCTATTTGGCTTCGACACGTTCTCACTTGGCAATCAACGTCATGCTTACTTTCGCGGCGTTGCTGAGCATCTGCGCGCTCGTGGCGTCGAGGTCTATGTGCTGCGCGTCAATCCCTCAGCAAGCATCGCAGACCGAGCCGCGCAGCTTGCCGAACAGGTCCGTAAGATTTCGGCGCCGCGCGTAAACATCATCGGTCACAGCATGGGAGGGCTCGACGCGCGCTATGCGGTGGCCAAACTCGGCCTTCAAGACCGCGTCGCCGCGCTCATCACGATTGGAACGCCGCACCACGGGACCTTACTAGCCGATCGCGGAGTAAGGTGGCTCGGTGATAGATTGGGCCTGCGTGCGCTTGCGCGCTTTGCGGGAGTTGACATTGCCGCATTCGATAACCTTACCACCGCGCACCTTACCACCTTCAATGCCGAAGTGCTGAACCACAAGCGAGTCCTGTACGCGAGCGTGGTGGGACGGGCGACGCCAGCGTTGCTGCATCCTGTGTTGCGAGTCCCGGGGTTCATCCTCTCGCAGTGGAGTGGTGACAACGATGGACTCGTGCCCGTCAGCTCGCAGGCCTGGGGTAAGGTGCTCCTACACGTCGATGCTTGCCATCTCGCCCAGATCGGCTGGCAGCCCGGTTTTGACTCGATGGCCATTTTCGATCCCATCATCCACGAGCTCGTGCACGCAGGCTGCTGAGCGGGAACTTTCATCAGGCATCCCGCCCGCCTACAGGGCCACGACCCGGGCTTAGCCAGACACGTCATGACATATCTTACACTGGAGCGGCGACTGGGGATGATTGACCAAGCCTGCCACGAGAACCTGGATGGGCACGCGCTACCCCCACGCCCTTCCGCGCGTGCCGGGTTATGCTTGGCACATGAGTACGCTGCTATGTTGTCACTCCGCTGGCGCGCCCCAACGCGCACTTGGACTGCGCCTGCTATTCCTCCTGTCATCGCTATGCGGGCTTGCATGCAGTACGACCGAACAGGGAAGTGTGGCGCGTCCACCTGCGCGCGCGGCCTCAGTCCACACCGGGTCCGCGCCCATCGGCCCTACCGAACTTTACAGTGCCGACGAGGCACTCAAGGACGTTCTGTCAGGTCCGCTCGAACACGTGGCGACGGGGCGCTGGCCAGGTGTGGACAGAATGTACGCCTGCGTGTTTAGGAACAAGCGTGTGCTCGTCGTGAATGTCTACTGCACTCGCCGCGACCCTCCGGCTTTTAGCGTCAACGTGTACTCCCCGACGCGCGGGCGCGCGCGCATCTACGCGGAGTCGCGGGGGCCTGTCAGCGCGCAGATGCGCCAGGACTACTTCACCTTCACGGCGGAGAGCGAGCCGCCCCCCGGTGCTGAAACCGGCATCCGACCCCCTACTCTCGCGATGTCCTTGCTCGAGCTGTATAACTACGACGTCCAACGCCAACGCGCGTTCCTGCCTGCGTGCTACGGCGGAACGGAGCTCGGGCAGGAGCGGAGTGGGTGTCTGGGCACACTCGCGCCTCGCGCCGGCGAGTGGGCAGCGAGAAATCGCGACTTCCTCGCGCACGCCAGCGACGACTGGTATCGGCTGGTCCGCGAGCTACGCAGCCAAGCAGCGCAGCACGGTAAGGAGCCAGATAAGTAGGCGCGCGCGCGTTGATCCGCTGTCTCACCTGTCGTAACTATCAGAAGGTCTCAAGGGGGGGCCTGCGATGCTGCGGCTCGGACTGTTCGTCTTAGTGTCTTTGCTCGCCTGCGCGACGGTCGGGCCGCGCGGCTCAGCGGATTTGCCGACAGAGACCGATGCTGGCGTCACGGATGCCCACGCCGGGCACATGTCTGGAAGCTCGAGCGGTGCGTTTGGATCCAACCCCAAGGAGTCGTGCCTCAAGCAGCTGGGAACACTAGCGGGGAGCTCGGCCTTGACCACGTGCGCAGACTGGGCGCCAAGCGATGGGTATGCCTTATCGGGTGGGATCAACGAGCTGCGGCTTTTGCAGATCGATACGACGGCAGGCACGCTGAAAAAGGTCGCCACGTATGAAGGACAAAAGGGGAGACCCGTAGCGTGGTGGTCCCCCGACGGCGAGCTCGCGTTGAGCGGCTCAGAAGACCTGAGGCTGCTGGCAGTCTCGCGCCGCCCCGCCAAGATTCGCGAGCTTGCTCGTAGCGCGGGTCAATCCAAAGCCATCTTCAATATCGCCTGGTCCCCCAATGGTAAGTACGCGGTCGCCACCGGCAGCTACGTGCAGCTTATCGCCGTCGACCAGCACAAGCCCGCACTGCGCGAGCTCGCGACTTTCAAGGCCCATGTGGGCCGGGTATTCATGTCGGTTTGGTCACCCGACGGCTCTCACATCCTCACTGCCGGGGAAGACAAGACCGTAAGATTGCTGGCGGTGGATGCGGGTCAGGGAACGCTGCAGGAAGTCACTCGCTTTGTCGCACCTGACATGGTCACGGCCGTCGCGTGGCATCCCCAAGGGAAGGTCGCCATGGTGGGTACCTGGAGCGGAGACCACGAGCTGAAGCTCCTAGCCGTGGACATGGAGCTCGGCACGCTGCGAGAAGAAGCGCCCTTACCGAGCAGCGATGTCAATCTACGGGCCATCAAGTGGAGCCCCGATGGCAGTCGCGTGGTGTGGGCAGGTCACGGTGGGGCGCCGCGCCTGGGCAATCTGATAGATGACGGCAAGTCCATGACACAGGTCGCGACTTTGCCCTCCTATCTAGCGGGCGTACACGAGCTGAGTTGGTCGCCGCGCGGAGAGTTCTTTATCGTCGGGGCAAGTCAGCGCGACCTGGTTACCCTGGTCGACGCGCGAAATTGCGTACGCTGAACAAACGTGCTGCCGCAGCGCGCGCTTCCACTCGCCCAAGGGTCGAGCTACCATCTGCGCCGCCGGGGGGCACAGGGGCGAGCAAGGTGTTCGCCCACCTGATCCTCTACTTTCAGCCGACCCGGCCTATGCACGGAGACGGAATATGAAGCGCACACAAATTCTCGCTTTGCTCGCACTCGCCGCAGTCGCTGCCTGTGGAGGGTCCGGTAAAAAGGCTGAACCCGCGGCCGAGACCGCTGGCAACGAGCAACCGACGACCACGACGGAGGTCATCGCCGAGGCACCACGGGCAGAGCCCGGAGCTAGGGCGCCCGCTCCCGAAATGCCGCTCCCCTCGCTCGCTGTCATCGTGACCCATCGCGTCAAAGACTTTGACGCATGGAAGGATGGCTTCGATGCCGGCCAAGCGGCTCGCCAAGAGGCAGGGATTCTTGCGCATCAGATCCACCGCGGCGTCAAAGACCAGAACCTCGTGGTCGTGTATTTGGTCGCCACGGACCTCGACAAGGTCAAGACCTTCATGGCCGGTCCCGCGCTCAAGGACACGATGAAGAACGCTGGCGTGATCGGTAAACCCACGATCGAGATCGTCACGCCCGTAGAAAATCACACGGCCACCGATGCGACGCTGCCTGCGCTCCTGATCAGTCACGAGGTGAAAGACTTCGACGCATGGAAGGCCGGTTTCGACGAAGACAACGCGAGCCGCACGGAGGCGGGCATCGTCGGGTATGCCGTCAATCGCGACCAGGCTAAGCCGAATCTCGTGATGGTCTATGCGCAGGCCAAGACCAGTGACGCACTGAACGCATTCGCGGCGAGCCCAGAGCTCAAAGCAAAAATGAAGGCAGGCGGCGTAAAAGGTAAGCCCAAAGTTACGCTCGTGCAGGGTGTCGAGTGGGGTCAGTACACGAAGTAACGGACCGCGCGCTTGGAGGGGCAGAGTTCGCGCAGGGATCCCTAAGATCTCGCGCCTTGGCAGCCGCTGGGGCCGCGTGCAGTTTTGAAGGGCTGGTGTCGAGCACAATTCCCGTGTCACGCGTGTTTCACGTCGAGTATGGGACGTTGGCAATTCCAATATTCGAGTCCTCGACTGCACATTTGTGCGTTGCGTCACGTCCAAACCATTACGTCGTGTTCTGCCTATTTTTCAGCGGTCAAATAGGCGATCTCGAGTCGCTGTATAAAGTTGGTCCGTGAACCCGTATTCGCGGTCCCTCTCATTGGAACTGACTTTTTGCGTGCGTACGTGGTAGTCCCGGGACTCACACGCGGTGCCAAGCCGGTACTCGTCATGCTTATCGCTTCCTGCCTCGCACCGATGACCGGAGCGTGAACGGGTCGCGGCCCCCCTTACTCTTTGTGCAGGTAGCTGCGCAGCATTTCCTATCCTGGGCCTTCAAAAGCCCAACCACTGTGACCGGCCAGTCTGGTCACTGGGTGTAGGCCGCGTTGCGCGCTGAGATAAGCATGGCTCCGACCGCTGGTCTGTCCGACCACTGGTCTGTATACGAACCGCATCCGCATTCGCTTCTAGAAGGGGAAACAGCTGGCAATGCCTAATATTCGAATTTTTCTAATCTGCATGAGCTTATGGGCTGCATGCACCACGGAGCCGGACACGCGCCCCGATCTCTCGCCTCCTGCTGTTTGTCAGGAGTCGTGCGAGAACGCCACGGATTGCGCCGATGGCTCCATATGCTGCACGGACCCAGCCGCATGCGGTGCTGATCACCGCTGCGTGGGTTGCACGAGCAACAAGCAGTGTCCGGACGGCGTGTGCGTCGCGGGCGCGTGCGCAGAGTGCGCCGCCGACGCCGATTGCAAAGGAAACGAGAACGGCTCCGTTTGCGCCGGCGGCACATGCGCTCAATGCGCATCGGACGCGAACTGCAAGGGCAACGCTGCAGGCGATCGTTGTAGCAGCGCAGGTACCTGCTCCTGCAACAGCGACAAGGACTGCAAGGAGCCCGGCCTCGGCTTGTGTCGCGACGAAGGCTGTGTCTGCAGCGATGACTCTGGCTGCCCAGATGGCGCGCAGACCTGCCAGCTCGGCATCTGCATTACGTGCTCGAAGGATTCACAGTGCGGCGAGGGCAAGAGCAAGTGCATTGCCGGCGGCACGCTGGGCGCGAGCTGCGGCTGCGCAAGCGATGACGAGTGCGGCGGCGAGATGGAAGGGGCGCACTGCGCCCAGGACATCGGAGCCTGTGTCGCTTGTCTCGACGACAAACAGTGTGGCGCGGGTGGCAAGTGCTTCAACGCCGGAACTCCGGACGCCACTTGCGGTTGCACCAAGAACTCCGATTGCGACCCAGAAGCAGGCACGCCCGCTTGCAACACGGCAACCGGCGTGTGTCAGTCGTGCGTAGAGGGAGCTGACTGCGCCAAGCAAAAGCTCGGTTCCATCTGCACGCCAGAGGGTACCTGCGCCTGCGATAGCGATTCTGAATGCAATGCGAAGAAGAGCGCCGCGAAGCTCGAATGGGTGTGTGAGTGATGACCATGCCTAAGACATCCACCACCGCTAACTACCCTCTCACCCGCAGGATCGGTTCTCTCATGTTCGCACGCGTGCCGTTTCTAAAAAGCATGATCGCGCTCTCGAGCGTCGTGGCGCTATCCGCGCATACCTTACCTGCGCTCGCGCAGACTCCGCCGGTTCCGCCAACGGCGCCCGCGCAGCCGGCGCCTGCTCCCACGGAACCGGTCCCTGCACCTGCGGCGCCTGAGGCACCCGCACCTATCGAACCCGCGCCGGAAGCAGCTCCCGAGCCTCCACCTCCATTGCCACCCGTCACGCTCGAGCCCGGCGCCGAAGGGCCCGTGCTCGAAGAGCCTGCCGTCGAGGAAGAAGAAGTGATCGAGATCGCTCCTTCGTCAGGCGAAGCCACCATCAGCCGCTCCGGTGAAGAGGTCGTCACTGTTACGGGTAGCCGTATTAGTGGCAGCACCACCCAGCAGGCCAGTCACGTGACGGTGGTGACCGCCAAGGACATCCAGCGCACGGGTGCCACCACGGTGGACGAAGTCTTGCGACGCCTGCCCAACGTCTCGTTGCAGGGCATCAACAAGAACAACAACAACGGCGGTGAAGGTCTCGCAACCCTCGACCTGCGTAACCTTGGTTCGACACGCACGCTCGTGCTCGTGAACGGTCGCAGGTTCGTGAGCAGCGGCGGCGACTCCGTCGACTTCAATACGATCCCGATCGCGATGGTAGAGCGCATCGATGTGCTGCTCGAAGGCGCCGCAGTAATCTACGGCTCCGACGCCGTGGCCGGTGTGGTCAACATCATCTTGAAGGATGACTTCGACGGCGTACGTGCAGACCTTATTGGTGGCATCTCCGGTCAGGGAGACGCGGAGGAACTCGGCATGGGCGTGACCATGGGCAAGAACCACGACAAGGGCAATGTGACGGTCAACGTCACGGGCTTGGTTCGTCGTCCTGTCTGGCAGAAGGACCGCAAGTGGGCGCGCGACTCGATCGGCGATCGCAGCTTCACCAATGGCTACGACAAGTCTGACGGGGTGGACGTCATCTACGGTAGCGGTGCCGTGCCGGCGGGCCGCGCTGGTGGCGCCGTATTCAACCCAGGCCCGGATGGCCGCGGCTACGCACCCTTCGATTCCTATAACAAGGATGACCGCTACTTCTTCTCGAAGCGGCAGTACCTCGCAGGCACCCAGGAGCGGTTTCAGGTCACGCTGCTCGCGGACTACGATCTCACCAAGCACAGCCGGGCGTTCATGGAAGGTATGCATACCTACCGTCACAGCCAGACCAAGCTGGCCCCGCAACCCTTCATCGGTGGCAACAGCACATACCCCAATGGGTTCTCTGTTCCAGTAACGAATCCTTACATTCCCAAGGACTATTTGGCGTCGCTACCCGCTGGCACCGACTCCATCACGTTGCTGCGCCGTAACGTCGAAGTTGGCGACCGCATCAATGACATCGATGCGAACACGACCCGTGCGGTGTTTGGCTTTGCCGGCGATGTGCCGAAGTACGAGCTCGACTGGGAAGTCTACGGCAACTTTGGCATCAGTCGCTCCAGCGCCACCACCAGCAACTCGATCAATCTATCGCGCTCAATCGAAAGCGCGGACCCGACGGCCTGCGCTGCGAATGCTGCGACTGGCTGCGTGGTCGGCGACTTCTTCGGAGCGGGAGATCTGCAGCCGGCCGTAGTCGACTACATCCGGTACAAGGACGTGGCGACCACCGGTTACTCGCAAGTAAGCTCCGGTGCCTCCGTGAGCGCCAAGCCCGTGGACCTCTGGGGCGCCGGTAAGCTCGGTCTCGCCGGTGGTCTCTTGTACCGTCGCGAAGCTGGCTATAACCAGCCGAGTCCTGTGACCATTGCCGGTGAGTCGGCAGGCAACGGCCTTGACCCGACGCGCGGGAACTTCAATGCCTACGAGGGCTTCCTGGAAATGGGTATCCCCATTCTTACTGGCTTGCCCGGCGCCGAAGAGCTGTCCATCGACTTGGCAGGTCGTACGTCCTACTACGATTCGTTCGGTTCCAAGTTCACCTGGCGCACGTCCGCTGTTTATGCGCCCACCAAGGACTTCAAGTTTCGTGGAACGTACTCAAAAGCGTTCCGCAATCCCGCCATCACGGACCTGTTCGGTGGCAATGCTGACTCCTACGAGACGCTCACCGATCCTTGCAACAACTGGGATACCGCTGCTCCCAGTGAGGAAGTTCGCAAGAACTGCATGGCTCAGGGAGTGCCTGCTGGTTACAACCAGAACTCTATCAGTGGTAGCCAGATCCGCACGAACATCGGTGGCAACAAGAAGCTCGAAGCCGAAACCGCGACCGTGTTTGACGTCGGCCTCGTGCTCACGCCGACCTTCATCCCACGGGAGGCGGGAACGGTCACTGCGAGTGTCGACTACTACCAAGTCAACGTCGATAACGCGATCACGAATCCGCAGCCGCAGTACCTGCTGGACAACTGTTACAACAGCCCCGGCTTGAGCGCCGAGACGTGCGACAACCTTGGCCGCGGACCCAACGGCGCCATCAACAAGCTCAACGCGCGCTTGCAAAACATCGGCAAGAGCGAGACTGCGGGCTTCGATGCCGCGCTCAACTACGACATAGGTCTTGCAGCCATCGGTTTACCCGCAGAGAACCGCCTGAATCTCGGCTGGCAAGGAAATCGTCTGCTGTACTACGACGACACCCTGAATGGCGACAAGGTGCGCTACGGCAAGAAGATCACGGCTGGGTCCGGAACGTACACCGAGTGGCGCTGGACCTTTAACGCCACAGTCTCCGGCGAGAACTGGTCAGCCACGAGCACGAATCGTTACATCGGCGGCGCCAAGTACTTCCAAGCACCTTACGGTTCGATCCCCGATGACTGGGTTGATCAGATCATTTACTGGGATTTGTCGGCTCAGTATAGCTTTGATCAGCTAACTGTCGTTGGTGGGGTAAGCAACCTTTTGGATGAGACCCCGCCGTTCTTCCTTGATGGCGACACGAACTCCAACGCGAATACCTACGATTTTATCGGTCGTTACTTCTTTACCCGCGCTATCTATAAGATGTAGCGAGCGCGTGAGGCAGAAGAGGCCCTGGTCCACACGCCTTCTGTGTTGGGGAAGCGGCAGGGATTTCCCGACGGGAGCAGCAGTGCATGTTCGAGGATTTTGATCGCAAACTAGGCACGCGAGACCGACGTCGTCTCGGCATGTCGTTGCTCGGATCCGCCATCATCTATGTGGGCGTGTTTGGCTCCGCAGTGTTGGCGACGGCCGCGGTTCGTAAGATTGCGCAAGAAGAGAAGCTTGTGCAGGTGGAATTCAAGCCACCGCCTGAACCGCCGCCGCCGCCGCCCGCGCCGGAGCCTCTTAAGCCGCAGAAGGTGGTCTCGACCGCACCCGCGCGCGCCAAGGTGATTCGGCAAGAGCTCAAAGCGCCTGATGAGATTCCCGAAGAGAAGCCGGAAGAGTCCGCGGGGGATCTTGCCCCTGCGCCTACTCCTGGTGAGGGTCGTGATGGATTTCTAACGGGCGTGGTGGGAGGAACCGGTACGGCGGCACAAGCGCCTACGCCTACCCTACCCCCCAAACCCAAACTGATGAAGCCAAGCGCGCCGATTCGAAACGCGGATACTCTCTTTCCTGAGTATCCACGGTCGGCGC
>JBKJIA010000233.1:0-10033 GCA_046598735.1 Polyangiales bacterium
CACCAGACGGTCCATCCGGGCACTCGCACGCTGAATGCGGTGAACATACCTGAGGGCTTCCGCGGGCGGCTTTGCGCTCGTTATTTCATCGCCGATCAAATGCGCGAAGCCAACCACGGAGGTGAGCATGTTGCGCAGGTCGTGACTGACGATGCCCAGGAACTCGTCGCGCGTCGCAAGCGCATCATCGGACCGGCCTCGCTCCTTGGCGAGGTCCTTGTCCGTGGCATCCCGTTCCTGCGCGAGCAGCAGGCCGTGCTCTGCACGTTCCAAGCGCAAGACGTCGTCCGCCTTATCGCGCTCCTCTTCCAGGATTTGATCCTCGATGGCGCGCTCTCCTGCTGTAGCCTCGGCCACGCGGCTGCCACGCACAAAAGGGGCGAGGGAACGATCCATTTTGGCGCGCGCTGCCGCAAGCACCCCGTCTGCTCGCGCGCGCGCTTTGCTGATGATGGCATCGGCCGTCTGATCCATTTCGGAGAGGTCGTCGCCGACTGCTTCGTCCGCCTTTTCGCGCTCAAGACGCAGACTTTCATCGGTCTGCGCTCGTTCAGGTGTACGCGGATGTTCTGGGATGGACATGCTTAGGGGCCACCTTACCACGTTGCCACAGCCCGTGTTGGGGGCCGCGGAAGGTGACGGTGCCGCGAAGGCGGGGAGCGTCGATCAGGAAAACGATGTCCCTCAATGAGTGACGATGGGTTACCTTGGACCACGACGCAGCTGACGGTAGGGAGCACTGGATGGAAACGGCGCAAGTGCAACGCGAAGCGCGCTCGAGCAGCGTGATGCTCGTAGAAGACGACCGCGACATGGCCGAGGCAATCGCGGTCGTATTGAAGGGCGCAGGCTACGAGATTGACCGCTGCTACGACGGGAGCGAGGCGCTAGAGCACCTGCGCGCAGGCACCATACCCGACGTGATCTTGCTTGATTTGCTCATGCCCAACGTGAACGGCTGGGCGTTCCGGGTGGCCCAGCGCCTCAATCCGGAATGGGCCAGCATTCCAGTGATCGTGATGACGGGAGACGGCTCGCCCCAATCGGCGGCGATCGATGCAGATCGCTACCTTCAAAAGCCGGTCCTCCCCGCGGTCCTGGTCGAGACCGTCGAGCGCTTGCTGCTAGCACGCGAGCGCACGCTGCTCGAAACCCGATCCGTGGAGCTCGACCGCATACGCTCCTTGGGAGTGCTCGCTGCAGGGCTTGCCCACGAGGTCAACAATCCGCTCGGTTTTGTCTTAGGGAACTTAGAATTGGCTCAACGCGAGTGGCACGACTTGATGGGACAATTGCCCGGCTCAGCAGACGATCGGGCCACGCGTCTAACCCATTTGCTTGAGCAAACCCAGCAGGGCGCAGAGCGCATCGCCAGCATCGTGCGCGGCATCTCCATTTTTGCTCGCGCCGACACCGAGCAGCTGGTTGCCATGAATGTGCAAGACATCTTGGAATCCAGCGTGCTTTTGGTGGCCAGTGAGATTCGGAACCATGCTCAGCTCGAGCGAGACTATGCGAGCGTGCCGGCGGTATTAGGTAACCCCACCAAGCTTGGGCAGGTATTCATCAACCTTTTGATCAATGCCGTACACGCCATCGGCACGGGCGATAGGGCCCAACATAAGATCCGAGTCACCACGCGCGTGGGCATCGATTCCGAGGTCATCATAAGCATCTCCGATTCGGGCTCGGGCATGCCACCTGAGCTGGTGCAGCGCATTTTCGATCCCTTTTTCTCTACCAAGGAGATCGGGTCCGGCATGGGCCTGGGACTATCCATTTCCAAGGGTCTTGTCACAGGCATGGGGGGTAGCATTCGTGTCGAAAGCCGAGTCGGCGCAGGCTCCACGTTTTTCGTGACGTTGCCTGCCCATCTGAACGCTCTGAACGCTCCAAGTGCGGCCGCAGCGGCTCCCCGAGCGAAAGTACGAACGTTTCCACTTGCGGAGCGCGCCACCTTGCTCGTGATCGACGACGAGCCGATGATGGGCGAGATGCTGTCCAACATGCTGCGCTCCCAGTACGAAGTGACCGCGCTAACGAGCTCGCGCGCCGCGCTCGACCTCCTGGAGACGGGCCAATCCTTCGATCTTATTCTTTGCGATCTGATGATGCCGGATCTAACTGGCATGGATCTCTACTCGGAGCTGGCATGTGCCCATTCGGAACATGCTGAGCGCCTGATCTTTATGACGGGTGGCACGTTCAGCGAGGAGGCGCGCCAGTTTGTGGACGGGCTCGACATGCCTTTCCTGACGAAGCCCTTTCGCAGCGAGACCCTCCGCCGCGTACTGGCCGAGCGGTTGCGTGAGCTACAATCGGCGCGAAGTTACCACTAAGATCTTACCACTGAAGACAGTGCGGCGGTTTCAGGAGTGCAGAGCCACTTCCCCAGCACGTGCGGTACCGACTGCAGGAACGGTGAAGAAAAAGGTGGTGCCGCGATTTAGCTCGCTTTCGACCCAGATTTTTCCGCCGTGCGCATCGACGATACCCTTGGCGATCGCAAGGCCCAGACCTGTGCCTTTGTAAGCCGAGTCTTCGCTACGAAAATAGCGCTCGAAGATGTGCTCTCGGTCGCTTGCGCCGATGCCGCGACCCGTATCGGAAACTGAGAACATAAGATGATGTTCCACCAACTCTGCGCGCAGATGGATACTCCCTCCTGCACCCGTCGCGTTGGCCGCGTTACCCACCATGTTGGACAAAACCTGGAGGATACGATCTCGATCGCAGTAGGCCTGAGGCAGATTTAGAGCGGAATGGGCCGTAAGCTGCAGATGCTTTTCGCGCGCCGCACCTTCGAAGCTCGCGAGGGTCTCCTGGATTAGCAAAGCTGGATCCTCGCTATGCCGCGTGATCGCCAAGCGCCCTGCCTCGATGTTAACAAAGTCCAGTAAGTCATCGATCAGCCGATTCATGCGTTCGACCGAGCGCTGAATTCTGCCGATGGCTTCGGGCAAGCCCTTGCGTCGCTCTTCGGGCGCCTGGCTTTTTACTAGCACCTGGAGTGTCATCAAGACCGTAGTCAGGGGTGTCCTCAGATCGTGGGAAACCACGGCCAGAATTCGTTCGCGCTGAGCGATGGCGATTTGCGCCTGTTCGTACAGACGAGCGTTCTCGTTGGCCAACGCCTCGTATTTCTCCTTGAGGATCTCTGCGGCCGTGCGCTGCGCGATGTCCTTACGCCAAGCTCTGTCCCGTTCGAGCGCCACGGCCAACTGGTTGGCGATCGCGTTCACGAACATCAGATCGTGCTTGTCGAGGCCGCGCGCGCCTTCTAGCTGGAGCGCACCGAACGGTGTGCGATGACCCACCACCAAGGGTATGACGATGAAGCGCTGCGCCAAGTCTACAGACGGGGTGGCCGGCCCCGGCAAGTTGACATGTTCTTCGTGCTGGCAGGTCAAAAACGCGCTCGCTTCGGCACCGACTAAGTAGCTATAGGCACCTTCCAAATGCCGGCGCCCCTCCAGCATCTGCTCGGCGCTTTGCCCCGCAGCTGCCCAGCTCACCATCGTGGACTGCCCCTCGTCGGTCTCGACCAGCATGGCGCTACGCAAGGGTAAGGTCTGGTTCGCGATCACCAGGGCTGGATCGAGCGTGCGCTCAACACTCTCGAAGCTCGCGAGCAGCTTTCCGATCTCGTAGAGGTGCTCCAGGCGTCGATGTGCGTGCTCGAGTTGTTTCATCTGCGCCTCCTGTCTGAGCGTGAGCACCGCATGCCGTGCGTGCGGTGCCTGCTGTTAAGGCCTGGGAGAAACGGTAGGCAGCCCGGCTACAGAGGCACCCACGCGCATGCCCCCCTGTTCGACAATCACGTACTGGGTATGACGATCGTGGTCGCTGCCCCGGGTCTTGACGATGGTCAGAGTGGGCGCGAGGCCACCTGTCTGTTGCTGGTAGCGAAGCATGAGCAGGTTGTCCGCAATCGGCGAAAAGCCTACCTCGGTCACCTGTTCCGAGGAGTAGAGCGAGGGCGCTTCCAATGTCAGCAGGCTCGTGATGTCCAAACTCTTGATGCGCACGAGCAAGCGATACAGTACATGCCGCAGCTCTTTGAGCGGCATATCCTCGGTCAAAAGCTGGGTGGCTGCGTCCAGCACAAGACGGGATACCGGCGCGCCGTGCAGCTCGTCCAAGAGCACCGTCAGGAACTGGCCCACCAGAATATGCTCCCGCGTCACGTACAGGATATGGACAAGGCCAGCATCGACCATCTCACGCAAGGGCAAGCCCAGCGCGTCCGCGCTCGCAAGCAGTTGCTCGGGACCTTCCTCCAGCGTGACGTAGAGACCGCGTTCCTTGCGCCGCGCGCCTTCGATCAGGAACTGCATGCCGAAGACCGTCTTGCCCACGCCCGGACTGCCTGAGAGTAAGGTGACGCTGCGCTTTAGAAAGCCAGCGTTGAGCAGCACATCGAGCCCCGGAATGCCCGAGGGCAGGCGCGTAGCGTTCTCGAGGGGCGCAGGCGGCGCGACCAGGGGGAGGTCTTCCCTGTAGCGAGGAAAGACGGACACCCCCCCCTTGCCGATCACCATATTATGCCGCCCCTTGAGGTGGGCCGTGTTTCGCAGCTTATAGACCTCGATGTAACGCTCCCGCTCCAGGGCCTCTTCGGTCGAGCTCAGGATGATCACTCCGTCGACTACGGTTTCTTCCACCCCAAAGCGACTGACCTGGTTGGAACCGTAAGGTATGTCGGTGGCAAACAGGGCGACGGCATTGGCGTTTTGCACGATCGTGCACAGATGGAAAGTCTTCTCCCGGCTGATCTGGGGGTCTTTGATCGCGTGCAAGAACACCGACACGGAGTCGATCACCACGCGCTTGGCTTGCATCGCGTCGATGCGGTCCTTCATCATCAGGAGGTGAGCCTCGACCATGATGTTAGGCTGCGGGATGAAGACAATCTCGAGCATGCCGCTTGCGACATGGGGCTTGAGATCCCAGCCCAGGCCCAGGGCCGCCGCCAGCAGTCGCTCCTCAGTTTCCTCGAAGGAAAATAGGATACCCTTTTCGCCTGCCTCGGCCCCGCGGTAGAGAAACTCGAGCCCGAACACCGTCTTACCGGTTCCTGCGACGCCGCTCAACAACACGCTCGAGCCCCAAGGAATGCCTGGGCCAAGCAGCTCGTCCACCTTGGTGATGTGCGTCTTGCAGCGGGCCGGAGCATCGCC
Organism: Polyangiales bacterium; assembly: GCA_046598735.1. Taxonomy (GTDB): domain Bacteria; phylum Myxococcota_A; class Polyangia; order Polyangiales; family DASUME01; genus DASUME01. The sequence goes on from JBKJIA010000233.1 coordinate 5,181, forward strand.
GCCGGCCGGATCGGCTGCTGCTTCACGGGTAATCAGCACGCGCGGCGCGAACACCTGCACGCCCTCGGAGGTAATCCTGAAGGGGTGCTCGTCGCGGCTGTGATCGGTACCGCGCATCTTGACGACGCGGCAGAACCGCTGCTGCTCACCGTTGTACTCGCGCTGCGAGAGCACCACCAGACCATCCACGATCGAGAAGAACGGGTTACTTTCGTACTCGTTCGCGCCGAACTCTCCAAGGAGTAAGGCGGTGGTCTCCCAGGCCATCAGATTGACGACGAGCTCGTAGCCGAACTTCCTCAGATCTTCCGTGGAGCGCGCCAGATCCGCAAACACCTTGAAGCTATCGATCACCACCAGGGTGGGCTTGACCTTCTTGACCTGCTCCATGATCAGCGACGACACCGCTTCCAAGGCTTGCGTGCGCAGCATGACCCCGAGGTCTACGAACTGAACGGCACTCTCCATCTTCTTGGCGTCGAAAAATGCGAACGGCCGCAAATGTCGCAATGTTTTGGCGGTGGGTTCTGAGAGCGTGCTGAAGAACAAGGCGCGACTCTGGGCGGACGCGTTATGGAAACCGACCTGCTGACTCAAGATGCTCTTGCCGGAACCAGGGGCGCCACTTACCACCGTAACCGACCCCTTCGGCAAGCCTCCGTGGAGGATGGCATCGAGGTTGGGAACGCCCGTCGCGACGCGCGTAATGTCAGGTTTCTTCGTCATGCGCTTTGATCCTCGCGGCTTGCCGCTGCGTTGGCTCGGGAGCTTTTCGCCCTTGCTCCAGGCTGGACACTTCCCGCACCGCTAGGCGCGACAGCTCGGCGTGCAGTTCCGGCGTAAGAATCTCTGCAGTCAAATTACCAAGCACGGTAAGAAGCTCCACCAGTACGAAGCGCATACCCTGCTCGGCCTGGGACGAGGGCAGCGGGGCAAGCTGCTCTTGGAGGTCGTGACACATGATCCCGTTGGCCGGCTCGACTTTGATCGCAGCGATGAAAGGGAACTCTTCCGAGGAAAGATACAGCACCCGCTCGACGATGGCCGTCAGGGTCACTTCGCCCAGTGTGGCCTTAGTGCGCGCCCACAGCGCGTTGAGCGCCAAATCGAAAGAAACCAAGAGAGTGTCAGGCGACGCTGGGCGCACCGCGCGCCGAAGCCAGGCGTCTACGTAGGCGGCGTGCGAGTGTTCGTCGGGCAATGCCACTAGCCTCTCCGCTTCATCTGGGAAGGGATCAAGCACCCTGCATCCAGCCGCGAGCACGAGGGGTGTCGCGAATCACCACATCTATCGACCCCTAGCAAGGGCGAGTCAAGGTGAACGGGAGATTTGGTACCCTGCGATTTTAACGGAGCGCAGGTTCAACGGGTCTCCGGCGCACTCCTGCGCCCTCACCCCCGGCCCCTTGTATGATCTCAGCCCCTTGTATGATCTCAGCCCCTGAGATCATACAAGGGCCGGGGTGAGGGCGCCGGAGACCGACTAACTGCGCCTAACTGACCGGCATTGGCCCTAAACCATCGCTGCCGCCGCGACCGCCGCCACTAACCTATCCACAGGCACGGGTTTGCCCAACACTAAGACGGCGCCAGAAGCGTAGGCGTGTTTCCAAGTCTCTGCGTCGCGAAATCCGGTCACGAGGATGATGCGCAACAGTGGGCATTGGCTGAGCAGAGCCTTGGTCGCGTTCACGCCATCGCAACCGGGCATTCCGATGTCTGTGACTACCACGTCAGTGGGCTGTCTATCCCGCACTCGGACTTCACAATGGGAAAGCAGCTCCTCACCGTCTCGAGCCTCATAGACCTCGTAGCCACAACGGCGAAGAGCCGACACCATCAAGGTGCGGGTATCGTCATCGTCGTCGGCGACAGCGATGTGCAAACGTCGCTCAGCCTGAGGGAATGAATTCGCGCCCATGCTTAGTAGTGATACACATACCGTGCCGGCGCCGCTAACCTCGTTATTCCAGAGGTTTACGGTTTCTCCGAGCCTCGCGGCGCACGCGAAGCGGCCACACTAACCACGCCTGCGAAGGCTGTGGGAGACCACATCTCCTATAGAATCGAAGCCTAACCAGCAACTTAGCAATTTAGATTGCTCAGCCGCGTGAGCCGCAAGCACGGCAAGAACCATCCATCTCGCATATCGTAGCTATGCGCCACATGTGCTGATCATGCGGTGCACGTTGCGCATCTTCGGCCCATAAAGACGCCGCGCGATCCTGTGTTAGGGTCCCAACAGTTGCCGCACGATCACGAGCAGGGCTTCCTGCGAAAATGGCTTTTTTAAAGAGCCCTGGAAAGAGGATGCGTCCTCGGGCAGAGCTTCCGGCAGCGCGGTCATCATGATCACTGGGATGTCGCGTTGCAGAGGATTGCTCCTCATTCGATTCAGCATCGTTCGACCGTCGAGAACCGGCATCATGACGTCTAGCAGCACCAGGTCCGGCACAGTTGACTCCATGCGCTCGAGAGCCTGCTTGCCGTTGATGGCTAGCGACGTCTCATAGCCGTGCTCCGTGAGGATTTCGGCGACGATATCGGCGAGCCCGTACTCGTCATCTACGATGAGGATTCTGTTCTTCATGCCCGTTTGCGCGCGCCGCGCTTCCTGGCTGGAGGACTTGGGGTTTTGGCATTTTTACCCGCGCCAGAAGCTGGGCGCGTCCCCTTACTAGGGTCAGTCAGAGCAGCAAGATGGATGCCACTATCGGTGATAGAAAATTCACTGATTCGATGGTCATGCCCCCCATCACGCAGTTTAAGGATCGAGATGCGGCGAATCGTCTCGGACGCCCGTTCCAGATGGCGGAGCAGGATAATATTATGCGTGATTGCGGACATACCGAGCGTAGACAGCCTCGTGTCCTCGCCGAATAGGTCAGGCGTCTCGGAGCTGTACAGCGTCGTCACACCGAGCGCCTCCAATTCGTCTGTGAGGCAGGACAGCACTTCGCGCAGACGGTCGGGGTCCGTAGCCGCCGCCTGAAAGCCTTGCAATCCATCGATAAAAAGCCGCTTGGCGCGCGAAGTTCGAACAATCTCGAGCAGGCGGTCCGCGTACAGGTCGATCACACCCTCGATGGGGCGCTGCCAATGGAGTGAGAGGCGTCCCTTACCCACTGCGCTCTCGAGACTCAGCCCCAAACGCGTGCTCTTATCCAAAACCGCGGTCGGACGCTCGAAGAAGCCAAAGTAGATTCCGACTTCATCCGCGGCGATTCCCGCGTTCAGAAACTGCATTCCAAGAATGGTCTTTCCGCTGCCCGATGGACCTACGACCGCGGTGATGCTGCGCTCAGGAATGCCGCCCAGCAGCATCTTGTCCACACCCGTAATGCCCACGCTCAACCGGCCCGCGCCTGGCGCGCCATGCTCACCCGGAGCCAAGCCCAACGCGCTGGTTTCGATGCGGGGGATGACGCGCAAACCAGCGTCACTAATTTTCATGAAGTGGCGACCGCGCACTTGCGGAGCACCGCGCATCTTGCGGGCGATGAGGTAGCGCACGGCATGCTGGCCCACGCTCGTATCCTCGAGCTCGATGATGCCATCGACCATGGTGCGTTCAGGCCGGGAGCCCCCCGGCCGCTCGGTGGTGTTGAGGAGTAGCGCGGTGCACCCAGTCATACTGGTGATGATCTGAAGCTCGTGAATGAACTTCTTGAAGTCCTTGGCGCAGAGCGCGGCCTCTTCGGCGGAGCTCAGCCCATCGAGCACGATCGCGCTTATCTTTTGCTCGGCGATGGCATGGCGCACCATCTTGAGCACGCTGCCGAGCCCGTCGTTCTCGAGGACTTTGAAGGCACTGATGTAGCTGACGCGATCAGGCACCAACCTGACGTCAAAGAACGCCATGTGCCGCAGGTGCGCGAGTAGCCGCGTGTGCTGCTCCGCCAACAACGTCACGTACAATGCGCGGCCGCCCGCCGCCGCGTGCCCGAAACAAAATTGGCTGCCTAGGGTGGTTTTGCCCGCACCGGGCGGGCCTTCAACGATGTAAACGCCGCCCGCGATAAAGCCGCCAGCCAGGATCTGATCGAGCCCAGGAATATGCGTGGGCACGGTCGGCAAGGAGTCATCACTCATGGGTCGGTTCCGTTCTGGCGACGGGTAAGCGAACGGTAAAGGTCGAGCCTTCGCCCACTCGACTCTGCAAGCTGACTGTGCCTGCCATGGCTCGGGTCAGCTGATCAACGATCCAGAGCCCCACGCCGAAGCCACCGCGCGTTCGTGCTCCAGCTCGCTCGAAGCGGTTGAATATGCGGTGTTGGTTGTCCTCGGCGATACCCACGCCCTGGTCGCGAACCGTAAGGTATGCGTGATCCGCGTCGGCAGTGAGCGTGATCTCGATGGCCTTACCATTCCCATAGCGAATCGCATTGGAAAGGAGGTTGCTGACGATCTGCTCGAGCCGCAGCCTGTCCCAGGCACCGACCACCGAGCTTGGCGCCTGAACTCGCAGCGAGGAGCCGGCGGCCGCAAGCTCACGCTCGAAGCGAGCGGCGATCTCGTGGACGACCTCCGCAAAATCGACGGGCTCGAACTGTAAATCGAGGCGCCCCGCGCGCATTTGGGAGACATCCAAGATGCGATCCAGCGACGACAAGAAACGATGCAGACGCTCACCAAAGCGCGCAAGCTGTGGCAAGAGCCAGCTCGCGGCGAGCGTGCCCTCGGGCGCGTTACGCGCAATGTGATTGAGCTGCTCGAGATGCAAAAAAACCGGTGCGATGGGATTGCGAAGCTCGTGGGCCACAGAAGCGATGAAATCATCGCGCGCCACCAGCTCGTCCTGCAATTCGACAATCCTTTGTCGCAGCGCTTCTAGATCGTCCGCCGATTCCGCG
>JBKJIA010000244.1:0-20065 GCA_046598735.1 Polyangiales bacterium
ACTTCCTGCCCGCCGTCGTCTCTTTGCCTGCAGCCTTTTTTTTGGTCGCCATCAGTCGTCCCCTTCGCGATCCGTTCTCGGGTCCATGGGCTGCTAGTGCGAAATCTGTGCCGCGCACGCATCGCGCACGTGTGGTACCTGCCCACGGACACGGAATGCCAATCTGTCGCGCTGCCCACCTGCACAGGCGTGAGGGAACCAGTGGGGCTCTGCCAGAGAGATCTACCTGGTTGGCGTTGAGGCACCTGCACCGGTGCCCGGCGCGTCTGCGCCTTACCTTGTTCATGCCGGCGGGAGGTCAGGTGCTTCGCCATCCGGCGATGCCAGCACGACCGTGTAACCATCCGTATCGGAGAGCCAGAACTCGCGGTGCGAGGCGTTCGGGTTTCGGTGCACATCGAGGACGACCCTGGCTTTGATCTCACGGGCGCGCGCGACTGCAGCGTCGAAATCGTCAACCTCAAACCAGAGAAACATGCCGTTGCCGATCGGCAGCTTGGGGTCGCCGAGATGGCCGTGGTGATGATCGGCCTCCCAGGCGTGAAGCTGCAAAATCAGCCCATCGGTGCCCCATTGGCTGTGATGCAGCTTGGGGTCGGCGAGGCGGTCGTATTCGGGGCCGCCGTGAGCGCTCTCGCAGCCGAGAAGCGTCTGGTAGAAGCGACTCGAAGCTTCGACATCACGGCACACGATCATGGGTTGGGCTCGCATTCGGCGACCTTAGCAGTACCCGCGCCGCCCGCATGACACAGCTGACGTGAACGGGTTTGGGCTGGCGCGCCTGGACAGATCGTGTTGCGATTGCGGCGTTATGCCCGCGTCGTCCCGAACGTGTCCAGCGTTGCTTCGTGAGACTCAGAGACGCTCACCCATGCAGCGTCGTGGCGCGGCGCTTGCCCGGCCTACAAGACGCAGACACGATGAGCCAGATGCTTCCCGAGGAACGACTTCGCGTCCTGGTGTTTCTGTCGGCGGTGGGTGCGGTGTATGTCTGTTCTGGCTTGCTAGCAGCACGCGCGTGGCGCGCGCGAACCAGCGCCCATGGCTTGTCTCGCGGAGAGCGTGCGCTGTTCCAATTGAGTTCCGCACTCGCCCTCGTCGGCTTCTTGTGCGGGGCGTACGGTATTTGGATTGAGCCCTATTGGCCGGCGGTGGAACATGTTTCTCTGAACAGCAAAAAGTTGGCTCATGGAGAACACCTTCGGATCGTGCATATCTCTGATGTTCACTCGGACCCTGAGCCGCGCCTCGAGACGGAGCTTCCAGCCCTGATTGCAGCGCAAGCACCGGACCTCATCGTCTTTACTGGGGACGCCATCAACTCTCCCGACGGCTTGTCCGTATTCAAACCCTTTCTAGCGGCTCTCGCGCGCATCGCACCTACCGTCGCTGTTCGGGGCAATTGGGATGTTTGGTATTGGTCAGAGCTCAAGCTGTTTGATGGAACCGGCGCGCAGGAGGTTGCCAACAGCGCAGTGAGCGTTGCTGTGCGGGGGCGAAACGTTTGGGTCGGAGGCCTGAGTGTTGATGGCCAGCAAGCACTCCCCGCCTTGTTGGCTGCAGCTCCCCGGAGCGACCTCCATATCTTGCTTCACCACTATCCAGACTGGGCGTACGAGGCATCCGAGCACGGGGCGGATCTATACTTGGCGGGGCACACACATGGGGGGCAGGTTGCGCTACCCTGGTATGGCGCTCTCGTAACTTTCTCTCGATTCGGCAAGCGCTTCGAGTCCGGTTTGCATCAGATTGATGGCATGTGGCTTTACGTGAATCGAGGTATCGGCATGGAGGGCGGTGCTGCTCCGCGCGTAAGGTTTTGCGCGCGGCCTGAGGTGACAGTTCTCGATATCTCAGGGAGGTAACGCTAAGGCTGTCGGCGCGCATAGCCGCAGTAGCTGCGCGTGAGCAATACGGGCGTTGGGCCGTTTACTTGCGTGATTCGTGATTCGTCCCAAGCGTTTGCTCGTGAAACCTACACTGGCCTTGCCCGTAAACCCAGCAACCACCGCGATCCAGGCAGTTATCGACCTGCCACCACACATGCGCACGCCACACGACATAGCCCAACACGGCCGCCGGATGACGGCAACTCCTGGCCCGCGCGAACGATAAGTGGGCCCATGAGTTGGGCTTGGTGCGGTTTTGCCCGTTCTCCGTGAACGGGAGCGGCAGCCCGAACTGCGCCGGGGTGAGGGCGCGCGGTTCTTGGCGCGCTGAAGCGCGCGTTTGCAGGCCTACGACGTCGAGCATGCCTCCGCGAGGATGCTTGTGGGAACATTCCGCGGCAAGCGCTGTCGCTATGCCGATGGAACGGAGTCATTACCCCAGGCGCATCCTGGGGAGGAGCGATAGCGGCGTCGCTGACGACGTTCGCATCCAGAGTAGACGGAACGTGCTCGTTCGCTGCCGCACCTTATGCATCGTACTTTGTTTGACGGTTGGTGGCTGCGATACGCCCCAGGAGCAGTACGTAAGGGGAGCCACCTACTCCTATGGCATCAATGGGGTCGCGGATCCCGTCGCTGCGACGCGATCCTTCCGTAGCGCTGCTGAACGAGGCCATGCCAAGGCCCAATACAGTTTGGCCTTGGCATACGTGGGCGGGTTCGGCGTGCCCATTGATCTAGCCGAAGCGGTGCGATGGTGGCGCCAGGCTGCAGATCAGGGCCACTCGAACGCGCAATTTAATTTGGGACTGGCTTATACCCATGGCTTAGGCACCGCCGAGAGTCAGGTCGCCGCGGGGAGATGGTGGCGCAAGGCGGCGATGCAAGGGGTAGCGGCCGCGCAGTTCCATTTGGGTCTCGCCCATGCGTACGGTTTGGGCGTTCCTAAGGACAGCGCCGAAGCGGTGCGGTGGTATCGCAAGGCCGCCGAGCAAGGCTATCGCGAGGCGATAGAGCGTTTGGGCATGGCCTACGGGAACGGGGATGGCGTCGATAGGGACGACGCAGAGGCCGAGCGATGGATTGCTCTCCTTCCACACGATAAGTGCGGCAGTGTGCGACGCAGGCGAAGCTGGCACTTTCCATTTGCCGGTTATCCATGGTCTGCCTCCGAGCAGACCATTCGCCCCGAACTGGAAGGAATGGAAGCAACCGGATGGAAGGTAAGCTTCTAAAGCGGTCTGGGGAGCGCAGCGGCGAGAACGCGTTGCCGCTCCGTATGAAATTCGCCCCGGAGCCGTGCGAGCGCGTGGTCGTAGCAATCGCCAAAAGCGTCTACAGGAGCGAGCAGGATTTCACGCTTCATTTCGCGGAGCCGTGACAGGCGGAGACGCTGTTCACTCCTGGATGCCTGCGCTCACCACACGTCGCGACGCGCGAAATCATCAAATAGCTTGATGACCGTGTCGAGCTGACCGGGATCCCTGCGGATGCGCCTCGCAACTGTGTAGCGACGGAGGCTTTACGGCCTGCACGAACATGGACGACGGCATCTATTGCGCGTTTTGAGGTATCCTGCCGGCACATGTCGCCACTTGCGACCCTCTCGATCGCCTGGATGACTGTTTACGCCTATCTCTGTACCTATTTCAGGTCGCAAGTAGTGGCGATACTTGGTTTGTGTCGACCACCGTCGGTGCATCAGAATGGTTTAGTATAAGCAGGTATGTGACGAATACGATTTGGACAGAGAGTACGGAAACCGAGGGCATCCTGAGGAACTCTAAGGGAGCAATGTTCACATTTGTCGTCGACTACTATGTGACCGAACGCGGGATTGAGTTCAGGCTTTTCTTTTCCCTGTTAAGGGTGGGCTGCGTTTTGTTCTCCGACATCCTTGACGTGCGATATGGGGGGTCGATGCGCGATTGGTGGGGCACGTGGAACCTGTCGAACCGGATGTTAAGTAAGCGCGTCTTCCTGCAAAAAAAGTCCGGCTCGATTTGGCGCAAAGCGTGGCTCACGCCAAGGGATCCCGACGAGTTCATTCGCGTCGTGAGGCAGCGCGCGGGCCTATCACCGGAATCGGAGAGACGCGATTGAGGCGTCTACAGTGCTACCAGGCCCTGCCATCCGCTACAAAAAGTAAGGTTAGACGACATCAGCGCCAGCGCCCCAATCGCGTTTCGCTCCCTCTAATGGCTGCCATCGTGCACACTGCCGCCCATGAAGGAGAGTAAAGCCGAGCTCGTGTTCTATAAGTGTTGGCGGGTGGCGTCATGAGGAGCCATTGTTTCAGCCAGGCAGTGAGGGTGGCATGAACGTCAGGGAAGGATTCGTCGATGTGGAGGGGCATCGTCTGGCCTACCTGGCAGTGAATGAGCACCTGATCCGAGCCGATGAGCCGGCTGTCGTGTTCATCCATGGCGTGCTGGCCTCCGTGAACTTCTGGCGCGATTGCGTCCCGCCCGGGTTCAAGGAAGGCAGGGCCTGGTATTCCCTGAGTTTGCCGGCGCATCATCCGTCTGCCGTGCCAAGGGACTTCTCACCGACCCAGGTGGACGCGCAATGGTTTTCCCGCGTGATGGGCGGTGCCCTGGATGCCCTGTTGCACGGCAGGCAGGCCATTGTCGTCGGGCACTCTACCGGGGGCTTCAGCGCGCTGAATCTCGCGGTTCACCAAGCTCGGAACGTCATTGGCGTCGTCAGCGTGGCGGGCTTCCATGCGGGGAAATGGAGCGGCGTCGAGGGGCAGCTCTTGTGGCTGGCGAGCCTGGGGGGGTGGGCAAGATATCCCTTCTATGCCTGCATCCTGGTGGCTCGTTCCAGCCGTTTCGTGCAGCGCCTGTTTGCCAGCCTCCTGGCGTACGACCGGAAGGCTTACCGATCCAACCCGCTCAGCGGACGCATGCTCGACAACATCAGGCCAGACACCAGCCAGCAGGACCCGGCAGCGCTGTTTCCTCTGTTCAACGGGATTTCGCGAATCGACATCGGACACCGCCTGCTCGAGATCAAGATTCCTTGCTACGTCCTTGCCGGCAGCCATGATCCGGTGGTGCCCGCAAGCCAGTCGCTCGTCATTGCCGGCAAGGTTCCGGGTGCGAAGATCGTGGTGTTCCGCGATGTGGGGCACATGCCGTTCATTGAAGATGCGGACGCCTACTCCAGCGCCCTCGAGGCGGCGTTGAACGACATCGCCCGCAGCCACGGCGGTGGGACACAAGCGTCAACCCGGAGGTAAGCTGGCCATGACATACGCCCAATACAAAGACGACCTGCAGCGCATCCACGAATCGGAAATTTACGGGAAGGCAGTCTTTGCCACAGCAGCACGGCTGACCCGAAATCCTGAACGCGAGCAAAAGTGGCTGACCCTGAAAGCGCTGGAGGAACAAACGCTGGCGCGCTACCTGTCTTACATGAGCGAGTCAGGCCAGCCAGTGGTTGAGCCGAAAGGCTGGGCGCTTAAGGGGCAGATCGAGGGCGCGGCGCTCGGCATTTTGCCCTGGCGATTCGCGATGAAGCTTGTTCGTGACGCTACGGTACCTTTCCAGGAGAACTTCCTGCGCTTGAAGAAGCACAGCAAGGAATCTGACCTGGAATTCTTCTCCTACGTGTATGCGCATGAAAAAGCCATCGAGGACTTCGCAGTGAAAGAACTTGCCAATGAGAAGCGCAGCCTGAAGGCAGTCGAAAGCCTGCTGGCCCGATAACCTCGCGGGCTCACGGGTAGTAGAGCTGCCGCGCGTTAGCAGAGAAAGGTAAGGCGCTTGGGCGCACACGCTCGGCCGCCCGCCGAAGGCAGATGAGGTTCGGGCACTCGTGGCGCGCATGGCTCGCGAGAATCCGCGTTGGGGCTATCGTGGCACCCAACGTTAGCGCCAGCACAGATTGAAGGTCATGTCACACAGGGGCATGGGGCTGTTCGCGGCTGACCGCGACTTCGCGCTGAAGTCGATCCGCACATCGCGGGCGCCCGCGTGCTCGAGCACGATCTGCATGTACGGGCTCGACACGTGCGCATACCAAGGATTGAGCGCCCGAGGCAGGCCCTTTCGACTCACCACCACGCGATCGGGCTCTTCGCTGGTCAGCGCGGTGCTGCCGAAGTCGAAGTAGCGCGCCGTCACCCGCACCAGGCCATACATCGCCAACTTGGGTGACACCACCTTCAGAATGGTTCGATGAACGCCGCTAAGATCGCGGTTGGCTGTGACAATCGCCCGCTGACGCAGATACTGTTCGAGCGGCAAGCCCGCCCGCCGCGCGGCGACCTCACTCCATGCCACCATCGGCAGAACGTCATACCAACCGCCAGCGAGAAAGATCTGGTTCGTGAAGGCACGCAGCGTTGGGTCGGCCAAGTCCTCGAGAAACTCGGCGCGTTCGCCAGCGGACAGGGCGCTCAACTCCGCCGCGATCTCGCGATATACCAGCCCCTTGCAGCGAAAGTGGCCAGCACTGGCATCGGGAACGGCCTCAAGCTCAGCTGCCATCCAAATGAGCGTACCGGAAGTGACCTCGCCCGCGGTGCACAATCTGGAGGGCCGCGAGTAGCACCTTTTCTCACAGCAAGACGGGCCCCGACGGCGCGAAGAGACGACTCGCGACCGCGTGGCCTGCGCGAGGAGAACCGCGTGCTGCGTGAGCAGTTCGGCCCCAAGCGCCTCGTATTCTCGGACGCGCAGCGACGCAGGCTCGCACGCAAGGGCAAGGCGCTCAGCCGAGAGCTGCTCAACGAGCTGTGTGTTCGAAAGCGCCGCGCATTATCACGGAGAGCGCAATCATCAGGGGCTCGACAACGAGCTGATTCTGAAGGGCTCGGAGCCGGCGAACGACAATGGTAAGGTCAAATGTCGCCAGCGGGTAGGGAGCCTGCTGAAATACTACTACAGGCACGCCGCGTAACCCCCGGCCGAGTAATGGGAACCACGGGATGCCAAAGCCGGCTGGTCAAGGGGTCTGAGGAGCGGCTCTTCCATCGTCCCCGACGCGAAGCCATGCGCCCACCGACCGGAACGTGGCTCTGGGGATGCCTCGTTCCTTGTAGCCCTTACTGTCGCGACTAGGGCCGGCGCTTCGGACAATCAGCACGATGGGACACGGTCCATTGCTGTTTTTCACAAGTCCGTCGCACATTTCTAGGCGGGGCGTTCCTCCATTGCCCAGGCGCTGCGGGAAGAGTCGTACGCGTTGCACCCAGAATCGCGGCCCTCGTAGGCACAGCGTTTTCACGGCGGAATAGCGACCGTTCGGCACTGCTTCCCAGGGGATTTCGACAATGATCCATGGGCGCGACGTGAAGGGGACCGCCCCCTCAGGACAGGGAGGGGTGCGTCGGTTCGTCGCCCCCCTCGCAGCCGAGGTACGTGGCACCACTCGCCCCTGTCGGCGGACCCAGGAGAGAAGCTCATGGAGAAGCAACTAATACCTCTGCTCGATCTGGTCCCCGCGCTGGTGGCGATCGGGGGAGGCTATGCCCTCGCGCGCTTCCGTGGGCTCAATCCCGCGCCGCTTCAGACGATCCTGCGGTACCTGCTCTTCCCCGCCATTCTGTTCGTCCTGCTCTTCGACCGGATGCCAGTGCAGACCTTTGCCATCGTGGCAGGCATCGGCGCGGCCACCGTGGCGGTCGGGGCCGGGCTCGTGCGGGTGACCGAGAAATTGCTGCGTCCAACGGTCTCCATGCGGGCAGCGGTGCCAGACATCGCGTGTTTCTCGATCCCCTTTCTAGCACTCTGCTGGGGGAGTATCGGACTTGGCACGGCGTGCGCCCTGTACGTGGGAGTGGAGATTGCGGCGGCCGTTCTCGCCAAAGATCTGGCGAGCCTCAAGCAGCAGCCCTGGGTCTACGCGGCGGCGGCGGCTCCGCTGCTCCGCGCCTCGGGGATCGTCGGCGCGACCGCTCCGATCCACCTGGTAGTTGCCGGGTCCGTGCGCGATGCCGGCCTGGTTTCGGGAGTGGGTGTCCCGCTCGTGATGGCGGGGCTTCTCGGGCTGTTCCTCCTGCTCGGCGCAAGTCTGCATCCATTCCGCGGGGTTCGCGACTTGGGGGCCTGGGTGTCGGTGCTGATTCGGTTGGTGGCCGGCGCCGTGGTCGCCATCGCGGCGGTGAAGTTCTTACCGATGTCGCGTGAGGTCATGGAGGCGCTGGTGATCGCAGCCTTCGCTCCTCCCACGATGCAAGGATTGCAACTTCCGAGCGCCACTCGGCGCTCCCAAGATCAGGATCACGGGGCGGCCCATGTCGGCACGCTCGTATCTCTCGCGGCCATGTCGGCGCTCTTGCTCGTGAATTGGTGAGGTAAACGATGAATCGTAAGCAAATGCGCAGCCTGCTATCCGCGCTCTTTTCGCTCATGCTTTGCGCTTGCGAGGCCGGGCTGCCCACACTTGCCGAGACGGGCGCGGGTGCGGGCGCTAGCAAGAAGGGCTCGGGCGGGATCTTTGCATGGGCCGCGCCGGGGCCTAGCGAGCAGGTCGACAAGGCCGAAACCAAGGCCGAGAGGGGGGCTGCACAGTCGTCCAAAACGCAGGCGCGCCAGCCCGACGAGGCGCCCGTCGCCTCCCGCGCGATGACCACGGGCAAGGTCACGAAAAAGAGCGGCGCTCGCCCCGGGCGTATTCGAGCCAACCGGGGCAGGTAGTCCGACCGGGGACTGCTGATTTAGGCGCGCTCGAACTCGACATGCGTCGTGCCGGACGGTGTGGTTGTGACGCGCACCTCGTCGAACCCGCGCTCGAGCCCCTCGAGCCCCCCACCCCAGAGTCGCGACCCACGGCCGAGCAGCACGGGCGCGATCGCCAAGTGCAGGTAGTCAACAAGTCCGGCCTCCAAAAATGCGCGAACGGTCGTCACTCCACCGCCAAGCCGCACGTCGGTACCTGGTGCCAACGCGCGAGCGCGGGCCAGCGCATCGGCAGGCGACGCATCGAGGAAGTGGAAGGTGTTACCGCCCGAAAGCTCGAGCGGTTCGCGCGCATGATGGGTGAGCACGACGCACGGCGTGTGAAACGGCGGTTCCTCACCCCACCAGCCGCGCCACTCGTCGGGCCATGGCCCCGAGCCAGGCGCGTACTTGCCGCGCCCCATGACCTCCACGCCGATACCTTCCCCCCAGCGACCCGCGAATTCGTCGTCGACGCCGGTCTCGCCACCCGCGGGATCGCCCACCATGCAGTGGAATGTCCGCGTCGCCTTGAACCAGTCCATGATGTGAGCGCCGTGGCCGAACGGTGCGTCCGCCGTCTGCGGTTCGCCGGCGCCGTAGCCGTCGAGTGAGATGGTTAGGTTGTGTACGCGCACGCGGGACATATCGATGATCCTCCGGTAGACGATCGGGACGATAGTCGAACAATGCCTCGATTCAAACGGAAGGCGGCGATCGCGCCGTCGATCGTCACCCCTCAAATTAACGGCAAATTAACGGCGCCGCACACTTCTCCAGTGCGGTTCCAAGATACAGCGACCACCCTCGGTAAGCCTACGCTCCGCATCACGCATCGAGACGCACCTCTCACGCATCGAGACGCACCTTGACCTGGGCTCCCACCGCCTCCAGGCACTTCTTGAGCGCCTCCGCTTCCGACCGCTCGAGTCCCTCCTGAATCGGTCGGTCTACGTCCCTCAGTCGGTCCTTAACGTCCCGAAGTTTGTTGCCGGTCGCCTCGCGGATCGCGCGATACACCATGATCAGGTTCGGTCCGGTGTCGGTTAGGACGACACCGTACGAGCGAGTGCGGGGTGCCTTGGCGCGCGGCGGCGCGGCAAGCCCCGGCGGCTCCCGCGAGGCCTTCGGGTGGCAGTGGAGCAAGAGCGTCGCCTCCTTGGTCCGGTTCCGAATGCCCAGGGCAGCCACGTCGTAGCCGAACTTCACGTGGAGCAGCTTAGGATTACGCGCGCCCCGCGCCGGCACGCGGACGGGCAGCTCGAAGCGGTAAGATTGCCCGCGCTCGAGGTTGCCGACCGTGAGCCTGAAGACCCCGTTGGCGTCGGCCAAGGGCGTGCCCAGAAGAGCGCGATCCGGCAGGATGCGCTCTACCCTTCCGGGGACGACGTCCGTCGCTAAGGTGACGTCCAGGTAGGCATTGGTTGCGGCAATGCGGTCGATACGGGCGACCAGCGTCGAGAACGCATCCAAGACCCGGTCGGCATCCTGCTCCCGGAACACGGTGCCGTTGGAGGGAGCTACCAGGTTCAGGAGGTGCTCCTCGCCAGAGGCCGGGCCGAGCCCCACAGCGAACACCTGGATGCCCTCCTGTGCCGCGGTCGCGGCCGCGGCGACTGCGCGCCTGGGGTTGCTGGCGACGCCATCGGACAGCAGGATCATGACCTTGGCATCCGCGTGGCTGTTGCGGACGATTTCGGTACCCTGTCGGATTCCGGCGGCCATGTTGGTCGAGCCACGGACGAACTGGTGCAGGGTCTCGATCTGCCGCTTGATGGCTCCCCTGTGAACTTCGGTGACCTCCACGTCAGCCACCAGGATGTGGCTTCTGCGCTCGAACGCGACCAACGAAAGGGTGTTGCCCGGTTTCGTGGAGTCGACGATAAGGTGGGCTGCGCGCACCGCGGCCTCGATGCGGTCACCCGCCATGGAGGCGCTGCAGTCGAACACGAGACAGATGCTGGTCCGCACTGGGCCTTCGACCTCGGTCCCCTGCGAAGACGCCTGGCGCAGCTCGAAGTGGCACTTGAGCTCAGCTGCGCCATCTCCCTCGGGGATCTCCTGGCGGTCCAGGCCCACGCTCAAGTCGACGTCATGATTGGCCATTACACTCGCACCGATCGCTTACAGCCATGGGGGGACGGGGCACGTGGCGGACCTCGGTTGAGGAAGTTGCCGAATTTCAACTACATGTCGCGCACGGCACGGTCCCTTCAGATGAAATTCGCACCTCCCCCCACGTGCAGGGCAGCCGCTTGCTCCAGATCGAGCACGCGCTCTGCATCATGACCCGCTCGATCGTGGTGGGACATGCCCTTGAAGACCGAGGTCGTGCACCGCGACCGTCGCGGTGTCGGCGACCATTTGGCGACGCCGCTGCTGGCCCCAATGCATCAGAACCCGCTCAGTGCTCGGGCAGGCCCTCTTCCTTCGTGGGCCGATAGAGAAACAAGGCCCCGTAGTGGCACACGAGCTCGAAGAGCTGTTCTTCGGCGATGTCTTTCGGCACCCAGGCTCGGCCGCCGACCGTCACGTCGACCGCGCCCTCCGCGCCGTCCTTCTTGAAGTGGTAGCCGAGTGCCTCGGTCGTGGTGGGGCCCTGCTCGGAATCGTAGAGTGCCGCGACCTCGAACGTGTCCCCGTCACTCAACGTCGCCTTGCCGACACCGTTGATCAGCTCGAGGGTGCTCGGTTTGCCGTCGCCTTCGGCGCAACTGCACTTGAAGGTGGCTTTCGATTTGCCGAAGCCTGCCACCTCGTGGGTGACGGCTTGCTCGACGCACTCGGCGTGCAGGGTGCGCTGCTGACTCTTGAGGTCGAAGCGGAAGGCCTTCTTGTGCGCATCACGCGCCCAAGGTCCAGCGCTCTGCGAGCTGCCGCGATCCCAGTCGCGGTCGATGTTGGTGACCCGGTAGGCGCCGAGCGTGAGATCTTTCTCGCGAAACGAGATCAGGTTGCCGGAGTGGCCCGTGACTGGGAGCACGGTCGCGTCATGCACCCCTTGGGGGGGTTGCATCGTGATGGATGCGCATCCGCCGAGGGATGCGAGCACGAGTGAAAGCATGGTGTGCTTGATCATGTTCGTCGGCGCCGAGGGCGCCCTCCGTGATGGCAATGCATGCCCCGAAGGATCGGAGAACGCACGTGCAAATCGACGTGCAACGCAGGGTCCATGCGGTGCTCGGCGAGCATGCGGGCCACGCTGAACCCGAGGTCCTTCATCGCCCCCACGATGCGCGTGTAGCCCCAGCTAGGGTTCACGCTCGCACCTTCGTGCAAGAGAATGCGTGCGCCATCACGCTCGATCGGCAACGCAAGCTTACCTCTGGCTTTGTCGCGGAGGAACGTCACCACACGTTTCGCATCCGCAGGCAAGCGAAAGGAAGCGTAAGGGTCCGCCTCGATCAGCGCCTGCAGTGCGGCGATGGGGCGCACGATCGTGGAGAACGTCTTGCACGCCCGGATTATGATGGTCAATGTCACTGACCATATGATTGTGGCAGCGGCAGTGAGCGTGAAGAATCCGTGCTTGCAGCCATTCTTGCCGAGCTTCCCCCAGAGCCAGGCGTTTCACCGCCTCGCCGATGCGCGCGCGCTATTCGGCGTGAGTAATGCAATGGACACGCTGTCCAATTTCGCGTTTCTCCTCGGCGGCGCGGCGGGCTTGGTGCTCATGGTCCGGCGCAGAGCCTTCGCCCCAGTCACCGCGCCGAGCGCCATGGCGTCGCTTACCTTTGCGGGGTTCGTCACCACCGCAGCTGGCTCGGCCTGGTATCACTCGCAGCTGGCACCGGACGACGCCGGCCTCATCTACGTGGTCGTCGAAGGCTCGGTGTCGTTCGTCTCGGTCGAAGAGGTCAGCAAACATGACTACTAGGAGGGTCTCCATGGCGACGAAGAAGCAGAAGCCGGCCAAGAGGGCTGGGCAACCGGCAGGTGCGGCGCGCTTGGCCATGGGCCCGCCAGCGGCGCCCGTAGGCACGAATGCGCGCGAGTTTCTCGAGCAGCTCAACGGCGGGCCGCTCACGTTTGGGCAGCTAATCAACACCGCGCGCCTTTGCGAAGAGGCTTCGCTCGAAGCATTCGCCAAGCGCCTCGGGGTGTCCCGGGCTTACCTGTGCGACGTCGAGAAGGGTCGTCGGCCGGTCAGCGTGGAGCGCGCTGCGAAGTGGGCGCGCACCATTGGCGGGCTTGAGTCGCAGTACGTGGCGCTCGCGCTGCAGGCCGAGATCAACGCGGCCGGGCTGCGGTTCAAGGTGAGTGTCGAAACGGCGTGAAAACGCAGAAAAGCCCGCCCCAGCCGAAGCGAGAGCGGACGAACTTGTCAACTTGAGCAAGTCGGAAAATCTCGCGATTGGCCACGGGAATTGGACCTCGCCGCCCGTGCATGTGATGCCCAGCGGTTGTGCGCTCGGGAGCGCGGGGAGTTAGAGTGTCAGATCAGTAGATTGGTTGGCGCCCGTCGCTGTCGTCGTCGCTGTTGCGGCCTCGCCCGTCGTCGTACGGCTCGACATCCGGAGCGGACACGACGCGAACGTCGTGAGGACCGCGTTTCTTTTTGTGCAAATCCTGGATGGATTCGGCACCACCGACGACAACGTGACGGGCAAGTTGCCAGGCTATATCAGCGACGCAGGCTTCTCCGCGGTTGAGGAGACGCATCGAGAAGCGACCATACGCGGCACAATCTCGCTCTACCGGGCGGTGGCCCTGTAATGGTGCGTAAGTTTTCTGTAGTCATGATCCTACTTTCTGCAGTGCTCGTGGCGAGCGCTGTCAGATCATCGCCCCCGTTCATCGTGGTCACGGAAGCAGCCGACCGATCGACGTCCGTCGGAGTCATTGTCCTCCAAGCACTGCCCGTCGATGTATCTGCTGCGGTCCGAGACGCTGGCCTTGCGCAGGACGCTGCACCAGATGCCGCGCCGGCCGAGCCACCTTACCTTGCTTGCCGCGGGCTGACGCTCACGTCCATCTCGTCGGTCTGGAACCTTCAATTCGCTGAGGGGTGCACGCACCTGCAGGGTGACCTCATCGTACGCGAGTTCGTGACCCAGGCCAGCGAGCAGCAAGGCCTTGAACAAGCGCTGAGACACGTAAGCAAGATCGACGGTAACGTCATCTTCGCGGACAATGAGGCGCTCACCTCGCTCGATGCGCTTCGCTCCCTACAATCTGTAGGTGGAGACATGATCGTGTTCAACAACCCAAAACTCGAGACCGTGCGCGGGCTTTCTGAGTTGACCTCCGTGGGCGGTGAATTCGCACTGAACCAGCTCCCGGCGCTCACCACTCTTGAAGGCCTGGCAGGGCTCAAGCAGACGGGCTTCTTCGCGATCGCGGCTCTGCCTAAGCTTCGAGTGCTCACGCCGCTTTCGCTCACCCGCGCGCGCGGTGTCATCATTCGTGACTGCTCAGAGCTCGAGACCCTGCATGGTCTGAACAACCTACAGGACTTAGTGGCGCGCCTGGAGATCGCGCACAATGCGAGGCTTACGAGTCTCAGCGGATTGGACGGCCTCAAAGCCGTCGAAGAGCTGCGGATTCGCGAGAACAAACTTCTCGCCTCTCTCTCGGGTCTAGAGCAACTGGCACGGGTCGAGGGCGCTTTTTCGCTCCAAGATCTACCAGCCTTGGTATCAGCCGCAGACCTGCGGTCCCTGAATAGCGTGGGAGGCGCGATCACCATCTCGGACAATCCGTCGCTGCGCTCTCTCTCCGGCTTCGAGCAGCTAGCGATACTATCCCGCGACCTGTCGGTGTCGAGAAATCGCAATCTTACAGCGCTCCGAGGGCTTTCGGCCCTACGCAACGTGGAGGGAAGCCTTACTATTTCGGGCAACCCCGCGCTCGGGAACCTCGCTGGACTCGATGTCCTCGTACGCGTGGGCGGCTGGCTCTCCATCGAGGACAACGATGCGCTGTCGAGTCTCGAAGGAGCTCCATCACTCACCAGCGTGGGCCGTCTGCAGGTCTCCCGTAACGACGCGCTCATCAGGGTCAGCACCTTGAGCGGATTACGCCACGCGGACTCGGTGAGCGTGGCCTACAACCCAGCCCTATCGCGCTGCGACGTCGAGCGGCTCGTCTCTGCGCTGGACACGGACAAGCGCTGGATCTCGGTAGAGGGCAATCGCGACGACGACTGCCCCTGAGCTTCACTGCGACCGGGGTGAGCGCAATGCATGGCTCGGCTTGGCGAGTCGCGCAGAGGTGCGTTGCGAACAAGCACACCCCTGTGAAGATCAGCCATCAGCTGCACGGAGCCGTTGCGAGCATGCTCAAGAAACCGCAATCTTTCCGCTGAACGCGTCTCCGGCGCGACATTTGCTATGGCGGCAGCTCATGAGCATTCCCGTCTGGTCCTGGCTACTCGCGCTCGCGATCGCCGTCGCCGTCGCGCCCAGTCTGTGTCACGCCCAAGCGACAGACCGGCCCCTTGGCCTCGCAAACGCAAGCCCGGTATCGCCCACGGTTGCCGCCGAGTTGTTACTCGCCGAACAGGCGACCTTGCAAGGCCCAGCTGGGTCCCTCAGTCCCCGCTCCGATGCGCAGGGGCCCATACGCGACGCGTGGCTGAAAGCCCGCAGATCGCACTGGCTGCTCGGAACCGGCATCGGCATCATGGCCGGCAGCGCGCTGGGCGGCCTGCTCGCAGGAAGAAGTCGCTATTGCTCGTACCACGAGTACGACGTGAACAAGCGCCCCCCGCGCGTCGCCGCAGCGGTCCTGGGCACTGTGGGCCTCACCCTGACCGTGGTCGGCGCGCTGCGCTTTCAGCACTGGCCGAGCGGCGACCTCATGCTCACCCGCCGCCGCCACCGGCAGCGCGTAGCAATCGGCTTTGCCTCACTCGGCTTGGCGCTCGCGTCCATGGGCATTGTGGGCGTTGCCGCGGTGCCGGGGATAGTAAGCTGCGGCACCACATGAATTGGACGCCTAGAGCCCCATTTCTTCGAGAGGATCACGTTCATGATCTCGAACCCGAGATTTGCCCTACGAACGCGGTACGCGAGATCCGACCCGGGTACAGCCACCCTTCGGCCATTCCCGCTCGTGCCGGAGACAAGTAGAAATGTCGGGTCCGCGCGGTTTTTAGAAATGTCGGGTTCTAACGCCTCTGGGCTTGAGCCGAGGCGCCCATACACAAGAATCACAAAAGGAGCAGCAGACTCAGACTTGAGCCCACCGGTAGTCGCGCTTGGTAAGATCACCTCACCAACGGAGCCCTTCACGCGAGCGAACGTCGCCGCGCGTAAGGCCGTACCTGACGGTGTTCGGTCACGGCGAGTGCGGCGACGAACAAGCCTTCGAGCGCGATGTGGGCGAGACCGAACAGGCTCGCCTGTCGAAAGGTTACGCTGAGCATCACAGCGCAGGCGACGGCCCACAGCAGGTTGGCGATGACCAGGACGTCGATGGCGCGCCTCGATGGCGTCTTGTTCGCAAGGGCGCGTAGGGCGAGCGTGAGAGAGTAAGAGGCGTAAGTAAGGTTAGCGGCCGCGATGAAGGTCACGAGCGCTAGCGGAAAGTCGTAAAGATCCACCAACGGATCGCGCAGAACAAGCATCAGGGCGCCAACGACGCCGCCAGCGCCACAATCGACCCACAGTATCTTGCGCGCGCGTGAATTCATCGCACTCGGATATGTACGAATGACCATGGACATTCGGCCGGTTCGAACCACGAACATGCGGTCCATGCGAAAGGCAGCTTCTGAGACCGCGAGATAGAACTCCCACATGCGCAGGAAACGTTCGTCGTAGAGCGCGAGTACTTCGTCGCGGCGACTCAGAAAGCGCCTACGCCACTCGCGTAGTGTGTCGGCGTAATGAAGAGGTAAGATCTCCACGTCCGTGACGAGAAAACCTGCCTGTTCCACGGCGGGTAGCACCTCGGACAGAGCCGGGATGTAGGCGAGAGCTTACCACGGGGGTGATTGGCTCGTGCTCAGGCTCTTCCTATCAGCTCTGACAAGGAAACGTTATGGGGAGATACTTCGAGCTCCTGATCGAGCGCTGCGAGCAGCGCCGTCACTGCCGGGTCCCCCCCAGAGGGCTCGGCAGCCGGGGCTTCGGGCTCCCCATCACCTCGACGCAGCGCATCGAGCACATGTTTGACGAGAATCTGATCCGGCATGCGCACAAGCAGGAAGCGTGTGGTGGTGGCGTCTTGCGCCTTGAGTACGAGGCCTCCACTTTGTACCCGCGTCAGAAGCTCGCACAAGAGCACCTCGGTGGTGTCGAGCGCAGCACTTAGCTCCTGCAATGTGGGCGGCGGCTCCGACGCGGTGAAGGCGCGCGCGATGCGTAAGATGGCCGACAGGCCGAGCGCTTCGGTGAACTTGTGATTCTTGCCGGCTTCACGGACCTGTCGCGTTCGCGTGCGATCCTGTTGGTGCATGGCAGCGGCTTGCCCACCGACCATCACGGCAAGCCATGAAACATAGAGCCAAACCAGGAAGATCGGGATCACCCCAAAACCCGCGTAGAGGGCGTTGAAGCGTGCGACGCCAAGCTGAAAGCTTACGTGTGCAATTAGTAACCCATACCAAAGCACGCCACCAACGAGGCCCCCCATGGCGGCTGAGCGCAGACGCACCGGGGTGTTAGGCATCACGAGGTATAAGAAAGACAGGCCCAGGGTGATGACCACGAGAGGTCCGAGGATACCGATCCACCATTCGACGAAACCTCCTAGACCGAGACTGTCTTGCAGGGAGCGCAGCGTGCCTATGACCTGAGTCATCGTGCCAAGGCCGGTTGCAAGCAGCAGACAAACCGGCGTGACCATGATGATGGCGACGTAGTCCGTGACCTGGCGCAAGACCGACCGGCCCTCGCTCACTCCCCAGGTTTCGTTGAGGGCGATTTCGATGTTGCGTAAGAGGGAAACGGCCGCGTACATCAAAGCCAAGAGGCCGAGAAATCCGAGCTGAGTGACGTTCGTGTCACGCACGAAGACGAGAATCTGATCGAGGGCGCTCTGTAGGGAGGGATTGCCGGCAAAGGTATCGAGAAGGTAAGGTCGCAGCGTCTGTTCGACCAGCGTGTCGTAGGCGCCAAAGCCCTTGAGCATCGCGAAGACGAAAGCCATGAGCGGCACGATCGACAGCACGGTGAAGTAGGTCAACGACGCTGCGCGCACATGGAGCGTGTCTCCGATGATCAAGCCGTGCAGCGTGCACCACAAGATGCGCAGGGAGCGGTGCTTGGCAGCCTGCCACTTGGGCAGCGTGTCGAGACGCGTCTCCCAGATCTCATCTGCAAGGTAGTGGTGCACGCGGGCAAGCTTGCCCCGGACGCTTGAGACGATTTCCATGCTGGACCACCATACTGCAAAATCAGAGGCCCCGTGCTGCGGCCCTATGAGGCAGTCTTGCACTGGCCAGATGTTGAACTTCGCAGCTCAGAGTGAGGCGCGTACGCCGTCGTCCGAGAGCAAGCGTTCGATGGCCGGTAGGCGCGCTTCGGCGCAGCGACGACCGAGCGTATAATCGGCCTGCAGGCGCATGGCGCCACCCTCCACAACAATCGCGGTTTTCTCGCTCGTGTCTAAGGGAGATAGCCGCTTCAAACCGCGGGGTAAGGCCCGGCGATTTGTCATAGCTCCCTTACTGCGAAGTCGATCGCGGGCGCCGCGAGGCCTGCGGGCCGTGCGGCGGTAATCGCCAGGGTTTGCGCACTATCGATGGTGTCGCTCTGTGTCGCGGGACATGCATTGCCAGCGCAGGCTTTCTCGAGATCGTCCGTCTTACCTTTGGTGAGCAGGCCCGTGGTGTGCCAAAACTCCACCGACCTAAATAGCCCATGATTCAAGGCAGTTGACAAGCACTCCAGAGCGCGGACTTCGTGGTACTCTCAACATCCTCGTGCAGGCGCCAGCACTCCATTTCCTTCTTCTCACCGTGGCCGGTTGGATCAACCGTCACGAACTCGCAGCGATCGAATACCTCCGCGAGGAGAACCGGACCCTTCGGACTCAGCTTGGGTCGGCCACTATGCAGCCTGTCGCTCATAGTAGTTGAGCAGTCCAGCAAGCCGTTTTCGCCTTCTTTGTCGAGCGCTTGTGCGTCACGGATGCGGATGGCTTTCGCCTGCTTTGCGGCTAGTGTCGAGGGCGAGCATGGAGAGCTCAAAGGGCTGATTGAGGCGCTGCGCCGAGATCATCTCCACACGCACCCCGGCGCGCGTATTCGAGGTCTGGCGTACACCGTCGGGCAGGCACGACCACCGAGCAGGGTTCATCGGGCGAAGTCACCCGGCCGCCGGGGGTGATGCGTGCCAGGCTGCTCGACCCACCGTTCCAGACTCTTCGTGAGGGGCCTTGATCATGTCGCGAATGTCGCGTATCTCGGACCCCAAGTAACCCGTGGTGGAGTCCCCTCTCGCTCCGCGGCGCAAGCTTTGGAGTCATGTAATGCAGACGCTGTTGCACGAACGTAGTGGTGCGCTGAGGATCCCGCTCACTGACCGTGGTCACGATGACGCGATTGAAATCCCCGCCTTCCATGTCGACCCCGGCCTTCGTCCCTGGGAACTGCGACCGAACGCACCAGTCGAGTCAGCCACGCTCGAAGAAAGCACGCAGAGCGGAATGCCGGCAGTCACTGGATCAGATGGCGGCGAGGAAAAGACACCTGCTCCAGAGACACCGAAGGCGCCACATCTCAGCAAGGCCGAGTTTATCCTGGGGCTACCCAACGACCTGAGTGTGAGCGAAGTGGTTGCGCGCGCGAAGGAGCGAGGCCTCACCATCAGTGAGCCTTACGTATACCAGGTCCGCTATGATGCGATGGCGGCGCCCGAGCCGACGAGCGTAGCGACCCCCGTCACCGCGCAGGCGGACGAGGAGTCGGAATCGGCAGACAGTCAGGGGGGCGCGGCTGCTCCAGAGGCGCCCAAGCCAACACCTCCCAACAAGTCCGAGTTTATCCGCGGACTACCCATGGACCTGAGTCCGAAAGAAGTGGTCGCCCGGGCGAGGGAGCAGGGCATCACGATCGATCGAGGTTATGTGAAGGGCATCCGCGCTGCTGCGAGGGCGCGTGCTCTGCGTGGCGCACCTGCGGCGCCTGCCGCGCCGGCGACGCCAGCCACCGCCAAGCCGGCCCCCATGAGCGCAACGCAGTCCAAGTCAGACTTCATCCGCTCCCTGCCTTCCAGCGTCTCCTACGCGGAAGCGGCCACCAAAGCCAAGGCCGTTGGCATCCTTCTATCCTCGTCGCACTTCTACGCAGTCATGGGTCAGGCTAAGAAAGATGCATCGGGAGCGCCGAAGAGTAAGGCCGTCCGCAAACCCATCAAGCAACCAGCCTCGGCGCCCGCGCTCGAGGGCCTGAGGCTCGCGTCCGACGATGCGCACGAGCAAACGCTCATTGATGTGGTCAGGGCGCTCGGCTTGTCGCGGTCGCGCGCGGTGATCGACCTGATAGAGAAGGTCGAGCGCGTGGCCAAGGCAGCGCACTGAGCGTCACGGTCGACGTTTCACGCGGACACGAAACCA
>JBKJIA010000027.1:0-4683 GCA_046598735.1 Polyangiales bacterium
CTCGATGGTGTGCTTCACCTGGGCCTCGAGCATGCGCACGGCACCCTCGAGCTGGTGGGCGCGCGTGCTCGCCTCTTGCACGGTGTGCTCTTCGCCCGAAAGCGTAAGACGCTCGGCCTCGAGCTCCGCTTCGATCACGAGCAAGCCCGCGCGCAGGCCCTCGGTCTCGGCCTCGGCCGTCTCGAGCTGACCTGAGATCGAGGTGCGCGTGACGTGCAGCTCGAGGTAGCGGTGCGTGCCGACCCAGAGCTCCAGATCGCGCTGCTCGTCGCGGTAAGCCTTGTAGCGCTCGGCCTTCTGGGCCTGACGTTTGAGCGATGACAGGCTCTTTTCGAGCTCGCCCAGGATGTCGGCGATGCGCTGCAGATTCGCGCGCGTCTGCTCCATCTTGCGCTCGGCTTTTTGCTTGTGCGCCTTGAACTTGGTGATGCCCGCGGCCTCTTCGATCAGATGGCGGCGCTCTTCGGGTTTTGCGGTGACGATCAAGCCGATGCGGCCCTGCTCGATGATCGAGTAGGCCTTGGTGCCGACGCCGGTGCCGAGAAAGAGCGCCGTCACGTCCATCAGACGCACGGGCGTCTTGTTGATCATGTACGTACTCTCGCCGTCGCGCGTGAGGCGGCGGGTCACGGCCAGCTCGGCGTAATCCTTGTACTCGATGGGGCAATTGCCGTCGGCGTTGTCGAAGGTAATCGTCACCTCGGCGAAGCTGTGCGGACCGCGCGCTTCGGAGCCGTTGAAGATGACGTCATCCATGTGCTTGCCGCGCAAGTGCTTGGCGGACTGCTCACCCATGGACCAACGAATTGCATCAACGATGTTCGACTTGCCGCAGCCATTCGGACCGACGATGCCAGTGACCTCGTGATCGAATCGCACCACGGTGCGATCGACGAACGACTTGAAGCCGCAAATCTCGAGGGTCTTGAGCTTCATTGCTGATCCCTTGTGCTGGAGCGCTGGCGGCCCCGGCCAAACGTTGCCGTAGCAGTGGTTGCGTAATGCATCGCGGACGGCCCGAACGGAGCGCCCCAAAGCGCCTTCCGGGTAACATCGTGAACCCACGATTGCAATCACTTACGCGATGAAGGGTGGGGGTCACCCCGTGACCTACACCATATGTAGTGGCTAGCGGATCCCCTGCTCCACATCGCACGGTGCCAGGTCCAGATCGGCGTGATGGGCGCGCGGCGCCTCGATTCGCGTGTACGAAAGCACGCGAAACCCCTGGTCCGTGAGAATGAAAGTACCCTCTGCCCAGGCGGCCGATCGACGTGCTCCGTCCTCGCTCACGAGCAACAAGCGTCCGAGCGTCCAGGCCGGCTCGCGCAAGCCAATGCCGGTCCCCGACGATTCCTCGTGCGCGCCCTGTGCGCAAAACCCGACGTAGTGAGAACCGAGCGCGATCTGTTCCCAGGGCTTACGCGCAAACTCGAAGCCGCCTTTGTCGCGCCACCATTCGGCGCGCAGGCGCCCTTCAGGAGTCAGCAGCTCGTCAAGCTCGTCACGTGCGATCAGCGTCCCCTCTGGCTGGCCAGCACCGAACGCGACGTAGAGAGAGCGCGCCAGTTGATCGAGACTCTCGCGCCGGACCTGAGCATCTTGCGGAAGCTTGCGTGCACGTACGCGTTGCCTCGCGGCGCACCCGGCGAGCAGCATGACACTCAGAAAAACGAGCAGCGCCAGTCTCGTCGCACGGCTTGGCATCGCGCTATTTTGAACGACTCTCGCCCGCTGGCCACTGCCTAAGGCCGGCATTCGCCGTGCGTGCAACGCGCCTTGCAAATTCGTCGATGTGCTCATCGCGGACGCCCGCCCGCTCCATCTGGCCATCGACGACCAGTGCGGCTACCCCGTGCAGCATCGACCACGCGACCATACCCATGCGCGCCGGATCACCCTGCGCCATTTCGCCAGTCTGCTGCGCACTGCGGATCGCTGCACACAAGAGATCGAACACGGCTTGGTCTGCGTGAGTGAGCTCGGGATAGAGCCGCTTATCACCCACTTCAGCACCGAACATCACACGGAACTGCGATGGATGATGACGGGCAAATCGCACGTAAGCGACGCCGACCGTTTCCACGCGCTCACGACCGCCTGCTTGCTCGAGTGCGAGCTCGATCTCGCTGCGCAAACGCTGAAAGCCTTCTTCGGCCACGGCCGCAAGCAAGGCCTCTTTGTCTGCAAAATGTCGGTAAGGCGCAGCGTGCGTGACGCCGGCCCGCCGCGCAGCTTCGCGCAACGTGATGCCGGAAGGACCTTGCTCTGCCACCAGCTCGAGCGCGGCATCCACCAAAGCCCGCCGGAGATCGCCGTGGTGGTACTTGCCGCCCTTGTCGGTCACCTTAGAAGCGGCGGGATCGGCAGGCTCTTTGTTACGCACCACGACGGCAACGTTTACGCTGTTAACATCTGCGAATCAAGCCAGACGTGCGATGCATGGTATGCCCGCGCTCAGCCGCTCTAGTTGGCCGCTCGCAGTGAGGAGAAGCTCGTGATTTACAGCCTCGGGGATCGACACGTTGTTCGCCACGGCCGCAGTTGGGTAGCCGAGAACGCGACCGTAATAGGCGCTGTGATCTTGCACGAAGACGCCAGCATCTGGTTCAACGCGGTGATCCGTGGAGACAACGATCCGATTACGATAGGGCCTGCCACCAACATTCAAGATGGCGCCGTGCTGCACACCGACGCGGGCGTTCCCCTCACGCTCGGGCGCGGTTGCACGGTCGGTCATAAAGCGATGTTGCACGGCTGCACGGTGGGTGATTACAGCTTGATCGGCATCAACGCCGTCGTGCTCAACCGCGCCAAGATCGGCAATCACTGCATCATCGGCGCGAACGCGTTGATCCCAGAAGGTAAGGTCATCCCTGACGGGTCGCTCGTGATCGGATCTCCCGGCCGCGTGGTGCGGCAGCTCAGCCACGAAGATCAGCAAGGCCTGCACGCCGCTGCTGCCCACTATGTGGCGAACTGGCAGCGCTACGAGCAGTCACTCAAACCACAACCGTAAGGTCTGCGAGCATCCCGCGCGCCAGTACTCAACGGTAAGGTTACTTGGGAGCGTCCTCCGGCTGGGCGGCGTTGGCCTGGGCCTGCAGGGCACGCAGCTCCTCGAGAGAAACCATCTCGGTTCCGCCGTTGCGCTCGATCTCAACGAGCACGGCTTTCAGCACATCGGGGGGTAAACCCGCCGTCATTTCGCTCAGCTTGGCATCCTCATCGCGCTTTTTGGCCGCACCAGGCGCTCCCCACGGTTCGCCCTCGGCCGCTTTCGCGGGGAGTGCGCTCGGCTCTGGATCGACCTGCTCACCCGCGCGAATCCGTGCGTTGCGGATCAAGGTTTCAAGCTCCTTGAGGCGCGCGGCTTTCGCGCCCGCCGCATCCTTACGCTTCTTCGTGAACGCATCGGGGGGTAGGTTCGCGGGATCATCGAGATCGAGCGCCGCCAGCGAGTCGGGCATGGCGCCTGGCGCAGGACCACCTCCCACGCGGGGGGCGCTGGCGCCAGCACGATAGTCAGCGAGTTTCTTCTCGAGCTCCGAGGCACTGATCCGAGAGCGCAGCGCGCCATGCACGCACGTGGAGCCCATGAGCGCGTACCCCTCAGGACAGATGCCGCCCGCAGGGGGACGAAACGCCGAAATTGGCGTGGCTGGCCAGTCGCTCGGAGCCAAGGCCGACGCATGCTTGGTTTGCGGGGCTTCCTCGGACTTACTCAGCAAGCTGCATGCGCTCACACATGCAACCAAAGCAAGCGCACCAAGGCGTCGTCGATAGCGGCTCACGTAGGGTTCCATCGCGTTATCGTATCCCGAAGCTACGGGGCACTCCGAGCAGCTTTCTTTGCTGCCGATTCGAGCCTACTCGTGCCTACTGCGGCTCACACGGCGGCTCGAAAAATCGGGGTACTTAGATCTTTGGGCGCGTTGGCTCGTCTGCCCTGACCATGCGCGCGCTTGCAGTCTTGCTAACTCTCCTCATGTTAGCGACGTCTTCCCCGACGTATGCGGCGTATCCCCTCGACGAAGTGACGCGCGTGCTCGACGCCAGTGAGCCCATGCCCTGTGAGCGGGGAACGCCCGACTTAGTCAGCTACACGGGTCAGCATTTGCGTTATCAAAAACCGCTACGCGTGCATCCGGCATTTCGTGCGCAACTCGCGGCGTTCGAGCAGATGGTCAAGGAGCTTGCCGAAGCTCACTACGGCCGGGCACCGAGACGCATTGTGCACTTGGGTAGCTACAACTGCCGCCGCATGCGTCGCTATCCAACCTGGCTGAGCGAGCATGCGCTCGGCAATGCGATCGATGTGGCTGGCTTTGATTTTGGACCGCTTGCGAAGGGCGCGCTCGTTCCCAGCGGCATGCCACGCGCCCTCGCCCGCGCGTTCGGCGTACGCATGGCAACCCATTGGAATGCACGTGACGCGGGGGCATGGCACGCCACGTTCTTGCGCACGTTAGCCCAGCAGATCATCGCGCGACCCGATATTTTCCGCGTGATTCTCGGTCCGGCTTGGCCCGGGCACAAGAACCACTTCCATCTCGATCACGCGCCCTATCGCGTAGTCGAAGTGTTCGAAGCGGGTGCGGAGCAAGCCGCTCAGTAACTGACGAGAACGCGATGCGGCACGCGCGCCTTGAGCCCTTCGACCCAGCTGCCAACCGCTTGCTC
>JBKJIA010000486.1:0-20462 GCA_046598735.1 Polyangiales bacterium
TAAGTCTTCGTAACAGATCATGATGCCGAGCTTAGTGCCGTCCACAGCGATAACGTCCGGTGTGCCACGCGCAAAACCAGGCGAAGGGAAGCGCCGCTGCAACGGTGGCAACAGATCCCAAAATGGCACGTACTCACCGAACGCGAGCAAGCGCGTCTTGTCGACGCGTCCACCGAGCGTGTTGTCGCGGCGCACGAGCCAGGCCGTGTTGTAGCGACGTTCGTGAAACTTGGGATCTTGCTGGTAAGTGACGAGCCCCATCACGACCGGCCCGTGCACCTCGTCAGTCAAAATAGCGCGATCATCCGTGGGTGCGGTCCGACGGCGACGCATCAATTGGTAAGGGTAAGCAGTCTCCGGCCAGACCGTAAGGTTGGCGCCGCGTTGCTCGAGCGTGTGCGTGAGATCGAGCAGGTTACCCATAATCTTGTCGCTCAGCGCCGGGTCATGTTTTTGATCGATGTCGACGTTCGGTTGCGCAACGCCAATGCGGACCGATGGCGCCGCGGCGCGTGCCGAGCGCACCTGATCGAGCCGCCACACACCGTAAGCGCAAGGCACGAGCACCGACAGTGTCAGCAGCAGACCTGCGTGAAGTCGCTTCGGACTGGCGGGCCGCAGCAGGTTCCACAACGCGATCGATGCGCAGCCAAGCATGAGATCGAGCGCCGCTTCGCCGCCCAAATCCGCGATTTGCGCAAACCAGAGAAAATCCACCTGGGTGGTGCCCACGTGCCAAGGAAACAGCTGTGGGACGATCGCGAGCGACAGCGTGAGCGCGAGCGGAAACGAAAGTGCGAGCGGCACCAGACGTGTGCGCGCCAAGGATGTGACAAGACCACACACCAGATAGGGCAATCCCTGCGCAACCCAGCACAAAGAAGCCGTGGGCCACGAGAAATAGAACGGAAAATGCCCAAATTGCTCGAGCAGATCCACCACCGAGCCCAGCGCCACCGCGTTTGCCACCGTGCCGAAGGTAAGCCCCATCCATAGGCTCAGGCGATGCGGCCGTGCTGCCGACTGCACCAAGCTCAAGGCTTGCGCGAGGCACGCGACGCCTACGAACGCCAGCACATTGTAAGACCACGGCTCTCCGCTCAGGCCCACGCTCAGGCCGCCGAGCGCCGCGTAAGCGAAGGGAATCAAGCGCATGCTGCCAGCAAAAGCCACGTCTGCCGCATAGCATGAGCCACTAGGCGCCGTATGTGGGCGCTTTGATCAGAGCCGAGCGCGTTGACCAGGTGAGGTCGACCGGTTCGCTATGCGCGTGGCTTGCACGACGGGCGCGGCTCTGTTGTAGAATCGCGACGTGGGACGCATCTATGCCATTGCACTCAATACGTTTCGGGAAGCAGTTCGCGACCGGGTTCTGATCGGAGTGCTCGGCTTTGCCAGCGCGGTCTTGCTGTTTACGCTAGCGCTCGCCGAGCTGTCATTGCATCAGCAAGCGCGCGTGGTGCACGACATCGGCCTGGCTTCGATCTCGCTGTTTTCCGTGCTGGTCGCCATCTTTTTGGGCGCCTCGCTGCTCTACAAGGAAATCGAGCGTAAGACCCTGTACGTGATCTTGCCCAAGCCGATTCGGCGCTCGGAATTCCTGCTCGGTAAGTACTTCGGCATCTGTCTGACTGCATTTGTCTTCGTGGCCATCATGGGCGCGCTGCAGCTGTGGGTGACTGCGGTTCAGGCCAACGTAGATCTTACCCTTGCCCTCGCCGTACTGGCAGGCCTGGGGCTCTTGCTCGGCCTTACTATGTGGCGTGCGCGCGACCGCACCGCCGTGCTCGTACCCTGGGCGATCGTCGCCTTGGCGGCGGCCTCCATGTTGACTGCACGCACGGACGCTGCTCTCTCGGCAATATTGGCGCAGCTCGCGTTGACGGCCGGCGAAGTGTTGGTGCTAGCCTCCGTCGCCCTGGTGTTCTCCGCCTTCTCGACGCCATTTTTGACCGGCATCTTTACGCTAGGTGTCTGGCTCATGGGTCGCTCTGCCCACGACATGGAAACGCTCAAATCGAAGAAGATCGCGGAACCGATCAAACAGTTGATCCACGGCCTGGCCGAGGTTGTGCCCAACCTGAATTTGTTCGTGCCAGGCCGCACGATTCTCATGGGCGCGAGTGATGTTCCGGTCTGGCAGTACGTGGGTACGAGCCTTGGCTACGGCGTGTTGTACGCTGCCATCATGCTGATTTTTGCTGCCGTGATCTTTCAGCGACGCGACTTCATATGATGCTTGGGCCTGTGCCCCGTCGGCTCGTCACGGCGTTGCTCGCGCTCGCAGTGCTCGTGACCGTTCTGTCCGTGCGCGCACTCTACGAATCGCGTGCGGCCCGGGCGCGTGCGCAGCAAGCTGCCGCCCGGAACGATATCGATGGCTCCATCGTGGAGTTGCGTGGCGCTGCGCGCTGGAGTGCGCCGATCAATCCTTATGCGACGGCAGCGCTCGAGTCACTCGAACGTCTTGCCGTGCAAGCGCGTCAACGCGGCGACATGCCGCGCGCTTTGGCCGCGTACCGCGCGATTCACTCGGCCATTCATGCGGGTCGCTCATTCTACACCCCCTATCGGGATCGTCTGAAACGTGCGGATCGCGCCATCGCCGATTTGATGGCCGAGGCACCGCCCGCCGAGCTGGACGTCGCCCTGTCGAAACCTCAACGTACGCTCGCCTATCGTGAGGCCCTGAGTGTCACGCGACCGCGCGAGTTGTGGGTCGCCTCGGCTTTATTCGGTTTCATCACCTGGGTGTGCGGGGCGCTCGTGTTCATGGCTTATGGCCTCGATGCAGAAGGGCGGCTCGTCCGCCACATCGGCAAGCGGAGCGGGCTTTCCGTTGTAATCGGCTGGATCGCGTTTGCCCTGGGATTGAGACTGTCTTGAACGGTTCGCGCCTTGAAGCCGCAGAAGGGGTCTGGTAACCCGCGGCCGTGGACAATATTCGCGTCGAAGGCGGCAAGCCCCTGCGCGGCACCGTGCGCATCAGCGGTGCCAAAAATGCGGCGCTGCCCATCCTGTGCGCCACGCTGCTGACAGACGGCGAGCACGTGTTTCGCAACGTGCCCGCGCTGCGCGACATCGCCACTACGGGCGATCTGTTGGCCCACCTAGGACAGGACGTGCAGATCGAGCCGGGCGTCGTGCGCATCAACGCGCATCCGTGTCTGGAGCAAGACGCACCTTACGATCTAGTCAAAAAGATGCGCGCCTCCGTGCTCGTGCTGGGCCCGTTGGTTGCACGCTACGGCCACGCGCGCGTGTCTTTACCGGGCGGTTGCGCCATCGGCGCCCGGCCCATCGATCAGCACCTCAAAGGCCTCGAAGCCATGGGCGCCAAGATCACGCTCGAGCACGGTTACGTTCAAGTTGATGTGCCCGGTAAGCGCCTGCGCGGTGCCGAGGTGATCTTCGACATGCCCACGGTCACGGGTACCGAAAATCTGATGTGTGCCGCCGTGCTCGCGCGCGGTCGCACTACGCTCGTGAACGCGGCACGTGAGCCAGAAATCGAAGAGCTTGCACGCGTGCTCAACAAGATGGGCGCCTCGGTCGACGGCGCGGGCACGGACGTGATCGTGATCGAAGGTAAGGAGGGCCTCCATCCCGTCGATCACGCCATCATGGCGGACCGCATCGAAGCGGGCACCTACATGGTTGCGGCCGCTGCTACCGGTGGCGATGTGCTGCTCGAAGGCGTGGAGCTCGAACATTTGGGGGCCGTGACTTCCACGCTACGCGCAGCCGGTGTGATCGTAGAACGGGAAGCGTCAGGCGTGCGCGTGT
Organism: Polyangiales bacterium; assembly: GCA_046598735.1. Taxonomy (GTDB): domain Bacteria; phylum Myxococcota_A; class Polyangia; order Polyangiales; family DASUME01; genus DASUME01. Next base: position 3,787 of record JBKJIA010000486.1, read on the forward strand.
CAGGTCGTCCACCTTACCGTGCTGTGGACATCACCACCGCGCCCCATCCCGGCTTTCCTACGGACATGCAAGCGCAGCTGATGGTGTTGATGTGCCTGAGCGGCGGTCGCAGCGTGATCACGGAAACCATCTTCGAAAATCGCTTCATGCACGTGGGCGAGCTCAACCGTATGGGTGCCCACATTCGCGTCAACGGTCGCATTGCCACGGTCACCGGCGTGCCGCGTCTGCAGAGCGCAGAAGTGATGGCTACTGATTTGCGCGCCAGTGCCTCGCTCGTGATCGCGGGCTTGGTGGCGCAAGGCACCACCGAGATTTTGCGCGTCTACCATATCGACCGCGGCTATGAGCACATCGAGCGTAAGCTCGCAGCGCTCGGCGCCGATATTCAGCGTGTAAAGGGCCATGCCTGAGCAGTCTCAAGTTGTCACCATCGCCGTGCCCAAGGGCCGCGTGCTCAAGTCGCTCGCCACACGTTTCGCCAAGGCCGGCGTCTCACCCGACGTGCTCTTGTCCGAGGATCGCAGGCTCGTACGCGAAACTCCGGACGGTCGCGTGCGCTTTCTGCTGCTCAAGCCCGACGACGTGCCGACCTATGTCGAATACGGCGCAGCGGACCTCGGCATCGTCGGCCGCGATGTCTTGCTCGAACGCGAATACGATTTGTACGTACCGCTCGATCTCGGCATCGGTCGCTGCAAGATGTCCGTCTGTGGGCTCAAAGGTAAGCCGCCCGTAGCGAGCGATCTGCGGCCCTTGCGCGTGGCCACCAAGTTCGTGCGCATCGCTGAGCGTCACTACGCAGAGCAGCGTCGTCAGGTCGAAATCATTTACGTCCAAGGCTCGGTCGAGCTTGCGCCGATCACGGGCTTATCGGACGTGATCGTCGACTTGGTCGAGACGGGCGAAACGCTGCGTCAAAACGGCCTGGAAGTGTTCGAAGATGTGGTTTCGATAAGCTCGGTTGTGATCGCGAACGTCGCTGCCATGAAGCTCAAGCGCGATCCGATTCGCGCGCTCTTGTCCGCGCTCGCGTAGTCCTCAGTGGCACAGCGTGCGCGTGCATGCGCTGGCGGAACGGGGGAAATCGAAGCCGGCCCGCGCCTGATGCGCGCGACTAAAGTCGCTTACGAAACCGTATCTCTAGCTCGGTAAAGCCGGCCTTGGCGTGCGCGGCGCGGGCGCCTTTGTTGAAGCCCCAAGTGGCAGACTCGGCCACTTCGCAACCCGCCTTCTTGAAGGTCTCAAGCAGTCGATTCAACAGCAGCATGCCCGTGCCTTTGGCGCGTCCTTCGGCCACTACGAACCAATCTTCGACCACGCCGCGATGCGACAACACGCGCCTTGGATCGTGTTCGGTATGGCCGCTGATGTAGCCAAGCGCTTCGCCTCTGTGTTCTGCGAGCAGCACGACGGTGTCTTGGCCTTGCAACAACGCGTCCACATCATCACGCAGCGCTCCCTCGATGTCGCGATAGGCAAACAGAGGGATGAGCGCCGGGTCTGCGATTTCATCGCGAAAGGTAATGTACAAGGCGCGATGAAAACGCAGTACCACGGCCCGGTCTGCACGCGTTGCGTGGCGAATGGTAATGCCATCAATCATGGGCGGTTAGGGTAGTCGATTGTTCGCCTCCGGGCTCGCTTGCGTGGGTTTTACCGTGCTGGCAGGCAGCGTCGAGATCGTGACGAGCGGGCGCAGCTTACGCAGCATCGCGCGCCCGATGCCCTTGATGCGCATTAGCTGACTCACCTGCGTGAAGCCGCCATGGCCAGTGCGAAACTCCAAAATCGCACGAGCACGCGCGGGCCCGATGCCTGGCAATTCCTCGAGCTGCGCAGCGCTCGCCGTATTGAGATCGACAGTAGGAGCGTTCGGGTTCGCGTCCTGTGCGGCTTCGTCCGCAGGCGCCGCAGACGGCGGCTCTGCACGGACGCTCGTCACGCAAACGAGCGAGGCCAAGCACACGCCCGCCAGCCGTTGCATCCACCGAGTCACGAGCGCACCGTTGCTGGCTGCTCGCGTGTCACCTTACTTGCGCTGTCGCGCGGCTGGTATTCGCGAATCTGTAGCTTGCCGTTGGTGGGCACCGCGTCGAGAAACACACTCAAGCTGCCGTCGCGATTCGGAAAGGCGCTGCCGATACGCAGCCACAGATCCTTGCCATCTGCCTTCTTCACGATCGTATAAACAGCCTGCAATCCCTTGTTTTCTGATTCCATGTTCGACTCCGTGTTGGGTTCGAACAGACCTAGAGCAGCGCTCGTGCCGCATGGATTGCGCCTGCCATCGCGGGCTTGCCCCGTGCCCCGCGGCGCAATCCGCCAGCTCCGACGGCGTCCGCCATTTATGATGCGCCCGATGCTGCGCTCACGGGCTGGCATTGCATTCCATCGGCGTGCGCACCCTCGCTTGAGCATCATGCCTGCGACGTGGCACGATGGGCGTCCATGAAGCTTTCACTGACCAACGAATCTCTGCCTCAGGTCGACGCTGACTTGCTCGTCGTTCCCGTGCTCGGTGCAGACCTGAACAAGCAGCCCGCGTTCCAAGCGCTCGATAAGGTGCTCGGTGGCGAGCTCACCCGCATTGCCAAGCTCGAGGATTTCACGGGTAAAAAGGGCCAGGTCCTGCAGCTTCATACCTTTGGTAAGGTCGCCGCGCGCAAGCTACGTCTGCAAGCGCTGTCCGGGAAAGTAGCCAGCTCCGATGACTACCGCGCACTCGGAGTGCACGCCGCGCGCGCCGCCCGCGATCTCAAGTCAGTCGCGGTCTTTGCGCCCAGCAGCGATCCTGAGCATGTGCGTGCGCTCGCCGAGGGCCTCGGGCTTGGCGACTATCGCTACACGGAATATCTGAGCGGTACGCGCAAAGGTAAGCCTTCGCCGAAGGGTGTGATCGTGACCGCCGAGCGTGTGTACGCCGCGCAATCCAAGGCGCTCGCAGAAGCCGCGATCGTGGCCGAGGCAGTCAATCTTACCCGCGACATGGTCAACCGCCCGCCCAACGACATGACCTCGGCGGGCATGGCCAACGAAGCCCGGCGCGTCTCGCGCGAACACGGCATCCGCTGCACGGTTTGGGGTAAGCAGGAGATCATCAAACACGGCATGACGTTGCTTGCGGCCGTCAACGCGGGCAGCAAAGAAGAGCCGCGCTTCATCCACATGGCGTACACGCCCAAGGGCACTGGCCGCGCGAGTAAGACTGCCGCGAGGAAAAAGCTGCCGAGACTCGTGTTCGTCGGGAAGGGGCTAACCTTCGATTCCGGTGGCCTTTCGATCAAGCCCGCCAAATCGATGGAAACGATGAAGTGCGACATGGCGGGCGGCGCGGCCACGATCGCGCTCGTGTTGGCTGCGGCGCGGCTCAAGCTGCCGGTGGAAGTGCACGGCATCGTTCCCTCAACCGACAACCTGACGGGCAGCGATGCCTACAAGCCCGGTGACGTGTATCGCACGCTGGATGGTAAGACCGTCGAAGTCTTGAACACGGACGCCGAGGGACGCCTCATCCTGGCGGACGCGCTGACTTACGCGCGCAAGCTCGAGCCCACCGTGCTCATCGATCACGCCACGTTGACGGGGGCCTGCATGGTGGCGCTCGGTCAATGGCGCGCCGCGCTCTATGCCAACGACGACGCCGTCCTCGAACGCTATCGCGACGCCAGCAAGCGAGCGGGCGAAGCTTTCTGGCCCATGCCCCTCGACGAAGAGCTCCGCGACACGATCAAGAGCTCGATCGCCGACATCAAGAATACGGGCGACGGCTTCGGCGGCTCGATCAGCGCAGCTCTGTTCCTGCGTGAGTTCGTCGGCGAGAGCAAATGGGTCCACCTCGACATCGCGGGCCCGGCATACCTGTCCTCGCCCCACGGCATTAATCCCAAGGGCGGCACGGGTTTCGGCGTGCGTACCGCACTCGAGTTCATCAAGAGCTACGCCGGTCAGTAACCCTGACAGTCAAGCGCCTTGACCGAAGCGTCCGCCGAGTCGTTAGCGCGCACTGTCAGACAAAGCAAAAAGGCCAGTCGGTCTAACCGCCTGGCCTTCGATCATTGCAGCGGCGTGGTAGCCGTTCGCGCTTTTGCTCAGATCTTGAACGGGTACGCGATCGAGAAGCTGCTTTGCGAGAACTTGGGGAACTTCGCCTTGCTCACTTCGCGCGTCACGCACGAAGCCACGGGCGTGCCGGCAAACTGCCCGCTCACGTCCACGTTCGTCACGCGGCCGGTTGCGCCCGATACCGTGATCTTCGCCATGGCCACGCCGCTCTGACCGTTGCCGCAGCTTTGGACCCGAGGTGTTACGCCTTTCATGGCGCCGAGCACGTCGTCTTTGGCGGGCATGGAGGGCAAGCTCGCCGACGGATCCGCTGCGGGTTTCGTGGCCGCGGCAGGCTTGGAAGGCTTTCCGCCCAACGCGCTATCGAGCAAGTCGTCGAGACTCTTATCGCCCGAGCTCTTTGCAGGCGCGGCCGCCACCGGCGCGGACGGCTCATCTGTCTTGTCTGCGGCCCTCGTACTGTCTCCGCCGCCGCCGCCCGGACGCCTGCGCTTTACTTCGCTGCCGCGCGCAGATTTATCTTCATTGTCAGCCGATCCGCTCGGCTCATCCTTGCCGGCCGCTTGGTCCGTAGGCTGCTCCGCTGGCGCCACGGGCGGAGGTACAGCCGCCGCTTGTGCGGCCGGTGCCACGGGTGCGACAACAACGGGCGCTTCCGCAATCGGAGCCGCCGCAGGCTGACGCACGACGAGATAACCCACCACCATCACGAGCAACACGATTACCGCGCCAAAGCCCGCGATAAGCTTGGTGTTATTGCTTTCGGACTTGTCGCCAGCAACCGGCGCCGCCAAGCTCGCTGCCGAGAAGGCATTGCCGCCGCCCACGGACAGAAGATCTTCGACGCTGTCCTTCGAGGAGCCGTTCGCACGGCCTTCGCCCACGGCTTGTGTGGCACTGGCGAGTGCGCGAATGTCGATCAAACCTGAGCCTTCGCCCTGCGCCATGCCCGGCTTCGGACGTGCAGTTGCGGGTGCACTGCCTGAGCCGGTGGCCAGTGCCTGCAGATTGGAAAGCGAGAACAAGACCGAGTTTTCGTTGCGCTGTCCCGTGAGAGACTGACCTTCACTGACACGGGGGCCACCTGCGCCGTTCGCGCTGCTAGCGGTGTGGCCATCTCCTTCGGCGGCGCCCGAAAATGGGCTGCGATCCGAGCGTGCAAACAGGTCTGCGCCGCCCGCGCTCCCACCTGCTGATTTACCCATCACCCCCGAAAGTCCGCCGTCGTCGGCACTGGCGGCGAACGGGTCTGCGCCCATGTCGCTCGAGCCGCCAAACACTTGTCCACTGCCGTAGGCAGCACCTCCTGCGGCCGGTCTTGCTGCGCCCGCCGTGCTTTCGGCCTCAGCCATTACCGCGGAGACCAGCACTTCGACGTCCTTTGCGGGTTGCCAGCCGTCCATGCCTTCGCGCCAGACGTACGCTTCCCAATCGATTTTGCTCTCGGCAAGCAAGTCCGCGATTTGGCGCGGCGCGAACGGACCCTGCTGGTCTCCGTCGATTACCACATGCCAGATCGCCTCCGCGCCATAGTCGAACACGCGCGTGGACTCGTCGCCTTCCTCCTGGTCGCCCTTGACCACGATCACAGCGCTGCACTTCTTGCAGCGAATTTTGAAGACTTTGCCGGCGACTTTTTCGTCGGCAATCGAATACTTGGCTCCGCAGCTATCGCAGACGATTTTCATGGGACCGGGTTCCTCAGGCAGCGAGTAGGAAAAACGGGAAGTGGGCGAGAGTAGGCGGGAGTGGGCGGGGAAACTAACAGACTTTCGACACCGCTGACTAGCGCAGCTTAGGAAAAAAGAGCTAGCGCCCGATTGCCGCCGCTCAAGAAGTAAGCTTACTGCCGCATCCTCCGCAAAAAACCGAAGCCGCCGCGAGCTTGGCGCCGCAGCTTGGACACGTGGTCGAGGTCGTCTCCGCCTCTTTGGCTCGCCGCACGAAGTCCGCGTAGGGCACAAGCTCGCTGTCATCGCCCGTGCAGCGCTGAGCGCCGGGCGCATAACCGCGCCTGCACGTGGGGCAGATCAACTGCTCGCCTGAGCCGTACGACAGCGCTGCCGGAGCCGGGACCGCGATCGGGGCCGGCCGCGCGGACTCTGGCTGCGTGATCGGCGCAGCTTGGACGATGGGGGAGGGTGCTGGCGGGCTCGGGGGAAGCGATACGGGATCCAGCTGGCTCGTCGTAGGCGCGGCGCTTCGGCGCGTGGGCAGCGCCGGCTTGGCGCGCAATCGGGTCACGATGAACAACCCCGCACCCAAGAGCGCAAGGCCTGCCGCCCCGACACTAAGCCACAACACCGTCGGGTCACGCTGCTTTACCGTGGCCGCTTTGACGCCGGCATCTTCCATCCCGCGCGCCGCTGGTTCGGCGGCTGCCACAGTCCCCTCGGGCGCCGTGGTCGTGCCACGTGGCGCGGTGATGTCCGACAGGTCCGGAGCGAGCACGGAAACCGACGCTTCTGCGCGCAACCCCTCGTGGATCGCGCTGACACGAAACGAACCTTCCCCATCGGCCGCGCTCGCTGCGGCACGAAAACAGCCGTCGCCTAGGTGGGCACGCGCGGCGTCCGGTTTCTTCAGCTCCCAGCGCACACGCGTCATTTCGACATCGGCCGCGCAGCCTGCCGCGTCCATGCCTTGCACCGTAAAGCACACGCGCTGTCCAGGCTCGATGCGCGCCTCACTCGGTCGAATGCGCAAACGCGTCAACGCGCCCGCTACGCACGGCGCGACGGGCGTTTTGGTCGGCGTCGCCGCGGCCGGCTTGGCTTCCACCGGCGCTGCTCGCTCCTGCGGCACGCGCTCAAGCATTTGCGTAATCCGCACGCTCGCCAGGCAATGGGAGCCCTTGAGTTGCCAGTCGTAATCGCTCTCTTCGATGAGCTCGAGCGTGTATGGGCCGGTGGCCGTGACCGTGTAGCGACCGACTTCCTGCTTGGCTTCGCCGCGCGGCGTCCGGCATTCCGCGCGCCAGCGATTGTCGGCCGCGGTCGCACTTGCCAGCTTGACGAGTGGATTCGGGCTCCAGCACAGGTCCGTGCGCAGCCTGCGATCGGGGTAACTCAGCACCAAATGCGAGCCCGCCAAACCCACGCTCACCAAAGGTCGTTCGCTGGCCGTATAGCTCTGCGGTTGCACGCCGCAGTCCACGCCCCAAGCAGACACTTCGCTGCGAATGGCAGCCGCCGATGCCTGATAGTTGCCCACGATCGTGGCGGGCTGCGCATGCGCCCTTTCGCGTAGCAACACGGACAGCCCGCTCAAGCCTGCAAACGCGGCGCACCCAACGAAGAAGGCCGGCGCTAGCGCGAAGCTAGACACCAGCCAAGTCGTGATCCCTCGGATGCAGTTGCCGCGCAAAACCATGCGTTCGCCAGGGTATCAGCGCCATCGCGCGCCCGCCACAACCGCACCGCTTCCGCGGCTCAACCAGCAGCGCGCGCCTTCTTTACGGCTTCTGTCAGCTCAGGCACGGCCTTGAACAAGTCGGCCACCAGGAAGTAGTCAGCGACCTGAGCGATCGGCGCTTCCTTGTCTTTGTTGACAGCGACGATCACCTTCGAGCCCTTCATGCCCGCAAGATGTTGAATCGCGCCGCTGATGCCCACGGCCACGTACAGCTTGGGTGCCACGACCTTACCAGTCTGACCAACCTGCAAATCGTTGGGCACGTAGCCCGCGTCGCACGCTGCGCGCGATGCACCCATGGCTGCACCAAATGCATCCACAAGCGGCTCGAGCACCGTCTTGAAGTTTTCCGAGCTCTTCAACGCACGGCCGCCCGAGACCACGATCGCAGCCTCCGCAAGCTCCGGACGCGCACTCTTCACAGCTTGAATGCCGATGAACTCGACCTTACTCGCCGTCGGATCTGTAACTGCCGCAAGCTCCTCAATCGGGCTTGCGCCCCCGCTCTCCGCGGCCGCTTCGAACTCGGACTGGCGCACGCTGACTGCGTGAATCGGCGTGTTGATTTCCATGATGGCGTAGACGTTGCCCGCGTAGGTCGGGCGCTTATACGTGACCTTGCCGCCTTCGACGATCACCTTCGAAATGTCGCTGGCAAAGCCCGCACCGAGCTTAGCCGCCACGCGCGGCATCAGATCCTTACCGTAGGTGCTGGCCGTGCTGACGACCACGCCGTAACCCTTGGCCGCCGCAGCGACCGTGGGTGCATAGGCTTCCGCGCGATATCCGCCGCCGATTTCGGTGGCGAGAATCTTGCGCGCGCCAAACGCCGCGACCTGGCCCGCGGCGTTCTTCGATCCGGTCCCGATCACGAGCACGTCAAACGCGCCGCCCGTGCCCGAAGCAATTGTGCGTGCGGCATTGACCGCACTCAACGTGGTCTTACGAAGGCCACCGTCCATCAGCTCCGCGACAACAAGTACATCCGTCATGATTCTCTCCTTCTCTCTGTTGTCGGGCTCAGATGACTTTGGCTTCGTTCTTCAGCTTGCTTACGAGCTCGTCGACACTCTCGACGATCACACCCGCTTTGCGCGCAGGTGGCAGCTCGAACTTGACGTAAGCCGTGCTGGGCGTGGTGTCGCTGCCAAGGCTTGCGAGCGCGCTCTCCGCGATCGGCTTCTTCTTGGCCTGCATGATGCCCTTGAGCGATGCGTAGCGCGCGCCATCCGCGTACTCGTGATCGGCAGGCGTCACGCCATTCTGCACGGCCTTGGGCGATACGATGCGCAAATCGACGGTCACCACCGCAGGCGTCTGTACCTTGAGCGTCAACACGCCGGTGTCGACTTCGCGACCCACCGTAAGGCTCTTGCCGCCGTCGCTCGTGGCGATCGACATTGCGAACGTAGCCATCGGCCAGCCCAGCATTTCTGCCAGCATTTGTCCGGTCGCATTCGAGTCGCCATCGACCGCCTGCTTACCGAGTAACACGAGGTCGGGCTGCTCTTTTTCGACGATCGCTTTCAGGGCACGCGCCACTACCAGCGAATCGAGCTTACTGTCTTCGGCTTCGACCAGGATGCCGCGATCGGCTCCCATGGCGAGGGCCTGACGCAGCGTCTGCGCAGCTTCCTTCGCTCCCAGCGTGACCACGATGGTCTCGCCCAACTTGTCCGTGCCCTTCGCGTTTTCGTTGAGGCGCAACGCCGTTTCGACAGCGTACTCATCAAACGGATTGGGCTTCCACTCCAGGCCATCGGTCGTGACGGCCTTACCATCTGCGGCCACTTTGACCTTGTTGGCGTTGTCGGGGTCACTGACCCGCTTCACGGGAACGAGGATCTTCACACTGCCTCCTTCGGTCTCTCTTGGGCTACCCCGTGACCCCAACGTGAGGTCGCTCGCGGTTCCCTGCTGGACTTCTACAAACTTGCGGGACGCGGGGATCTAGGACCGATGTTGACGCGTGTCAAGACAGGTGGCACCCCAGGATTATCCTTGTTTCGTCGCACAAATTACGGGTTTATCGACCTACTACTTGGAACGCACGCCGCCTAGGAAGGCATCGGCCACTTGGTGCGCCGAGCGACGCATCATCTGCTCATCGCCGCCGCCGAGGGCCCAACCGAGCGCAATCGCATCGAGCGCACCCCACAAAGCACGCGCCAAAACGCGCGCATTCAAATCCGTGCGCACCACGCCTTGCTCTTGTCCTTCTTCGAACACGCGCGCGATGGTCTCCAGGTATTTCCCGAACAACGGCGCACCAAACTGCTTCAGCAGCCGCGACGACTGGCGCAAGTTGACGGTGACAACCTCGGCCAAATCACGTGAGCCATCGAGCAACCCGAGTTGAATGTCGACCACCACGCGCAGCTTGTCTTCAAAGCTACTCGCCTTACTGATCGCGTCGCTCAAGACCTCGAGCAGCTTGCTTATCCGATCCTGAAAGATCGAGATCAGCACGTCGTCCTTGTTCTTGAAGTAGAGGTAGATCGTACCGTCGGCGACGCCGGCCGCTTTGGCGATCTCGCTGACGCGTGTGGAGTAGAAGCCTTTGCGCGCAAACACGCGAATTGCAGCTTTGAGGATGCGCTCGCGCTTGTCGCTACTTGCGCCTTCGCGGCGCTTGGTGCGAGTGCGTTTTCGGGCAGGTTCTAAGCCCTCTGCCTCGCCTTCGACTGTTGCGCTCGCCGCTTCCTCCGACCCGGCGGCAGGACGGCCTGCCTTGGTCGGACTGAATGAAGCTTCATTGCTCGCCACTATCTGCAACTAGCATCGCATTTTCAGCCAGTCAACGCCGGTTAGGCAAAGTCCCGAGCTTCACGGTCGCGGGCGCAGCACGACGAAATGCGGCGTTGCACGCAGTAACCGCTTCACGGCTTCAAGCTCCTCATTGGCTGGCGGACTTGCCGAAACCGCTTCCAATGCGGTCGCAATGAAGCCCGCGGTTCCCGAGCGCAGCGCGTTGCGATCGAGTCGTGCGGCTCGCAGCGCAGCGCGCCAGCTTTCATCGCTGCGCAGCCCAAGCTCGTGCAGCGTCGTCGCGACGACCGCTTCGATCGACCTCAGATTTGCTTCAGTGGTTGCCAACGTCACCGCCGAGAAGGCCAGCGTCGCGTTGCCTGCGCCCGCGTGCCAAACCGCTTCACCAATGCGCGCACTGAGCGCGTCGCTGAGCGCGGTGGCGAGCACCTCGGGTGCTACGTGGTTGCGCGCGTCGCCATCTGCTCGCACGGCCACCAACACGCGCAGCGCAGTCACGGCCAGCTGCTCGCCCAGCAGATTGGGACTGGCAGCCGCAGGTGCGAGTAGGGCGTTTGTTTGGCCGCGCTCGAGCTGAGCGACGCGTCGCGAGACAAAGCGCGCAACCTCGCCGGGGTCGACATCGACCGCCAGGGAGACCGTAAGGTTCGCACCTTGCATCGCCTCACGATGCAAGCGCCGCAATTCGGCGGCGGACACAGCGCTCACGCCGAGCGGCGTGCCCCAACTTGCCACGAAGCCAGGCGTGACCGACGCAAGGGCGCGCGCCGCAAATGCTTCGTACAAGGCCGACGTGCGCAGCGTGAGGGCCGCGAGCAGACGCGTGCGCGCATCCTCGATTGAACGCGCATCGGCCGATGGACGCAGCGCACAACGCAACAGCGTATCGAGCGCCGCTTGCCAGTGCTGTTGCGGCGCAACGACGCTGACGCCCGTCGCATCCGCGCTCACGAGCGGCGAGATGCGCGCATCGATCGTGCTCAAGTGCGCATCGAGCGCGCGTGCGTGCGCAAAGCCGCAGCCATCGCTCAACCACGTGGCCAGCAAGGCTGCTCGACCGTGCTTGGTATCGGGATCTTCGCGGCTGCCATGGGCCACGCGCAACACGGCCGAAAGCCAACGATCGCCCGGCCGACGTTCGACTTTGATTTGGACGCCGTTTGGGACCGTAAGGTCCGCAAGCATCGGGGCGGATGTGCCCATGAGCGGTCCAAGCGCATTCGCCTCGCCCGCTGCCACAGCCGCGCGCGCCATATCTTCGAGTCGCGAGCGCCGCAGGTTTGCGTCTTTTTCGTTTGCTTGAATGGACCCCGCCCGCAGCGTGATCGCTGTGCCCATGGGCCAACGCGCAGGCAACGCAACGGCTTTCGTTCCGCGCGCGACCCACAGCTCGCCGAGCTCGCGCGCTAGGCCGCGCAGCGTGTCATCTCGCGGCGCGGGCCCGCGCGCCGGTTGCTCCGCTGCCAAACGCCGCAGATCGAATACGGCCCGCTGCAGTCTCACGAAGGGCTCGGGCCCTGCCGGCAAGCGCACGTGCAATAGCGTGAAACTCGAAAGCCGCGCGACTCGCGTCCGCGAGCCCGCATAAAGAGCATCGAAACGTTGCGCAACGCTGGCGGCAAGCACTGCGTCCGGAACCGCCAGCGCAAAGCTCAGACTACCCCGCTCGTCCTCTTCGACACTCAGCTCCGACCTGAGCCTCGGCGCAGCGGGACGTTGGATCGCAAGCGCTTGTCCGCGCGGCCGAAAGCGCGCAAAAGCCAGATCGAGGGCGCGATCTTGGACATCCCCCGCCGCGATCAAGATCGCCCGCTCCACACGCATGTGTTGCGCTAAGAACGCCGACAAGGCACCGGCGGTGAGGCGACTGTCGTCGTCGACCTTACCAAGTGGAAAGAAGCCATCTGCATCGCTTGCGAGCAACGCGCGCAGGGCACGTTCGTCCGCGAGGCGCCCGGGATCGCTGGCCGCGCGCAGACGCGTAGCTTGCAAGCGCTCGCGAAGATGCAGCGCCTCGGCCGCGCTCACCTCGTGACGCGTCAGGGCGCGGCCAAGTCGCTCCACGCAGCCGGTCAGTCCTGCGCCCGCCACGTCGCACTGCACGCTGATCTCCGTAGCCTCCGGCTCCACGCGCGCCTGCGCCGATGCCCGTTCCGCAACCAGCCACGCGGCTGCCGTCGCCAGCTGAGGCACGTCCCCATCCCGCGCACCGACCGCCAGCCAAAGCGAAAGCCAGGCGACCTCGGGCGTCGGCCGCGGCAGCGCCAGCGTCGCGCCCCCGTGCAGCTGCTCGACCGCACTCTGTCCTGGCAACACACGCGAGGGAGCCGCCTGCGGCCGCGCGCAGCTCACGAGCGCAAGTGCGCCCACCAAGCTCAACACAGGACACGCGCGCGTAAGATTCGTGGAGCTGAACACCGTCGGCACCCGCCCGGAGACGTCCAGGCTTGGTGGCAACCAGTCGCACGAATCGTCGCCTACGGCCAGCCCGCCCTCAAGCGGCGGCCGATCCCCGGGCGTTCCCCGCATCCGACGAGGCACTCGCTGCCAACCAATTCGTAAGCCGTGCCTCGTCGCGCGAGCTCAAGCCCTTGAACCGCACGGCGGTGCCATGCAACAGCGCATCGAAGCAGTCATAGACGATCTCCGCACTCGCGATCACTGGCTCGCCATGGCCATCGGGTATCGGAATCTCGAGTTGCACGTCCGCGCTGTGCCGCACGAACGATTCGATGGGCCGTTCCATGTACAGCCCAGTGCTGCTCAGGTTGGTCGCAAAGCAACGATGGCTCTGCCCCTCTACTCGCTGCTCGAGATGGACGGAAACGGGGACCCGCGGGGCCCTCCTGCGCTCAGACGAAACGGGCGAAATGCTCATGTGGGCAATGTAGGTTCTTGTGAGCGTCGTGACAAGAAACCGTCTGCCTGTAAGAGCTTGGCGCCCGGCGATTGCGCTTCAGGCCGCAGCCATCGATGACGACGTGCGGCCGAGCGCGTGCTCCAGGCGACAGCGAATCTTGTGCTTCTTGCTGTAAACCGTCTTGACCGAGATCTGCATCTCTGCGGCGATCTGTTCGGGGCTGTGCCCCTGCATGAAGAACAAATCCACGAACGTGCGATCCTTGTCCGAGAAACTCTTCAGCGTCTGGCTCACGCGCGACCACTCTTGCTTGGCCGCCAACGTGTGGAACGGATCCGGATCCACACATACCATGGACTCTGCCTCGATTGCGGTACCGCGGGCCGGCTGCCGCGCAACGCTACGCAGATAATCCCACGCGGTATTCGTCGCCAAAAGCCCAATCCACGTGCTCAACCGATGACCTCGTTCGGGCTCGAACGTACGCAGCTTGTGCATGTCGCGATTGTTCAAGCTCACCAGCAGCATCGCGTAGATTTCATCCACATCCGCGCTGCTGAGCACGGCCGCAAAGCGCTGCGTAATCTTGTGGATAGATCGATAAATCAAGCGATCATAGCGGAGGTGGAACTCACGCCAGGCACGTCCTTCGCGCATCATCATGCGCTCGAGCAATTCAACCTCGGACCAATCGCTGGGCTGGATTTGAGCGGGGGTCATCATGGACAACGGGCCTCTTCAGGGGGGGTCAGTGAGTCGCTGTGAGGCGAGCACGAACAGTCCCCAATGCACCCTGTATGCCAGGCGCCCTTATCCTCTGCGTTTGACCAAAATGCGGGCAATTCACGCGGTTCGATCGGCGGTCGCCATGCGTAACACGAGGCGTAACAAGTGGCCCGCGTCGCTCCTGACGCTGTCACACTGTAACATCCGGTTACGGTCTGTTCCGCAAGAACCTTCCGTCGCTTGCGGCGTCTTTCGGACCATGAAGATCGTTTTTAATCCCGCCTTTCTAGGTTCGCTTGTCGTCGCCCTGACGAGCGCGTGCGCATCGCGCGCCGCTCAGCCGACCACGCCTACCAAGATCGTCGAGATGGACACCTTACGCATCGTCGCCAAGCACGACGCCGCAGGCAGCTACACGTTCGATAGCTACGATGCCGAGGACCTCTTCAAGCGTGCGAACAGCGAGCTAGATGCCGGTCGCTGTAATGAAGCGGTGGCCCTCTACGATCGCCTGATCGCCGAGTTCCCGTCCAATCGCTACCTCTCGGCCGCACTCTATAATGCCGGGCTTTGCCTCGCCCACGACGCCAAGCACGAGCAAGCCCTCGCCCGCTTTGAGGCACTGGTAACGCAGCTTCCCGCGTCGCCAGACGTGAAGCACGCGACCTTCCAGGCCGGTCACATCAACATCAAGCTCGAACGCTGGGATCCCGCGCTTACCGACACCGACGCGCTGCTTTCGCGCGACGATCTCGACAGCGCCGAACGCCTCGAAGCCATGGCCACGCGCGCCCAAGCGCTATTGGGCAAAAACAGCCGCAGCGAAGCCCGCACCCAAGCGAGCCAGGCTCTCAGTTTCTATCGCACCCATCCCGCCGAGCAGTTCCCTGACGCGTACTTCGTCAGCGCAGCCAGCTTCGTTCACGCTGAAACCACGCGCTTATCGGGCGAAACGCTGGCTTTCCCCGATACCAACCAGGACGAGCAGCGGGCCGTCTTGATCAAACGCGCCCAAATCCTGCTCGATGCGCAGCGCGAATACTTCGACACCATTCGCTACACCGATCCGCACTGGGCGTCCGCGTCTGGCCACCGAATCGGCGCGATGTACGACACACTCTGGCACGACATCATGGCTGCGCCGGTTCCCTCGTCGCTTTCCCCCGGCGCCAAGGAGATCTACCCGCAGGAGCTGGCCAAGCTCATCAAGCCCCTCTTACGCCACGCCATTCGCTACTGGGAGCTCACGCTGATGATGGTCGAGCGGACGGGCGTAAAAACGGATTGGGCCGAGAAAACACGCGCCGATCTTGAGCGCACGCGCGCTTTGATGCTCGACCAGCCTGTGGGTTCGGGCGGTCTACCTGGGTCCACACCCGCGTCACCCGCAGTTAGGGCACCGGCAAGCGCCACAGCGCCTTGACACGTCTTGAGTCGTCGCCTACTAAAGGCGCCCTCGCGTATCTGGGCGGATGCGCGGTGTTGCGCCTTGGGCCGGAAGGCCAGGAGCGACACCGCGGCCAAACGGGGCGCAGGCGGGAGCGCCGCAGCTCTTGGCTGGCGTAGCTCAATGGTAGAGCACCTGTTTTGTAAACAGGTGGTTGTGGGTTCAAGTCCCGTCGCCAGCTCCGCACGAGGTCGCTGGTTCTGGAGCGAGTTTGTAGAAGCAGCTTGAAAAATCGAGTTCTTTCGGAGGGTTGCCCGAGCGGTCAAAGGGAGCAGACTGTAAATCTGCCGGCTTATGCCTACAGTGGTTCGAACCCACTACCCTCCACCCCTCACATGAGGTTTTGCGGGATTAGCTCAGTTGGTAGAGCGTCAGCTTTCCAAGCTGAACGTCGTCGGTTCGAACCCGTCATCCCGCTCCAAGTTTCTCTCGGATATTTGAAAGCTTTTGCCCAGATAGCTCAGTGGTAGAGCACCTCCTTGGTAAGGAGGAGGTCGTGGGTTCAATCCCCATTCTGGGCTCCAAAATAGAGCGCGCCGCACCGAAAAAGCACTGCGAGAAAGACCGAAGGAGATCGCGATGGCGAAAGAGAAGTTCGTCCGGACCAAGCCTCACGTGAACGTGGGCACGATTGGTCACATCGATCATGGCAAGACGACGTTGACGGCAGCGATCACGAAGGTGTGCTCGAAGGACCGCGGCGGTAAGGCAATTTCGTATGCCGATATCGCCAAGGGCGGCACGGTTCGCGATGACACCAAGATCGTGACGATCGCGGTTAGCCACGTGGAATACGAGTCAGAGAAGCGCCACTACGCGCACGTCGACTGCCCCGGCCACGCTGACTACATCAAGAACATGATCACCGGTGCGGCCCAAATGGACGGCGCGATCTTGGTGGTCAGCGCGATCGACGGCCCGATGCCCCAGACGAAAGAGCACGTGCTACTCGCCCGTCAGGTCGGCGTGCCGCAGATGGTCGTCGCGTTGAACAAGGTCGATGCGGTCGACGACCCCGACCTTCTTGAGCTCGTGGAGATGGAAGTTCGCGATCTTCTCAAGAAGTACCAGTTCGATGGCGACAACATCCCCGTCGTCAAGGTCAGCGCGATGAAGGCGATGGCTGCGGACCCGGGCGGCGAAGAGACGATTCGCGATTTGGTCAAGGCCCTTGACGCCTGGATCCCTGACCCGATCCGCGACATCGACAAGCCCTTTTTGATGGCGATCGAAGACGTGTTCTCGATCAAGGGCCGCGGCACCGTGGTGACCGGCCGCATCGAGCGCGGCGTGATCAAGGTCGGCGAAGAGGTCGAGATCCTCGGCTTCGGCGACCCCAAGAAGACCACCGTCACGGGCGTCGAGATGTTCCGCAAGCTGCTTGACCGCGGCGAA
>JBKJIA010000065.1:0-8256 GCA_046598735.1 Polyangiales bacterium
GGTTCAGGAACCACCTGGAGGGGGAACATCCTGGCCGGTGGCACCGCGACCGTACTCGATGGTTCCGACGTGGTGGGCCGAGTCCTGGCGGGCGCATCCGGAGCCGGCGCGATCACGCTGACGGGTGCAGCGTCACCGTCGGTGACCACCATCTCCGTGCCTTGATCGGGGGATGACTGCCCTGAGGCGGCCTGAGGCGCCCTCAGGCGACCCAGGCGACCCACTTTTCGTGCACAAAGCGCGCGCCGATGCGTGAGCTTGCGGACGGCAAGAACCGTGGCTCTTGCGGCAGTCGTGCGAGCTGCATGCGCGCTTCGTCGGGCGTTCGATTGCCCTTGCGGTGATTACACTCGCGACAGGCGGCAACGACGTTGTTCCAGCGTGTGCCGCCGCCCCGGGAACGCGGCGTCACGTGATCCATGGTCAGCTCGCGGGCATGCGGAAGCTCGCCGCAGTACTGACAGGCAAAGCCGTCGCGTAACAGCACGTTGAAGCGCGAAAAGCGCACGATGCGTCGCTGACGTCGGGCCTGGCTCAACAATCGAACCACGGCCGGCATACGGATGGCGATGCTGGGAGAACGAATCTCCTCGTCGTACTCCTCGAGCACTTCGATCTTACCGCCGAAGAGCATGCACACCGCGCGTTGCCAACTAACGACGCGATGCGGTGAGTAGCCCTGATCAAGGATGAGCACCTGCATGGGATATTTCAGGATAACGCGATTTTCTGCGCAAAAGAAGGGGCCGTGTGCGAACTCACGGCCTTCTCCCGCAGTGCCCGGCTCGATAATCGGCACGCACGGTGCGCTCGCCTACGCGCAGCCTTCGTGTGAATACGTAGACGTACACGTTGTCTGCGCGCGGGAGCATTTCCGCCCACCTGCTTACGAGGGGCCCTGCGAGCAAAGTTCTGCGCGAGAACCTGCCTCGTTAGGCGGGTGCTTCACCCCGATTGGCGTACAGCGCGAGGCGCACACCATCTGGTACACTGCGAGCGATGCCTTGTCTCAAGCTCGTGCCCACCGTAGGCAAGCCGCGGATCTTCCCGATATATAAGAAGATCACCACCATCGGACGCGCGGGCGGGAACGACGTGCCCCTCGAGGCTTCCGGGGTTGCCGACTACCACGCGCAGATCGTGTTCGATGGCCGCGACTTCAACTTGTCCGAGGTCGACCGCGAAGGCGACATCGGCATCAACGGCAAAAAGAAGCGGCGCGCCAAGCTGTTTCACAACGACCGCATCGAGTTTGGTGGCATTGCGCTGGTGTTTTCGCTCTACGACGAAGCGGGCACGAGCGGCTCGGCCACGGAAGATGACGATGCGGGCGAGCTGTCCGGCCTGCGCAAGCTGTACGAGTTCAGCCAGCGCTTGATGGAGATCAAAGACGTCAGCGAGCTTCTGCGCGTTCTTATGGATTCAGTGGTGGAAGTCACCCACGCAGACAAGGGCTTTCTCTTGCTCGTACGCGACGAAGGGCCAGAGATCGCCGTCGCTCGCAACTTGAAGCAAGAAGACATTCCTGACGGTGTTCGCCATTTGTCAGACAGCATCGTCGCCAAGGTATTGTCTTCCAAGCGGCCCTTGATCGTAAGTGATGCGCTGCACGACATGGAGTTCAAGAGCAGCGTGAGCGTCATGAACCTCAAGTTGTGCTCGGTGATGTGCGCGCCCTTGATGTCGCAGGGTCAGTTGCTGGGGCTGCTTTACGTGGGCAATGACAACGTCGTGAACTTGTTCGAGGAGAACAGCCTCGATGTGCTGGCGATCTTCGCTGGGCAAGCGGCGTTGATTTTGCAAACGGCGCTGGTGCTCGATCAGCTCAAGAGCGACCGCGATCGTTTGAAAGAGCGGCTCGATGACAAGCGCTTTGGCGACATCATCGGCAGTTGTCCGGGCTTGGTTGAAGTCTTCAAGAAAGTGGAGAAAGTCTCGGGCACGGACATCAGCGTAATGATCACCGGCGAAACCGGCACCGGTAAGGAATTGATCGCGCGCGAGATTCACAATCGCAGCCCGCGTAAGAATGCGCCGTTTGTGGTGGTGAACTGCGGCGCGATTCCTGAGAACCTGATGGAGTCGGAGCTGTTCGGTCACGTGCGTGGCGCCTTCACGGGCGCGGTGGCAACGCGACAAGGTAAGTTTCAGCAGGCCGACACGGGCACGCTTTTTCTAGATGAAATCGGCGAAATGCCGCCCGCTTTGCAGGTGAAGTTGTTGCGCGCCCTGCAAGAGCGCATCGTGATCAAAGTCGGCGATTCCAAGCAGGAGCGCGTGGACATTCGCGTGGTGGCGGCCACCCATCGCGATCTGGAAGAACGCATTCGCACGGGCGAGTTTCGCGAAGACTTATATTACCGTTTGAACGTGGTGAACCTGCACTTGCCTGCGCTGCGTGATCGCGGCGATGACGTGGTAGTACTGGCCAAATTTCTCTTGGGTAAGTACGGCGAAGAGTATGGTGCCAAGGTGAAAGGCTTCACGCCCAACGCGCTTATCGCCATGCGCAAGTACGCCTGGCCGGGCAACGTAAGGCAGCTGGAAAACCGCATCAAGAAGGCGCTCGTGTTGTGTGATCGCAGTCTGATCGGACCCGAAGACCTCGACTTGTTTCCGGAGGCCCTCGATTCGATCATGTCGCTCACGCAAGCGCGTGAGGATTTTCAAAGGCGCTACATCCTCGAGGTGCTCGAGCGCAACAATGGCAATCGCACCAAGACGGCGCGTGATTTGGGCGTGGATCCGCGCACCATCTTTCGCTACTTGGAGCGCGAGCCCGATGCGCCCGAATCAGGATCGAACGGCTGATCATGCGACCGGTGCCGGCGTTACGGCTGGGCGCAGCCGTCTTACTGAGTGTGTTGGGAAGTGCTTGTTTGGTCACGGATAAGCCCGTCTTTGGCGAGCCGAATACGCCAGCTTCGCTCGTGCCCACTTTACCCAAGGCGACGTTGAAGCGCGCGCCTACGGATGCGGATGCCGTTTGTTCTACTGCCAATAGGTATATGGCTTTCCAAGCTGAAGTACGGGACGCCAACATCGCTGACACGCTCGTGGCGCGCTTGTTTATCAACAGCGTTTATCGGTACGAGCAAGTGATCCCCAGCAACAATCAGATTGCACGCAACCCACTGACGATCTGCGTCAAGGAGTCGGATATTTCGGGCGCATGCACTCACGTGGAGCTGATTGTCGCGAACAAGTTTGAAGGTCCAGACCGTCCCGACAGTATGGGGGAGGATTTTGCCGTGACCGAGTGGTGGGTGCTGGCGCCCGCCAACGTGAACCCGATGGCAGACCCCGACAGCTGTCTGCGCTTGATCGATGGTGGGATCTAATGAGCTGGCAACGCATACTGACACTACTGATGCTAGTAGGCGGAGCCTGCGGCGATAGTAAGACTAAAGCACTTCGTAACCACTGCGCGAGCGATGACGATTGCGAGACCGAAGCACGTTGTGACGCCGCGCGCAGCCAGTGCATCGCTACCAAGAGTCAGACACCTTACCCTCTTGTGCTGCAAGTCACGACGTCGGCGCCGGAACCCGGGCAAATCGCGCGCCATACCTTCCCGGTATTCGATTTTGGGGCCACCGATCGCAGTAAGGCACTGTCCATACCTACCGGGTTGTCGTTGAACGGTATAGTAAGCTCCGTGCGCGGCGACCGTGCTCCAGACGCTGTTAGGGCGCAAATCGTGTTCCGACCCGAATCGGCGCGTGGCTTGCCGGTGGTCTCCGTGACGGCTGGCAGTCGCGATCGTTTCGCCGACGACCGCAACTTCAGCGTAACCCTGACTCCGAACACCACCTACGGCGTGACCGTCTATCCCCTCGGAGCGTTCAGCTCGCTATTGCCGCCGCTGTACCGACAGCTCGACACCAACTCCATGATCCAAGCGACGTCGCTCGAGCTCGAATACAACGCCACAAACCTCGAGTCGTTTACGGGCGTGCTGCGAGATGAACAAGACGTACCACTGACCGGACATTGGGTGCGCATCGTCGAAATCGACGGGGACACGCGCACGGTCATGTCTTCGATTGGCGTGGTAGGGCAAGAAGGGGAGCTCGACCTCGTCGTGCACGCTGGCGTGCTCGCGCGCCAAGCGTATGTGTTCGAGATCGATCTCGACAATGAGAACGCCTGGTCGACCGTGATCGAAGCGGACTGGACGCACGTCGCTGCCAGCAAAGGCGGGATGTTGATCAGCATCCCCGAGATCCCGCGCTTCGTCCGCTTTCAGGGCGCGGTGGATAAGAGCCCGAACACAGACCTTACCTTTGTCTCCGACTTTCGAATCCCAGACGTCCTAGGTGACGTGGGCGATCGTGACTTCTGCCGATCCAGCTTACCTTCTGAGGCCAAGCACGGATTCAAGTGCCGTTCGACGCGCAAGGGCACGACCGACAGCCTAGGTCGCTTTAGCGTGAAGCTTTTGCCCGGCGACTATCAGGTGTTTCTCAGCCCTACCCAAAACATCGAGGACCTAGACCGC
This sequence comes from Polyangiales bacterium, assembly GCA_046598735.1. GTDB lineage: Bacteria > Myxococcota_A > Polyangia > Polyangiales > DASUME01 > DASUME01. The sequence goes on from JBKJIA010000065.1 coordinate 4,502, forward strand.
GCCACCACCAAGGCGACGACGGCGGAGATCGAAACACAGTCCGGCGATCAACCTCAGCAAGGCCAGACCTACATGCTGGATCAGGGCTCGGTCTACGGTGCTGGGGTTCGCACCTTCGAGCTTGAGCCGCTGGAGGACGTGCTCGTGCGCGCGGTGGCACTCGGTCTGCTGGGTTCCCTGGGCGAAGTGGCCACCTACAATCGCAGCTCGGAGGCGGTGACGAACGGGCGCGGTCGGTTCGAGCTCGCGGTGGACTTTGGCTACTACGATTTCGTGGCGCGACCGAACGCCAGCGTCGGCTTTCCTTGGGCTTACGTGGCCAACGTACCGATCCAAGTAGACATGCCGGGTCAATCGTTCGAGGTTGGAGGTTTCCTGCTGCGAACTCCGCTCCTTCTGGCGGGAACACTCAAACGAAACGGGCAAGCCCAACCGGGCGCGAGCGTGGATGCCTATGCGCTCGTGCAGGGCATCGATCAAGGCAAGCGCGCCGTGTTGATCGGGCAGAGCACCACCGACGCCGAGGGGAACTACAATTTGCTGCTCCCAGACACCGTGGAGAGCCGAGAAGCTCCGCCTCAGCCGCCTGCGCTCGACTCGGAATAGCGCACTGACAAGATGGTAAGGATGACCTCACCCTTGGGTCGCAGCACGGTCACCTCATCGTCAAGCTTCTTGCCCATCAGCGCGCGCGCCACCGGCGAGTCGATGCTGATGAAGCCGCGCTGGGCATCGGTTTCATCGGCGCCCACGATGCGATAGCAGTGTGTTTCACCGCTATCGGCTGCGAGCTCTACCCAGGCGCCGAAGAAGATCTTGGCTGTTCCGTCGGGCGGCACGTCCGTCACGACTTGCAGTACGTCGAGCCTGCGTGTGAGGAACTCGATGCGCTTGTCGATCTCGCGCAGCTTCTTCTTACCGTAGATGTATTCGGCATTCTCCGAGCGATCGCCTTCAGCCGCCGCGTCGGCCACGCCTTTGACGATGCGCGGGCGCTCGACCGACAAGAGTTGCGCGAGCTCCTCGCACAGGCTCTTGTGCCCGGCAGCGGTGATGTAGTTGCGCTTTTCCACGCGCCGGTTGTAGCGTAGAGCGTGGCATTTGACGTCATTATCACCAGCTTTCGGATGAACAGCCGAGAGTCCGCGTCGCAGGTGCTCGAGCGTATTTTCGGCACCGAGCCAGAACGTGCGCGCGCGCTGGTGCGCCAGTTTCCAACAACGGTCATTGAAGGCACCACCCGTGCGCACGCCGAAATCGCGGCCGAACAACTGCGTGAAGCTGGGGCGAAGGTCGAGATCACGGAGCGCGTCAAAGCAGCGCCGGTGGCGGTGCCCGCGCCCGCCGCGTCGGCTCCCTCAGCCGATGCCCAATGGGCCGCAGCAAGCGCTGAAGTGGCGTGGCCCGTGGTACCGCAAGCTCGCTCAAGCGCGGCGAAGATCGTGGAACCCGTGATGGCGGCCGAAGCTCCGCCACGCAGGATGTTCAACACCGTAGCCATGCAGAATATCGAAGCGGACTTGCAACGCTTCGAAGTTGCGGACTTTGGTCCGCCTCCTGCGCCAGCGCGCAATGACTGGGCAGACTCGCTGCCACCTAGCGCGCTCGACGGGGGCACCAAATCGGAATTTGGCACGCCGTCGCATCTCAAGCTGAAGATGGGGAAGACCGCTGCGCCTGAAATCGAGGAGCTGTTCGCGCCACCGCCGCCCAAATCAATGCAGCAGGGAGTCGGCGCGCACGGTTTGAAAGGTAAGGCAGACAAACTCGATTTGTTCAGTCCCCCTGGAGCTGACAACTATTTCAAGAGTAAGGCAGACCCGTCCAATCCAGGGCGAGGCCCGGCTGCGCCCAAGGACGGCAGTACGCGTGGCCTTTCACCGCGTGGCGAGGACAAGGCTTGGCGTCCACCCGCAGACAAGTCGCTCGGTCGGGGCACGCTGGAAGGCGATGCGGGCGTGGACCAGCGCGCGCAGGCCGCCGGCAAGACCACGCTGAAATCGATCCTCACGAAAGCCGTAGCCGGCTGGTGGCGCTCACGATAGTAACGGGCACGGGACTACTCTAGACCGCCGCGCGAAGACTGCGCCGCCACAAAAACGCCAGCCACAACGCCGACAAGATGCCCGCGCTATCGCCGACCCAGCCGTAGAGCGTGCTGCCTGTCAGCATTGGCACGCTCGCATCCAGGGTTTCTCGGGTGAACGTGCCGCTTTGCGTGACCACGCGACCCACGGGATCGATCACCGTGCTTACGCCGCTGTTGGTAGAGCGTACGAGCGCCCGGTGATGCTCGACGCTGCGGAACTTGGCGAGGGCAAGGTGCTCCCATGGCTCGTGCGTGTCGCCGAACCAAGCGTCATTGGTAAGGTTGACGAGCAGGTGCGGATTGCCCTCACGGATGGCGCTGCGCACGAAGTTGGGCAGGATGTCCTCGTAACAGATCAGCGTGCTGATGCGATAGTCGCCGAGCTTGAGCGGGCGCACATGATCGCCCCGGCCAAAGTGACTGGAGTTGGGTGACCACTCGTACAGGATTGGAAACATGTCGCCGAAGGGTATGTATTCGCCAAAGGCCAAAAGGTAGGTCTTGTCGTAAGTACCTAGCAGCTCCCCGTTGGCATCGGCCAAGAACGCGGTGTTAAATGGCAATTTCTCGCCATTCACCGTGCGTTGCGCAAGGCCCCCGAACAGGATCGGCGTCTTGAGCACATTGCCGAATACATACTCTTTCAGGTTCGTGGTGGTCTCTGGGATGTACCAACCGTAAGCCGACTCGGGCCACACCAACAGGTCAAGCTTCTTTCGCTTTTCGAGGTCGTAGCTTTGCTGCACGTGGCGCTTGAGGCCCTCGAGCGGATCCTGACGCTTCTCGAACAAACCCATGTTGACTTGCACGATGCCCACGCGCAGTTGCTTGGCTTGCGCCGAGCGCGCGTCGACTTCGGCGATGCGATAGGCGCCGTAGCCGAGGTTCAAGACCCATAAGATGCTGGCGAGCGTCAAATCCACGCGCTGAGCCTTGCGCGACCGCAGCGAGATCAAGAGTGCGTAAAAGCCGGCGCTCGAAGCGGTAAGTAGGAAGGTGACAAGTAAGGGTCCGCCCAGATCTGCGGCTTGAATCGCGATCGGCAACAAATGCAGACTGTTGCCGAAGTAATGGGTGAACAACATGGGGAACAGCCACTCGGCCAGGCACATGGCGCAACTGGCGGCGATCACATTGCCTGCACCCCACAAGCGCGCCTTTCGGTACAGCACCGCAAAGATCAAAAGCGTGCAGCCTTGGTAGATCCAAACCACCGAGGCGAACAGCACGCATAGGAAGAAGGGAAAGCCCGAGAAACGTTCGAGCATACCCGTAAGCCAGTAATAGCCGCCCACGTTGACGACGAAGCCGAACAACAGTCCGATCGACACGAGCTGCCTGCGCGACAGAGGCTGCTTCTCGCCGAGCGGGTCGAGCGCCCACAGCACCGGCACCAGCGCAACGAACGACAACGGCCACAAGTCAAAGCCTGCAAAACCGAGGAAGTACAGAACACCGGCGGCGGCCGCCATCGCCAAACGCATCATTGCCGCCAGCGTAGTCGCGGCATGCTGCGCGCGCCCGTGCTCAGCCTTCGTACAGGCGCGGACCGCGCCTTCTTGCGGCCACCATCGAGCAGCTCGTCGACCGTGAAGAGCGTGAGCTTGGGAGTGGAACGTAAGGTACGCATGTTGGAGGCGCCGTCAGATCAGAACGAAGCGTCGAG
>JBKJIA010000209.1:0-20722 GCA_046598735.1 Polyangiales bacterium
CTCTGGCCCAAGGCCTTGAGCTCCGACTTCAGGATCTGCGTGACGAGCTGACTGCAGCCACCACAGCCGGTCCCAGCCTTGGTATTACGCTTGAGCGAGTCGAAGTCGCAGGCGCCCGCGCGTACGGCGCTACATAAGTCAGCCTTCGACACGCCGTTGCACGAGCAGACAAGCGACGTCTCGGTCATGCCCGCACCGAGCGCCGCTGGCGCCGCACCAGCCTGCGTCACGAGTAAGGCTTCGGGCTGACCTGTAACAGTTGAAGCATCGCGCGCCATGCAGCTCAGCACTGCGTACTCCGAGGCGTCGCCCACAAGCATGCCGCCCAAGACAGTCTTACCATCGGCGCTGAGCACCAGGCGCTTGTAGATGCCGGCATGCTCGTTCTCGACGCACACGGAGCGCGCGCCCTCGGTCATGCCAAAGGCATCGCCAAAGCTTGCGACGTCGACGCCGAGCAGCTTGAGCTTGGTGGACAGATCCGCGCCTTCGAAGCGCGCAGCAACGCCCGCGATGGTTTGTGCCGCGACCTTGGCCAGCGCGTAGCCTGGGCCTACCAAACCGAAGACCTGAGTATTCCAGCTAGCGCATTCGCCGATCGCGAAAATCTGAGGGTCTGAGGTTCGGCATTGATCGTCGATTGCGATGCCGCCCCGCGTGCCGCGCGTGAGCCCACAGGCGCTGGCGAGCTCGTCGCGCGGCCTGATGCCTGCGGAGAACACCACCATGTCCAGCTCGAGGGTCGCGCCGTTGGCAAAGCGTAAGGCGCGCACGGCGCCCGCGTCATTGCGCAGGATTTCCGTGGTGCTCATGTCGGTGAGCACGGACAGGCCCAAGGCTTCGATATGGGAGCGTAAGGTGTGACCGCCGCGCGCATCGAGCTGCATCGGCATCAAGCGCGCTGCGAATTCGATGACCGACGTCTGCAAGCCCAGGGCGTGCAGTGCGCGCGCCGCTTCGAGTCCGAGTAGTCCGCCTCCGATCACGGCCGCGCGCTTGGACTTGCGAGCGGCTGCTTCGATCGCGAATAGATCATCGAGCGTGCGATAGACGAAAGCGCCGGGGCCTTCGCTGCCTGTGATCGGCGGCACGAACGGACGCGAGCCCGTGGCCAACACCAACACGTCGTAGGGAACATCCCGCCAAGCGCTAGTGCGCACGACCTTGGCGTCGCGATCGATGCGCTCGACGCTGACACCGAGGTGCGCGCTCACGCCCCAAGCTACGTAGTCTTCCTTGCGCGCGACGCCGAGGTCATCGGGCGTGCGACCTTCGAAGTATGCGCTGAGCTGTACGCGATCGTAGGCCAAGCGAGGCTCTTCGCCGATCACCGTGATTTCGACCTTACGGTCTGCATCGAGTGCTGCGAGTGTCTCAACGAAGCGATGACCCACCAGGCCATTGCCGATCACGACGACGCGCGTCCGATCCGACGCTTTCACGCTAGCAGGCTTCTTGACCATGCCTGTTTCTCATAGGTTTCGGCAGCGTAAGGCTGCGTTTTCGACGCTGCGTAGAGCCACGTCATCGGGGACGAAGCACCGCGGCTGCGGCCCTCCTGCATGCTTGGATGACTAGCAACGCGCATGCCGCTCGGGCGGTTCGCGCTGATTGCATGAAAACCCACGCGGACCTGCACGGCGGCGAGCCAGGTCCCGACAACTTTGTCGATGGCCCGACGAAAATGTCGTTTCGTCTTTGTTACGTGAGGCCGCGCTGATCTCGGGTTCGCGCCGGATCAGACCTTACGGTGCGCATCCTGGTCCTTGGCCGCGCTCTTGCACTGGCCGCTTGCGTGGGAACTCCGGTCACGCTCGCACAATTTTTGGAACGCGCCGAGAGCGCGGGCTCTGCGCACGAGGCTGGTGCAACAGGTATCACCAACACGCGTCCGGTCATGGACCGACTCAAGGCACTCGATAAGAGTGGCGAACGCGAGACCCTGTCCGATCAACTGGCGCTGCCCACGCTATTAGAGGGCGAGCAGTATCGTTTCCATTTCGACATGACGCGCTGCATCGGCTGCCGCTGTTGCGAGGTGGCGTGCAACGAGCAGAACGGCAATCCGGCGGAGGTGACCTGGCGACGCGTAGGCGAAGTCGAGGGCGGCAGCTACCCCCACGTGAAGCGCTTCCATCTCTCGATGGCCTGCAATCATTGTCTTGATCCGGCGTGTCTCGAAGGCTGCCCGACCGAAGCCTACGAGAAGCTTGCGAATGGCATCGTCAAGCATCACGCCGACCTGTGCATCGGCTGCCAGTACTGCACCTGGAACTGCCCTTACGGTGTTCCTCAGTACAACCCCGAGCGTCGCATCGTCACCAAGTGCCATATGTGCGTTGACCGCATCGGCGGGGGCAACTTGCCGGCATGCGTGGAGGCTTGTCCGGTTCAAGCGATTCAGATCGAAAAGATCAAACCCGACGAATGGCGCAAGGCCATCGATAGCGCCAACGCGCCCGGCGTGCCGCCCGCAGACCTTACTTTGTCTACGACGCGCATCACGTTGCCCAAGGATCTACCTGAGGGCTTTGGCGAGCATGTAGCGCACAAGCTCACGCCCGAGCCCGCCCACTGGTCGCTGGTCTTCTTTCTCACGTTCAGCCAAGCCAGCGTGGGCTTATTCGCATTCGCGTTGGTCGCGCACTGGCTCGGCGCCAGCGCCACGGCGGGCCTTGCCAGCCTGGCTGCGATCTTACTGGGCCACGCCGCACTGACGGGAACGCTGTTTCATCTCGGACGACCCGCGCGTGCCCTGCGCGCCATGGCTGCGGTGCGCCGTAGTTGGCTCAGTCGCGAGGTGGTGGCGTTCAGTGCTTTTGCCGGCATCGGTGTGATTCCATCGAGTCTGTTCTTTCTAGATAAGTTCGACCTCCTGCACCTCATGCAGTTCCAGTCGGCGGCGCTAATCACGACCACCGTCATCGGCCTCATTGCGGTCTACACGAGCGTGCGCATCTATCGCATTCCAGCGCGCCCCGCTTGGGATAGCGTGCGTACCAACGTTCAGTTCTTTCTTACCGCACTCGTGCTCGGTTCCGCCGCTGCCTTGCTCGTGCAAGCGGCGCTGGGCGCTTCGATGATGGTCACGCGAACGGCAGCGCTCGTGCTTGTGGCGGCCATCTCCATGTCTGCGCTCATGCCCTTCACGTTGGCACTCGAAGGCATGCGCGGTGAAGCTTCCGTGCTCGCCTCTGCGCGCATCCTCTCGCAGACGTTCTCGCGTCTCTTGTTCGCGCGCACGCTGCTTGCGCTAGCGGTGGCTCTCGGTGCCGGCATCGCGGCCTGGTCCGTGTCGTCCTTGCATCCCAGTTATGCGCTCGCGCTGCTCGTGGCCGCCTTGAGCATCGAAGCCATGGGTAGGTACCTGTTCTTCCGCTGCGTGGTCCCGCGCAACATGCCGCTTGGATTCTTTGCCGTGAAGCCCGTGCACTGAGGAGTGTCTCATGACAGCTATTCAGAACATCGCGCATCGGCTCGGTCTCTTCACCGACGACACGGACTACGAGTATGCAACGGACCCACGCTTTGGCGTGATGAATGCCCGTAAGGTTCCCGAGCAGTGGGTAAAGACCACCTGTGGTTACTGCTCCGTCGGCTGCGGCATGTTAATCGGTGTACGAGATGGTAAGGCCGTCTCCGTACGCGGTGATCCTGACCATCCTGTCAACGAAGGGAAGCTGTGCCCGAAAGGGCTCTCGGAGCATCACACCATCACGGCCGAGGGCCGGGCCCTGTATCCGCTCGTGCGCACTTGGCGTGGCTTCAAGCGTGCAAGCTGGGAAGAAGCGATCGATCTGTTTGCTGCGCGCGTGAGCGATGTGCAGACCAAGCATGGTCAAGAAGCTTTCGCAATTTTGTCCACCGGGCAGTTGGTGTCCGAGGAGCTCTACGCGCTCGGTAAGCTTGCGCGGCTAGGCCTGCGCGTTCCGCATTACGATGGCAACACCACGCTGTGCATGGCGAGCGCCGTATCAGGATACAAGCGCAGCTTTGGCAGCGATGGCCCTCCCGGTTGCTACGACGATCTGGAGCGCGCCGATACCGTAGTGTTGATCGGGGCCAACATCGCGGACAACCATCCGATCCTAGCTTACCGTCTGTTCAAGAATCGCGACCGTCATCCTGATTCCAAGTTGATCGTGATCGATCCGCGCGCAACCAAGACGGCGATGCTTGCCGATCAGTTTTTGCCCATTCGGCCGCGCACCGACGTCCATTTGCTGAACGGTGTGGCGCGCATCCTGATCGACGAAGACTGGATCGACCACGACTACATCACCAAACACACGCAGGGCTTCGAAGCGCTGCGCACGTACCTCGAACGTTACGACCTGGCTTACACGGCGAAGGTCACGAGCATCAGCGAAGGTATGGTGTACGAGTTTGCGCGCAGCATCGGCCAATCCAAGAGCACGTTTTTTGGTTGGACCATGGGCGTCAACCACAGCACGCAGGGTACGGAGACCGTTAACGCCATCTGCAACCTGGCCATGCTCACGGGCAACGTGGGACGCGTGGGGGGCGCGCCCTTTTCGATCACAGGCCAGTGCAACGCCATGGGCTCGCGGGAAATGTCGTCGACGTCGAGCTTGCCGGGCTACCGACAGTTCGAGAGCGAGACGGATCGCAAGGAGCTGTCTGCACTATGGGGAGTCGACGCCGAAGAGCTGCCCAAGCAACGTGGACTGGCTTATCCCGACATTATCAAAGCCGTGCTCGATGGTCAGATCAAGGGGTTGTGGATCATCGCCACCAATCCGCTGGTGTCCTATCCCGACCAGGGGCGACTACGTAAGGCGCTCGCGAATCTGGACTTTCTCGTGGTGCAGGATGGTTACCATGCCACCCCGACCAGCGAGCTTGCGCATTTGATGTTGCCTGCCGCGATCTGGGGCGAAAAAGAGGGTACTTATACCAATTCCGAGCGACGTGTCTCGAAGGTCGGTCGCGCCGTGGCGCCGCCCGGAGAAGCCAAGACAGACTTCGACATCTTCCTGTCTATAGCCGAGCGCATTGGCGTGCGAGAGCGTCTGTTTGCCGGCATTTCTAGCCCCGCTGATGCGTTTGAGGAATGGCGCAAAGTTTCCGAGGGACGGCTGTGCGACTACTCGGGCGTCAGTCACGAGCTGCTCGACGATCACAGCGTGCAGTGGCCTTACCCGCGTGGAACGGAACGCGGTCCTCGCGACTACGTTCGCCTTTATACCGACGGTGCCTTCAAGACGCAGGATAGTAAGGCACGCTTTTTCGTGATTAAAAATGAGCTGCCTCCAGAAGAGCCGTGCAGCGAGTATCCCTTCATGCTCAACACGGGTCGCACCGTGGAGCATTGGCACACGCGCACCAAGACCGGACGCGTCGCCATACTGGAGCGAGCCGCACCCGAAGCCTGGGTCGAGCTCAACCCGAAGGACGCGACCAGGCTAGGCGTAAACAATCACGATTGGGTGATGGTCGAGAGCCGGCGCGGTCGCATTGATCGCGTGCGCGTGCGCGTTACCTCAATCGTCGCCCCTGGCCAGATCTTCATCCCCTTCCATTTCGCCGAAGCCAACGTCAACAACCTGACTATCGACGCGTGCGACCCCATCTCGCGCGAGCCCAACTTCAAGCAAGCCGCCGTACGCATTGCGCGCGTACGAGTCTAATCGGTCTAACAATATCAGGAGTCGACGGTGAAAAGCCCCGCCACGCGTATCGATCTGTTCACGTTCCGCAGCGCGCCCATGCGCGCATTTCACATGACATGGTCGGCTTTCATGCTGACCTTCTTCGGTTGGTTCGGCATCGCGCCGCTGATGCCCATCATCCGCGACGAGCTGCACCTGACCAAAGCTCAGATCGGCAACACGGTCATCGCCTCGGTGGCCGCGACCATCGTCGTGCGCCTGGTGATGGGTTGGTTGTGCGACCGTATCGGTCCGCGTCGTGCGTACAGCATCTTACTGATAGTGGGCGCTTTGCCTGTGATGGGGATAGGCCTGGCCCACGACTATGAGTCTTTCCTTTGGTTTCGCTTGGCGATAGGTGGGATCGGCGCCTCGTTCGTGATTACCCAGTACCATACCAGCGTGATGTTCGCGCCCAACGTGGTGGGGCGTGCGGCGGCTACCACGGCGGGTTGGGGCAACTTTGGTGGCGGCGTAGCGCAAGTCATCACCCCCTTACTGTTTGCGGCGGCCACGGCGGCTGGGCTCAGCAGCTACTGGGGTTGGCGCGTTGCCATGGTGGTGCCCGGCGTGCTGATGATGATCTGGGGCGTGCTCTATTACCGTCTTACCCAGGACTATCCCGAAGGGAACGTCGAAGAGGGTGCCACTGCCAGCGTCCGCCCCAAGGCGAATGCCAGCGGCTCCTTTTGGGAAGCTTGCCGCGACTACCGGGTCTGGGCGCTATTTTTGACGTATGGCTCCTGCTTCGGGATCGAGCTTACCTTTCACAACTTGGCTGCGCTCTACTTCAAGGATTCATTCGAGCTGACGCTGCAAAGCGCAGGGCTCGTGGCGGGTGTGTTCGGCTTCATGAACCTGTTTGCCCGCTCACTGGGTGGTTATGCATCCGATCACGTGGGCTTGCGCTTTGGCCTGCGGGGTAGGGCCCTATTGCTGGGGGCGTTCTTACTGTTGGAGGGCGTGGGCCTGATGTGGTTCTCGCAAATGCGCACGCTGCCTATGGCAATCTTGAGCATGGTCGGGTTCGCGCTCTTCACGAAGATGGCCTCTGGCGGCACCTACGCGATCGTGCCGTTTCTAAATCGTCGCGCTCTCGGCTCAGTCGCAGGCATTATCGGCGCAGGCGGGAACGTGGGCGCCGTGCTGGCTGGTTTTCTTTTTCGCGACGAGGCGTTGGCCATGTCGCGCAGCTTCTTTTGGCTGGGCGTTACCGTGGTTGCCACATCGAGCCTGACCTTACTGGTGCGCTTTTCCGCGGAGACTGAAGAACGTGAGCGCGCCTTGCTCGACGCCGCACTCGAGCGTGCCTGAGCACCTGTGCAGGCGACTTCCCGGCCGAACATGAGTAGGCCAATGCTTGGGTGAGTCATTCGCGTTCGTACCGCCAGCCCGGCGCTTCGGGTCAATCGTCTGCCGATGCGCGCTGTTTCCCGATATTCTACGGGTTGATGTTCGATGACCTTCCAGCGCTCGCGAAAGCGGCCGGCACAGTTCTCGCACTCGTGCTCGCGGTGCTCGCGTCCAGTCACGTGTTGTTGCGCAAAGGTGATGTGCGCGCGGCTGCCGGCTGGGTGGGCTTGATCTGGCTCGTGCCCATTGTGGGCTGTCTGTTGTACGTGCTGCTCGGCATCAATCGCATTCGGCGCAGCGCCGCAGAATTGCGCGGACGCAAAGCGCGTAGTCATTCGATCGTGCAGCGCGCAGAGGTCGATCCCGATTGGGCCCTCGAACGCCTGGCCGTGCCCACGGGACATCTTGCGGATCTGTCCGAGCTCGTCGGTCGCGTGACCCAATCGGAGTTGCTCGAAGGCAATCGCATCACGCCGCTCGTCGATGGCGACATTGCGTACCCTGCGATGTTGTCCGCGATCGAGAGCGCGGAGCGCTCGATCGCCCTTGCCAGCTACATTTTTGAGACCTCTGCCATCGGCGTAAGGTTCATCGATGCGCTCGCCCGAGCCGTCAAACGTGGCGTCCACGTACGCGTCCTGATCGACGACATGGGCGCGCGTTACTCGTTTCCCACGGCGGATCGCTTGCTACGCAAACGCGGCGTGAAAACCGGACGCTTCATGCCGATGATGCGTCTGTGGCGCGCGGCTTATCTCAATTTGCGCAGTCACCGTAAGCTCTTGATCGTCGATGGTAAGGTTGGTTTCACCGGCGGCATCAACATCCGCGCCGGACACCTGCTGCGGCAACGCCCCCGCGCCCCCGCTCGCGATTTGCATTTTCGCGTCGAAGGTCCCGTGGTTGCGCAACTCCAGGCGGCTTTTGTCGAGGATTGGCAATTCGCCACCCGCGAGCTCCTGGAGGGCGACGCGTGGTTTCCCGTACTCGAAGCGCGCGGCCCAAGTCGCGCCCGTGCGATCGTCGATGGGCCCGACGAAGTACTCGCTAAGATCGCCTGGACCTTGCACGGCGCAGTCGCATGCGCGCGCCGCTCGATCTTGATCGTCACACCTTACTTTCTGCCCGACGTCACCCTGGCCACGGCCCTAAGCACCGCCGCGCTGCGCGGTGTGTCGGTACACGTGATCGTGCCTGCGGATAGCAACTTACGGCTCGTGCAGTGGGCGATGTGGCGCAACTTCCAAGAGGTGTTGGGCGAAGGAGTGCTCGTGTGGCTTGCGCCTGCGCCCTTCGATCATACCAAGTTGATGTTAGTGGACGACGAGTGGGTACTATTCGGCTCGGCCAATTGGGATGCCCGCAGTTTGCGGCTCAATTTCGAGCTCGATGTCGAGTGCTACGACAGCGAGCTCGCGTGTTCCTTGCGACGCGAGGTGGAGGTTCGCCTTGCCACGGCGAGCGAGCTTACGCTGCAAGCCTTGGCGGCGCGTCCGCTCTGGCGTCGCCTGCGCGATGGTGCCGCGCGTCTGCTCATGCCTTACTTGTGAGCAGCGCGCTGGCACTGAGCCTTTGCGCGCCGTTCAGCTAGCGATCCAACTCGCGTGAATGCCGGACGGCACCGAGCATGGCAAGAGCACGCGCGCGACCGGACCGGGCGCAATGTCGCGCGCATCGAAGATCACAAGCTCGCTTCGATCCTTGGCGCTGTCGTAGAGAAAGCCGAGCAAGTAGCCTGCGTCTTCGGCGCCATTGCCTTGCGGATCCGGCGCAAAGACGAGCTCACCGATGCACCTGCCTGCGCCGTGGAAGTAGCTCTGACTTGTGCCCGTCGCGAGGTCATAGCGGAGTGTGGTGTCGTAGTTGGCCATCTTAGGGTCGCCTGAATAGGTCGCTCCGTAACCAATGGAATGCTTGATGCCCATGAAGGCATCGTTGATGCGCGGAAATTCCATGCGCCGTGCATCGAGTACGCGCGTGCTAACCTTACCTTTTTCGAGGTCGATGCTGAAACGCGACAGCGTGCTCGGTGGGTCGGTGGTGTCGTCCGCCATGCCAAAGCTGTTGAGTCTGTCCAAGCGACCCGCATCGATCTGCAGCACGCCGTTCTCTTCGTAGGCATTCATGAAGTGATAGACGAAGCAGGGCTCGATGGGAAACCAGCGCACGTCGGCGTTCTTGCCCTTGCGCGGCATCACGCCAAAGCGGCAGCCATGCTCAGGCTTCCATTGGATGATGGGGCCCTTTTTTTGGATTGCGTCATTGACCTCGAACGTAGCCGGCGCGTCAAAGAAGATCACGTAATCCTTACTAACCGCAAAATCATGCATCATCACGGCGCGCGGAATGCTGATGACCTCCTTCTGAGTAAGTGCCCCGGTCTCGTCGAGCACGAGGTAGGTCAGAAAAGGCGGGAAGGCATTATAACCAAAGGCCACGAGCTCACCCGTGCGCGGGTCGACCCGCGGATGGGCCGTGAACGGGCCGCTGTACTTGCCCTCGAGCAGATGCAAACCAACGGTGTCCAGCTCCAGGTTGACCTCGGTGGGTAAACCACCTTCCCATAAGGCGAGTAGCCTTCCGGCGTGCTGGATCACGTTGGTGTTGGCGACGTTTTTGAACGTACCCACCTTTTTCATCGCGTCAGGCGAAGGCATCCTGATGTCGGAGAAGCCGCCGTAGGCATTCTTACCAAGCTCGGCCTCGTACAAGTAGCCCGCGGTCTTGATGTAGCGGTTCTTGTAGCGGGCACGTCCCGTGTCCAAATAGAGCGCGTGCAACATGCCATCGCCGTCGAAGGGATGGTACTGCCCCAACGGCTCAAAGACTTGGTTGGGCCCATTGCGCACGAAGGCTCCGCGCAGCGCCTCCGGAATTTGGCCGACCACCTCGAGCGAGGTTTCTTCGCGCTCTTCGCGAACGGGACGGTAGTAGCCCTGTAAATAAGGGTCGGTCGCGTTGTCTGTCCAGTGCGTCATTAATGGCCTCACTAAGGCGCCCAGTCTACTCGGGACGCTTCGCTCAGTAAGGACAATGTCGCTGACCGTGGCGGCCAAACTAGCCATCTTCATGGCGCGCCGCCCTAGCTGATTGGCAGCACCACTGTGAGCAGCAGATCGCTTTCGCTGAATGCTTCGATGCTATGCGGCACCGCGCGTTCGAGCGTCAACAGGTGACCGGCCAGCAGCTCTATCTCCGAGTCACGGGTATGAACGATCACGCGTCCCGATAGGCATTGCAGTGACATGCGGCCCTCGCTCTGATGCTCTGGAATGCGTGCACCCGCCTTCATGCCGATCAGCACCGCTCGAATATCGGGGTACTTGAACAAGGTGGTGGCCGCGTGTCCATGCTCGTCCCAGCCTGATTGTGCATGCACGCGTTTGCGTTCAACACTCAGGTTGATCTGGGCGGTTTCTGGCGCCTCTAATCGCTCGCGCCGATCTTGAGACGCTCCTCGATTCGTAGTTTCCATGCTCGTTGCTCCCCCTGATGCGTACCCGTTTGAGCTCGTGATCGTTTCAACCTGGCAGCGAAACGACACCCATTGCACTTCAGTCTCCGCTCGTGCGCGCACGGTTGCAACCACGCGTGCAACGTGCGTGCAACGTGCGTGCAACGTGCGTGGTGCAGGAGGGGCGCGTCATTCAGGGTGGGGCGATTAGGTTAGCTCTGGCAGGCGACGCCTCGGCCTTATCTGACGGTTTGTCGTAGAGGCCGATGGCCACGGCAAATGCCAGCAACACGCCTCCTACGGCCTGCAGCGAGGTAATGGAGGCTCCAAACCATAGGGCACCGAGGCCAATCGCGATCGGCGGCTCGAGCACGATCACCAAGTTGAGCGTGAACAGAGAAACATCGCGGGCGGCCAAGTTCATCAAACCATGTCCGCCCAAGGTCGTGATCAATACGATTGCAGTGAGCCAACCCCAGCTTGCGTCACTAAATCCGCTCAAGGGGACGCCCGCGAACAGTGCGACCGGCAGCGCGAGCATGGCTGCCACCAGCATGGTTACGCCCATGAATGCATCCATCGACACGGCCCGCCGCGCGTCACGTGCCACCACGTAAAACAGCGCGATGAGTCCACCTGCCACGATGCAGATGCCATCGCCTAACAGTGCGCGGGGACCGAGCGAAAGGTCAGCCCCTGCAATCAGCAACATGCCGGCGCTTGCGGTACCGATCGCAAGCCATGCAAAACGCGGGGCAGGTTCGCCGAGCACGGCGCCGAGCACGGTCGCGATCACAGGCTGCGCGACGAGCAGCAACATGTTCGACGCAAAATCAGTCAGGTCGAAGGCTTTGATCCAGAGCAGGAAATGCGCGCCCATCAACAGGCCGCCCAAGATCAAACCACGTGCCTGGCTGCGCAACGCTTTGAGCGAAAGCGCGCCACGTGCGTAGGCGATCAGCAGACCCAGCACGCCTGCCAGCAATGTCCGATAAAACACGGCCGCGTAAGCGTCGACCTTGGACATCACGAAAAAGGGCCCGCTCGTCGAGACGCACACCAGACCGACCATGAGGATGGCGAAACTTTTGCTCATCTCGTGCGCGTGTCGGCGACAAACATGCGCGCAGCCTAGCGCATGGCGGCAGGCCTCGCGGAGCAGGCGTGACGAGATTCAACACGAGGGCGTCTAGGTCTTGAGATCGGGTTGTCTTGGGCTACGAAAGGGCCTGGAGGCAGCTTCCTTATGGAGAATTACATCGGCACTCGCGCCAAAATCGGCGTGATCATCCCTGCGACCAACACCGGCGTGGAGTACGACCTACAGAAGTTCAATTTGGATGGCGTGACGTGGCATCCGTCGCGCTTCTGGGTGGAGCTGCGCAACTGGCAGGAAGCCGCTGACAAGGGCACGCCGATCAACAATGTATTCGAGAATTTTCTCGAGCTGATTCGCCCTGAAATCCCCGTCTCGATTCGCAACGTGATGAGCGCCAACGTCAATCACATCATGCTTGGCATGAGCGCCGAGACGTTCTGGGGCGGGCTCGAAGGGAACATCAAGTTCGAAGCTGCGATCGTCGAGCAACTCAACGGCATGGGACTGACCACGGGTGCCACCGCAGTGCGCATGGCCCTCGAGAACTTCAAGGTCAAGACCCTCAGTGTCGTCACACCTTACCCTCCCGTGGGCGACGACAACGTGCGCCGCTTCTTTGGCGACATTGGCTTCACTGTCAAGCACATCCACGGCTTGTGCCGTCCCTCGGCCACGGCGATTGCCGAAACTAAGGTTTCCACCGTCATGGAAGCGGTACGTAAGGTCGACGGCGACGACGTCGACGCGATCGTGCAAGTAGGTACTAACTTGTCCACTGTCGACCAGTTCCCCACGCTCGAGCATTGGCTCGGCAAGCCCTGCATTCCTATCAACGTCGCGACGGCGTGGCATGCGCTGCGCGCGGTGGGCGTGAAGGATAAGATTAGTGGCCGGGGGCGGCTGCTAGAAGAATTCTGAGGCCGTGCAGGTTAGGGCACTCCGACCGTACTCCAGCTCGGATCGTCGTCGAGCATTTGCGTCAGCCACTTGCCCAGCGTCAGGCCGCTCACCTTCACGTCTGTGAACGCGTTGGGCGTCAACAGGAAGGTATGGTTTTGCGAACCGCGCACCACGAAGCCTTCCATGGTTGCGCCCGGTAAGCTGTGCGCGTATTCGAACAGTGTTTTCAGGCCTTTTTCGTATTCCTCGGCCGACAGTTGAGCCGCCGGAATGGGCAGCCCCGCGATCGGATCGAGACCGGCGCAATCATCCAAACCAAAACCGAAGAACTCGCGGATGACTGCATCTTGCGATCCAGAGATCACGCCCAAGCGGCGGTTCCTATATTTCTCTTTCAGGTATTTGACCATACCCATCACCCCCACGTCCGTGCGCGCGTTGCGGCAACCAGGGCAGGCGGCATCGGGAGGTAAGATGGCATCGAAGCTCCACGCCTCACGCCAGCGCTCTTGCAAACACGGGCTCATCTGCGCGGGAGGCAAGGGTGGTCCTGAGTCATCGAGCAGATAGACACGCGTTTTTTGGCCAAAGGCCTCCTGCACCTGATCGAAGTTGAGAGCCGCGCCAAAGCCACCCGCAGACACACCGGTGAGTAAAACTTTGTCGGCCGCGGGAAAGCTTGCGATCAAGCGCCTCAGGTAAGCCTGCACGTTGTAGTAGCCCTGTTGCGTGCGGCCCTCGAAACCCGAGCCCGCGGAGGAGGCGCCCGCGAACACGTCACCCGAACAGTAAGGAAAAAACACGTAGCTGTAGTCCCGAATGGGATTGTTCGGGTCGTCGCGATTGAACAGGTTGCTGCCGTAGACTTCCGTGAGCACGGCGCTATCCGTGGCGGTGGCGCCGATGGGATGGATCGCGAGAGACAACGTGCAGGTGGTCGAGTTGTAACAGGCGCCCCCACCTTCCATCAGGATGGCCAGCTTCGTCGGATCACCGAGGCTGAAATGCATGCCTGTGGCGTCATTGCCCATGCAGCGGGCTTCGGGCACGGGGACCCATTGCCACTCGTGGAGCTTGGCGCCGGTGATGGGTTCGCCCGGTTTGAGCGGCGGTAAGGTCGATACGAACTCCGGCTTAGGCGCGGCTGTGCCTGGAGCGACCTGACCGCTGTCACGTACACCATCCTCGATGCTTGGCCCGTCGGGGCCGTTGGCGCCGTCGATGGGATCCCGCGTCTGCACGCCGCCATCCAGCGCGTCGGATGCACCGTGTGAGCCGCTGCCGCTGCTGCAGCTAAGCGCTGTGCTGCATACGAGAGCATTGATCCACGCGCTACTTCGCATCGTGACCTCCTGCTAGTGGCGATCGCCCAGGGCCAGAAATCTTCGCCGGGTTTCGGCATTGAACGTGTTTGAACGCCCTTCGTCAACGCCGCAGTCCCGAGCCCCTCCCGAATGCTGCTATACAGCCGACGCGCGTGGCGTGCGCGCCTGCCGCCTGCCCAAAACCTAGGGGAAATCCATGAATCTTACGTTTCGAGCCCGGCTCGTTCTGGTCGCGAGCACCCTCGCCCTGGCGACGCCCGTCAGCGATGCCGCAGCTCAACCTGCGGCCGCCCTTCAGCATACCGAGACCGCGGCCGCGCCGCCGCCCGTCACAAATCAGCTTACGGTCAGCGTGGCCGCGGGCGCTACGATTAACGCAGGCAATACAGAGTCGTACGCGGGTAACCTCGGTGGCCGCTTGGGTTGGATTCGCCATCCCAACCAGGTCACGGTCGAGGCGCTCACGACGGCTGGATACAGTAAGGCGACCGAGAACGCCGACGTGGAACAGACGTCTGCCAACGTGATCGGCAAGGCACGGTATGATCTGTTTCTGTCGCGCAACGATGCGCTGTTCGTCGCGGTGCAACCGCGTCGCGATACGTTCGCCGGCATCAATCTGCGTCTTCAGAACCAAGTCGGTTACTTGCGCAACTTGTACGCTCCCTCGGATACCCACCGGCTTTGGACAGAGCTTGGTTACGATCTGACCTATGACATCTTCGCGCGCATCACGACCACCACCGTGACTGACGTGACGGACAAAGTCGTTGCAGATCTCCCAGGGCAACTCGTAGATGATAGTGAGGGCACGTTCACGCAAACCAAGAGCGTGAGCATCAAGCAGGACCCGGAAGTCGTCCACTCGGCGCGTGTATTCTTCGGTTACAAGAATCAGACCTATCCCGTTGCCAATGTGAACTTGGGCGCGGAAACATTGTTCGACTTTCAAAAGAGTAAGAACGTGCGCGTCAACGGACTCGCGGAAATCACGTCGTCGATTACGGGTGCCTTCAAGCTCGGCATTCAGTCGCGTGTGTTCTTCGATAACGTGCCTGTGGTTGGCAAGGACAAGGTCGATGCCGTCATTGCACTGCAGCTGATCTACACCTTCGATTCGCTGGCCGGACAAGCTGCCGCGCCGTGTGACTGCACAGCGGCTGTGGATGCGGCGAATGCCGAGTGCGCGCTCAAAGCTGCGCAAGCTGCACCGATCGCGATCGAGCCCGCGCCGGTTGAGCCCATCGAAGCACCTAACTAACTTAGCGAAGCTAGCGCCAATGCCGGTCAGTTAGAGTGGATTGACTAGCTCCTCGCCCGTGGAGCGCCCTCACCCCGGCCCTCTCCCACACAGCCCACACAGGTGGGAGAGAGGGAGGAGAGAGCGTCCTTCCCGGGGCATTGCGCACGCAGACGCGTTCCGACGCCCTTCTCCCACCGGCGTGGGAGAAGGGTTGGGGATGAGGGCACGGCACCCTGACTTTAAGTGCGCTGAAATCCGGCGAAGACGGCGGCTGCAAAGATCAACACGATCAAGAGACAGCCACAACCGAGCGCAAATAGCTCGGACTTGGGCGGGGCATCGTCAGGTAGCTTGACGGATTCGTCGGAAGGCTCGGGCTCGGACATCTTGCGGGTTTGTGTACCATGCGGGGCAGGTTGTGCCCCTGTATTCATGGCATGCTCGGATCACAAGAGAACCAGTGGCTTGCATTGGCCGGCCATGCAGGCCGTGCCCTTCTGATGCTCGCAGCAGTCGAGGTCTGACTTGCAGCTTGCCTCCAAGCCCACGCACATCGGCGGCGGCGGCGCCGGAATATCGCAGTAGCCACCGATGCATTCGGCACCCGCGGCGGCACCGCAACAGTCGGCTGCGGCAGTGCAACGCTCATGCAGATCGGCGCACTTGATGTCATCGGGCGGCATGCACACGTTGCCGAGCTCGGGCTTTTGCGGGTCGGCCGGGCGACAGAAACCACCACAGCACTCGTCGCCACTGCCACAGCCTGCGCCATCGCTGCGACAGGGTTCTAGCGCCCAAAAGCCACGCTCGTTCGGGGTGTCTCCTTGGTTGGGTAAGTAGAAGGGAGGATGGCTCGGATCCTGGCCTGACGCGGCATTGGGCGAGATCGCAGCCACCCACAACTGTTTGCGTACCTGCGTCCCCGTATAAGTATTGCCGTATTCGCGGATACTGGTGAACACCACCCAGAAGTAACCGCCGGCGGTTACAGGCAGAGCGAAGGGTTCGTAGTTGCGGTTTGCGTCCGCTTCGACCTGGCCGCGATTCAAACGGTCGAGCTTGGTATAAGCTTTATCATCCACATGGACCATGGCGAGTCTGCCGGTGGAGGTGCGGAAGGTACTGTCAGACCCCCAGGTGGGTAACATTTCGCCGTGACCCTTCGTGTAGCCTTCGCCTTCTTGAAATGCGAGCTGATTGGCATCCGGCATGAAGGTCGCAAATTTGACCACGGAGCCGGTCGGGCCATTGTCGAGCACAACCTTACGGTCTGTAAAGCTGAGGGTGCCGACCGGGCCCGCCTTCTCATCTACGGTCACGTTCATCACGCTGAGCGAACGCGCGGTGGCGCCCACGGGCGCTGTCTCGCCTGCGCCGTTGGTAAAGGCGTAGCTCTTTCCGTCGTGGGAAAACGCAGGCAAATAGGCGCTCACTTGCGCGCCCAGACCGACGACGGAGGCCTCGACCAGCGCGTTCTTGGCATCATCGATGAAGAAGGCGCGTTGATTGGCACCGCCCCAGAAGTTGTTCTTGCTGCGCATCACGTAGCGGCCATCGGGCGTAAACGTGGCCATGGAAAGGCCGCGCGAATCGCCGCCCAAACCGCTGGGTGCGCCTGCGACCTGCGTGGCCTCTCCATTCGCGCCCATCGTATAGACACCGCTGCGCGCAGCGACCGAGGCATCATCGGCGCCCGTCGACAAACGTTGGCCGTTAGAGCTTGCGGAATGACAGACTACGCAACCTGTGACGATGTGCTTGGGAGGCTGCGAAGCGCCCGGACGCACCGACCACAAGCCCAGCGCCGCCCTATCGTAGGTCATGTAGTAGACGGCGCCCTTGAGCGTGCCATCGGCCGCGGTGATGCCGATTTCGGCCGGACCGTATGCCACGCCGTCCACGGCTTTGACCACGCTCACGCTTACACGCTTGCCTTTGGCCGTGGCGAGTGCGGCGTCCCAGATCGGCTGCGGAATCGCGAGCTTTGGTTTGACGAGGTCCGTCAGGTGCGCATACCCGCTCCACGCGAAGTCGTCCGTTTGCACGCTAATCTTAGTATCCTTTGGGGGCAGGGAGCCCGGGCTGAATTGCACCACGGGTGCAGTCAGGCCACGCGGCATCACCGTGCCATCGTAGGGGTATAATATCGTCATGGGATTGGCCGGTTGCGTGGCAAGACCTGGGTCCGTGCTGGGCTTTCCATCGAGGGCCGTACGCTGGTCTTGGGGAACCTTGGCTGCACTTTCCTGATCCGTAAGCTCGACGCGTACTCGGATCACGGCCTGTGCCACTAAGTCGCCGTAATAGGCCGTCAACTTGGCGGTGCCGCCCGTGATGCCGCGCGTGCTGACGAGGCCCTGCTCATCGACGTTGATGAGGTCACCCTCCACCCGCCAACGCACGACTACCTTACTGTTGTCAGGTGCGAGCTGAGCCACAAAGGTTTGCTGCGCATGTGCATCGAGTGCAGAAACCACCAACTCTGCGACCTCAGGCTCGATGCGCAGGCTGGGTGCGATGGGTAAGGCGGCATCTGCCTCCTGCCCTGCGGCGTCTGGCCCTGGGCGTCCAGGAGAAGCAGGGCTCTGGTCGGAGTCTTGGCCGTCATCGCTTGCCGGTTGTGGGCGATCGTCGGTGGCGGAGGAGCCTTGTGCGCCATGGATCGCGCCCGAGGAGCAACCTCCGAGAATCACGAGCAAAAGTGCAGCCGCGTGCTTTCGTGCGTTGCGGCCGGGGGAGTTGGGTAATCCGGTGATGCGGGATAAATGCATGTTACTTGTCCCGAGCCGCAGCCCCGCTTGCGCGGTTCACGCAATCGTCACGGCTCGCAAGCGGGCTCACAAGCGGCTCCATCCTTCCAAACGGTATGGTAGAAACGGTCAAGCAGACTGACTTGTTAGGAGCGGGGTCAATGATCGCGCGCAATGGCGGCTTCGACCACGCACTCGCGCAAGAAACGCTGGACGCCATCGCGGTCGAAGCGTTCGTGCCACAACGCAAAGGCGCGAAAGCGTCCGAGCTCGAGTGGCACCGCCATGACCTTGAGCTCGAGGCGCGGCGCCAGGTACTCAAGAAAGCGGCGGGGCGCGGTCACGATGTGATCTGTGGTGGCGGCCACCGTGGTGGCGACCACGAGCGAAGGCACTCGCAAAGCGATCGGCCGCGCCAGCCCGCGCGCCTCGAGTGCGTGATCGATGCCGCTCGTGCCACGCCCCGACGGGCTATGCACGACGTGACGTAAGGCTGCGTACTGGGCAAGGGACAGCTTGGTGGGTGCATGTGGATGATCACGTCGGACGGCGCAGGCGAACGTATCCTCGAACAGGCGCTTGGCCTTTAATGCCGGCGTGCGGGGCGTCTCCACGCTGAGTACAAGGTCGACGTCGCCCACTTCGAGTTGCTCGACGAAGAAGCGCGGATCCAGACTGCGGACCGTAAGGTCAGCGCGCGGCGCCCGCTCGGTCAATAGCTGCGTGAGGGCGGGTAAGATCACGCAGGCCAAGTGATCGGGTGCCACGATGGTAAAGGTGCGCGCTGCGCTGCTATCCACGTCCGTGTCGCTGAGGCCCCGGCGCAACTCGGCGAACGCGCGCCGCAATGAGATAGCTAATCGCTCGGCCCGCGGCGTGAGCACGAGACCCTGTTCGCCGCGCACGAGCAGGGGATCTCCAAAGTGCGCGCGCAACTGCTTGAGCGCGTGGCTCATGGCGGACTGCGTCACGCCGACGCGTTCAGCCGCCTTACTGACATGGCTTGCCTCGAGCAACGCCTCTAAGGACAGCAAGAGATTCAAATTGAGCTCGCGTAACTCCATTTCGCGATATTACGCTCGCTAATGTAGATATGAATGATATCTACGTGATGAATGATGGCCCGATAGCGCATGCTGTCGATGTCCGCGCCCCAACCTGCGCGGAGAAAGTTGGAGCGGACATGCGAGTTCTGATCATTGGCTGTGGTCTCGTGGGCAAAGAGCTTGCCCGCCGTCTCAAGCAAAACGGTCATCATGTGATCGGCACCACCACCACGCCCAGTAAGGTGGAATCCTTGCGCGAGGCCTGCTCGGAGGTGAGAGTGCTCGTCGGTTCGGATCGTGCGGCGGTGCACGAAGCAGCGCAGGGCTGCGATGCGATCGCTGTGTGCGCAGGCCCGGCGGCCCAACAAGCGATGACACCGGAACAACGTAAGGCCACCTACCGTAAGATTTTGGTAGAGACGGCACACAGCGCTGCCACGGCGCCCATCAGCGGACCGGTCGTCGCACTTTCCTCGCTCTCTGTATACGGCGACGCCGCCAATCACTTGGACGTGATCTACGAAGACTCGCCGCTCACCAAGAGCGAAGACGCGAGCCCTGCGTGCTTTCAGGCTGCCGAACGCATGTATATGGAGCACGCCAAGGGCCGTGCGACGATCTTCCGTTGCTCAGACATCTGCGGCGGCGACGACCCCTCGATCGAGGAAAAGATCAAGATGGCCCATCAGTTCTTGGCCGGCTCGGTGCCGTTCCACGACGATGCCTTGTTCTACCGCGTGCACATGCTGGACGTGGTCGGCGCCATGCAGTTTGCCATCGAACACAAGACGAGCGGCATCTTCAACCTCACCCATGCCGAGGTCCCGCCGAGCAACAAGGATTTCTTCGATGCGATAGCGGACGCTCAGGGTATGGCCCACCTGAGCTTTCGCAATGAGTTGCTGGCACCGTCCAAGCGCGTGTCTACGGAGCGCCTGCAACAAGCCGGCATCGTCCTTACTCATACCGTTGCCGAGCGCATGCCAGACTCGGGGCAAGCAGCCCGTTCGGTTACTTATCAAGCCAGCCCCAAGAGTAAGATCGACACGCGCGGACGAGAGCTCGCGCTGCGCACGCTCGACAAGATCATCAAGCAGCTTGGTTTGGTGGAAGAGTATGGTGCAGACAAGGGCCCGGTGCTCAAATTGATCGCGCGCGGCGGTCCGCTCGAGAACCAGGACGTGGGCAGCTTTCGAGTATTTCGCGGCAACGCAGTCCACAAGCTCGTGTACAGCGCGATGACGATTGAAGACTTTGGCATGGACACCCACCAGATCTACGCCTTCACGGCAGCCACGGATGCGCGCCCGCACTTCACGCTCGACCTTGCGATCTCTCCGAACACGAACGGGACCTTCCATATCGGGCTCGACCTGTTGCCGCGCGTGGATCTGGGCGCAAGTCTCGCCACCATGCAGTCGATCTATGAGCCGCTCTCGGCCGTGCTCGCCGATACCATGCAGCAACGTGGCGTAGCCCCGGCGACCTCGATAGGGCCGTTGATGCGCGCGCTGCGCTCCCCGTGGATGCTGGCGGCCTACGTGGACGTCGACAAGTTAGGGAGCTGCGAACCCGCAGTCGATGCCTACTTGAATCGCTGGCTTGCCCTATGTGTGGAAGGAGTTGACGCGAAGAGCAAAGCGGACGCCGCTTGGCAAAATCTGGCGCAACGCGACCAACAGAACCGCGCAGCGCTGTTCGATCCTGAGACCAATCGTGTTTGGATCTTACTAGAGCGTCTAGTCGGCGCGGACTCGGTCGCCAAGATGCGCGAAGTGCTCAAGGGAGCTTAGGCCTAATGCCGGTCAGTTAGAGTGGATTGACTAGCTCCTCGCCCGTGGAGCGCCCTCACCCCAGCCCTCTCCCACGCAGGTGGGAGA
>JBKJIA010000397.1:0-10494 GCA_046598735.1 Polyangiales bacterium
ATGATGACTGCGACGCGCGGCGTGGTTTCGGTCTTCGTCATTTGCTCGCTCCGCTGGCAGTTATCAGAGCGCTGTCCCCAGTCGTCAGCGAATCTGATTTGGGGGCATCGCTGCCGCTGCTGGGCTGAAGGTCGGACGTCGGCTCGCGAGGGCCTGCTGCGCGTCGCAGGCGATCCGCAATCGCAGCGCCAAGGCCTGCCTCAGGGGGTGGCGATACGAGGACCAGCTCACAACCGCAGCGGTCGAACTCACGCAGCAGGGCGTACAGTGTTCGCGCGTAGTCCTTGGTCGAGCGAGGCGCGTGCAAGACTGTCACTCCGGCAATAGAAAAGGGATGGACATCGTCGGGCAGCAAGACGCCCACCCGACGCCCACGAGATGCCTGGCGTTGAGCTTCGTCTGCCAGCGTAAGGCGATCGACGATGACAACCCTTGCGCGGGGTGCGTAGTGCGATGGCAGAGAGCCAGGAACCCGAACCAGCGCGGTCGTAGTGCCCAACTCAAGCGTGGTTCCGAGCGCCTGTTCGAGATCTGCCCGCGCTACTCCGCCCGGACGAAGAATGCGAAGTTCAGCATTCGTCGCGTCGACGATGGTTGACTCGATACCTACGCTGCAAAGACCACCGTCGAGGACGAGGTCGACGCTGCTACCGAGGTCCTCGCGAACATGAGCAGCCACCGTGGGACTCACCGATCCGAAGCGATTCGCGGACGGAGCTGCCAGGGCGCCTCCGAACGCGCGGAGCAGGGCCAGAGCCATGGGGTGGGCTGGCACCCGCAAAGCAACGGTTTCGAGACCACCGGTTACGGTCAGGGGCACACGAGGGCTTCGACGCAAGACCAGCGTCAATGGCCCCGGCCAGAATCGCTCGGCGAGGAGTTTTGCAGCGAGGGGAACCTCTGCGGCCCACTTTGGCAAATCGCTGGCGGAGCCGAGGTGCACGATGAGTGGGTGGGTGATCGGGCGCCCTTTGACGGAGAAGATGCGAGCGACAGCCTCGGGATTCTCAGCGTCCGCGCCCAAGCCGTATACGGTCTCTGTCGGAAACGCGACGAGCCCTCCAGCGCGGAGAATCTGAGCGGCCTGGTCAATGTCGGCGATTGCATCCGGGCGCGCGATTCGCTGTTTGTTGGTTGTCACAGCTTTTTCCCTCTGCTGCGCTCCTTGGAACCGCCGTCGAGTGCTTGCAGGCGCGTGCGTTCAAGAGCTCGATTCACGGCCCTTTGCGTACGCTCGGCAGCCCGGTCGATGGCCGCGTAGAGGTCCGCATCGGAGTCTTCTACGGCGATCTTTTCCGCTTGGTCGAGCGCGACGGTGATTTGGCAATGCTTGCGTTCGCGGCCCGGATTGCCGACGAGTGTGGAGAGGCAAACGGTCACGTTGCGAACGCATGAGCCGTACCGCGAGAGCGCGTACAGGAGACGTCGCTCCACGTGTTCGCGTATCGCCGCGGTCGGTTGAAGATCTCGATTTCGAACCCGAATTCGCACGCAGTCGCCTTTGCGTTTGGAACTCGACGATCGAGTTGCTTGATGAGGATAGCGGTCCGCAGTCACTTCGATAATCAGAAAATATGCGCTGAACACTTCGTAAATAGCGAAGTAATGTTCGAGCCATGGAGTGGCTCAACAGGCTTGACCCCGCCATCCAGCGTACGCTTGGGCGCATGGCGCACAGGCTGTCTGCCCAGGCGCCCCTCGGAGTACCACGATGACCCAGCTCGATTCGCACGCCCGCCCTCTGAATCATTTGTCCAGCCTGCTCGCGATCTACCGCAGTCATGTGTCGACGGTGGTGCTCTACGCGGCGGGTGTGGGGCTGTTCGCGCTCGCCACGCCCGTGGCGGTGCAGGCGCTAGTCAACACGGCCGCTTTTGGCACCGTGCTGCAGCCGCTCGTCGCCCTGGTCGCGATCCTGCTGCTCGGCCTGGTGTTTGCGAGTGTGCTGAAGGCACTCAAGTTCTGGGCGGTCGAGGTGCTGCAGCGGCGCATGTTCGTGGATGTGGTGGCGCAACTGGCCTACTTATTGCCGCGCGTCGATGCGCGCAGCGCCGCGTACGCCGAGATGGGCCACCCGGTGCACCGCTTCTTCGAGCTCTTCACGATCCACAAGGCCTCTGCTTCGCTGCTGCTCGGCGGCGTCGACGTGCTGCTCGCTGGCCTCGTGGGCATGCTGGTGCTGGCTTTCTACCATCCGATTTTGCTCGCCTTCGACGTGGCCCTGATCGCCGCGCTGCTCGTGATCGTGTTCGGCCTCGGGCGCAACGGCATTCGCAGCGCACTCGATGAGTCGTCTGCCAAGTACAAGATGGCGACCTTCCTGTCGGAGCTGCAAGGAACGCCCTACGCCTTTCGCTACGCCGCGGGGCGGGACTACGCGAACCAGCGGCTGGATGGGCTTTCTGCACGGTACCTCGAGGCGCGTGCGGGCCACTTTCGCGTCGTCATGCGCCAGCTGATCGGAGCGTTGGGCACCCAGGCCATCGCGAGTGCGGCTCTGCTCGGGCTTGGCGGCTTTCTGGTGATCGAGCGCGAGCTGACCCTCGGCCAGCTGGTGGCGGCCGAGCTGATCGTCACCACGGTCGTGAGCGCGCTCACCGACCTCGGCAAGCATGCGGAAACCTTCTATGACCTCGTGGCGGGCACCTACAAGTTAGACAAGTTGCTTGATCTTCCCACCGAGGCAGAGGCTGACGAGCTTGGTGACGAGGAGGTGGCGCGCGGACCCGCACGGCTCGAGCTACGCGATCTGCACCTGACGGTGGCTGGGCGGCCGCTCCTTGACGCGGCCGACCTCACCGTCGAGCCCGGCGCGCGGGTACTGCTATCGGGGCCCGCCGAGTGCGGCAAAACGTCGCTGATCGAGCTGCTGTTTGGGCTGCGACGCCTGCAGCGCGGCCGGATTCTGCTCGACGGCGCCGACATCGCTGAGCTGTCGCGTCCGGCCTTGCGCGATCGGGTGGCCATCGTGCGCGGCATCGAGATCGTTCCAGGCAATGTAATCGACAATGTGCGCCTCGGACGCAGCGACATCTCGCCAGGCAGGATTCGAGCGCTGCTCAACGAGCTTGGGCTCTCGGACGAGCTGTCACGACTGCCCCAGGGACTCGACACTGAGCTCGGTCCCAACGGTGCACGACTTTCCGATAGTCAGAGCTGGCGCTTGACGCTCGCGCGCGCTCTCGCCCGCGCCCCAGGCCTGCTGGCCATCGATGCCGATCTCACGGCGATCGACGCGGGTAGCCTGGAGCGAGTGATGAAGCGGATCGCGAGCCCAGACGCGCCATGGACGTTGCTGCTCGTAGGTGACGTGGCGAGTGCGGCCGCTGCGCACTGCACGCACAGGGTTCGCATGGAAGGCGGCAAGTTTCACGAGGAGGCGCGGTCATGACAGCGGCAACGCGACGCACCGTCACGCTGCCGTCGGCGGCGCTCGTGCCAAGTGCACCTCGCACGCGACTCGTGGCCCGCCTGCTCGGACTCGGCATCCTCGGGTTCCTGGCCGTGGCTCTGCTCTCCCCCTGGCAGCAGAGCGTGTCCGGGGCGGGGCGAGTGATCGCCTATGCCCCGAACGAACGACGCCAGCCCCTCGATGCGCCCGTGAGCGGTCGTGTGGTGCGCTGGTGGGTTCGCGAGGGCTCGCTGGTGAAGGAAGGTGAGCCGATCGTCGAGATTCTCGACAACGACCCCCTGCTCGTGGCGCGGCTCGCCTCGGAGAGAGAAGCGGTGTTGTCCAAGCTCGACAGCTACACCGAGCGTGCGGATATGTTCGAGCAGTCCATCGAAACGGCGGGCCTCGCCCGCAAGAGCGAGATCGCGTCGGCCGAGGCGAAGCTGCGGGCGAGCACGGAGAAATTGCGATCGGCGGAGCAGAAGGTGGAGGCCGCCGAGGCCGCCGCCGAGACCGCGTCGCTGAACCTCGGTCGCACCACGGCCCTCGCTGAGCGCGGTCTCTCCGCCAAGCGCGACCTCGAGCTGGCGGAGCTCGGAGCGGCCAAGGCCCACACTGAACGCCTCGGAGCCGAGGCCGACGTACGGGCGGCGATAGGCGACGTGGATGCGGCGCGCGCGTCCCTCGAAAAGGCGCGCGCCGAAGGCGATGGCAAGATCCAGGAAGCCGAGGCCAAGTTGCGCTCGGGTCGCTCTGATGCGGCGGACGCACGTGCCTCGCTGGTCAAGCTGGAGGTCACGATCGCGCGCCAGGCCGGACAGTTGATACGCGCGCCCCGCAACGGGGTTGTGCTGCAGGTCCTTGCGGCGCAGGGCGGAGAGCAGGTGAAGCAGGGCGATACACTCGCTATCCTCGTGCCCGACACGCGCGACCGCGCGGTAGAGATCTGGATCGATGGCAACGATGCGTCGATCGTCACCGAGCAGCGGCACGTGCGGTTGCAGTTCGAGGGCTGGCCTGCGGTGCAGTTCACGGGCTGGCCCTCGGTGGCCGCCGGCACGTTCGGCGGCGTCGTGGCATTCGTCGATGCGCACGATGATGGTAAGGGCAATTTTCGCGCGGTGGTGGTGCCTGATCGAAACGACCGCCCGTGGCCTGAGCCGCGCTTTCTGCGCCAAGGCGTGCGCAGCAAGGGCTGGG
This sequence comes from Polyangiales bacterium, assembly GCA_046598735.1. GTDB lineage: Bacteria > Myxococcota_A > Polyangia > Polyangiales > DASUME01 > DASUME01. The sequence continues at coordinate 4,592 of JBKJIA010000397.1, forward strand.
TATTGCTGGAGCAGGTGAAGCTGGGCTTCGAGCTGTGGCGAAGGTTCAATGGCTTTCCGCCCGTACTGAGCGAGGAGCCCGGCTACGACAGCCCTGCCGCTCAAGGCAAGGAGAAGAAGTGATGCTCACCCCCTGGTCTTGCGCTGTGCTCGCCACCGGGTGTCTGGTATGCGCCTCGGTCGTGACGAGCGCCCGCGCCCAGGCGGGGGGCGAGCTCGGTCTGCGTGACGTGCTCAGCTCGCTCGAGACCCATCATCCATTGATCTTGGCCGAGAGCGCCAGCGTCGACGTCGCCGAGGGCGAGGTGCTTTCGGCCCGGGGCGAGTTCGACACCGTGTTGAGTGTGCAAGGGCGTGTCGTTCCGAGCGGCTACTACGACCCGAAGCGGGTGGACGTGCTGATCGAGCAGCCTACCCCCGTGCTGGGAGCGTCGCTGTACGCAGGCTATCGCGTGACGTCTGGCAAGGTCGCACCTTACTATGATGAGCAGCGGACCCTCGATGGCGGCGAGGTGCGCGCGGGTCTGCGCCTGCCGCTTCTTCAGGATCGCGGGATCGACGCGCGACGCGCGGGTCGCGAAAGCATGCAGGCGCAGCTCGATGCCAGCGAGGCTGGATACGACAAACTCATGCTAGACCTAGAGCGCGACGCCGCGCTTGTGTACTACAACTGGGTCGCAGCGGGCCGCCGCCTGTCGGTGATGACGAGGCTGGTCACGCTGGCCGAGCTACGCGATGGTCAGATCGGCCAGAAGGTCGAGCTCGGTGCCTTGCCGCCAATCGAGCAACTCGACAACCGCCGCAGTGTCCTCGAGCGTAAGCGTCAGCTCGTGGCTGCGACTCGCTCCTTCGAGAAGGCCGCCATCGACTTGTCACTGTTCGTGCGCGGCAACGACGGCACCCCACGGATGCCGCGCCCCGGCGAGTTGCCGTCCGACCTCGCGGCGCAGGGAAGCGAGCCGACCACCGTGGCCGGTGCCCTTCGACGCGCGCTCTCCGAACGCCCCGAGCTGGCGCAACAGCAAGCGTTACTCACGGCAGCGCGCGTCGAGCGCGAGCTTTCGGCCAATCGGGTGTCACCGCGACTCGATGCCTTCGGTGAGGTGTCAAAGGATCTCGGGCAGGGTCCGTCGGACGTGGCATACACCCTGCGGCCGACCGTCGTGGAGTTTGGTGTCGCGCTGTCAGTTCCCCTGTGGCTACGCAAGGCGCGCGGCAAACGTGACTCGGCGGAGGCCAAGGTCCGCGCGACAGAGCAGAAGACCGTGTTCGCGAGTGACAAGGTGCGAGCAGAGGTGCTCGACGCCTGGTCGCAGCTCCGCGCAGCCCGCGAACGAGCAGAAGTGGCCCAAGACGCCGCAGCAGCAGCCATGCTCGTGGCCGACGGCGAACGCGAGCGCTTCGAACTGGGTGCGACCACCATACTCTTTGTCAACTTGCGTGAACAAACAGCTGCCGACGCCGAGATGGCCGTGATCGATGCCGTCGCGGAATCGCACTACGCACGAGCACGGCTGCAGCTTGCGACGGGAGCGCGGCTGCGGAGGTGAGCGGTAGCGAGCGCACATAGCGGTCCGCAGTCACTTCGGTAATCAGGAAATATGCGTTGAACACTTCGCAAATAGCGAAGTAACGTCGGAGCCATTGTTCAAGTTGGGTCCGCAGGCGTGAAATCCCCTTGCAAGAGCGGTATCCAGCGTTCGAGTGCCTCGCCTCGCGATGCCTTGAGCAGCAAGGTCCCGGTCCCTCGGAGTTTCGGGCGGGCAGCATGGTAGGCCTCGATCGGATCGGCGCAGATGACCAGCCGGTCCCCCAACGCGGCAGCGAACGGCTCGAACGCGGCTGCGAATGCCCCGGTTGCCACGACGAAGTCGAGATCCTGGCCTGTGCGCTGCGCGATCATCTCGGCGGAGCGCCCGTGCAGAGCATGGCTCTCCGTGCCGAGTTCCCGCATGGTCCCCAGGACCACGACCTTGGGCCCATCCGACGACAGCGTGGCCAGCAACTCGACTGCGGCCCACAAGCTGGGAGGGTTGGCGTTGTAGCAGTCCGCCAGCACGCGGAGCCCACCAACCCACTTCCACTCTCCACGCAACGGCGATGCGGATATCGCCTCGATCCCTCGCACTGCCTGCTCCGCTGCAACGCCCCACGCGTCAGCCAAGCCCAGCGCGAGGAGCGCGTTTCGCGCGTTCCAACGCCCGGGTAGCTGCAGGTGGACCGGAATTCCCTGCCAGCGCCACCGGGTCGTTCCGTCCGGATCAACACTCACCCCCTGGCTCCCGCCGTCCGGGCAAAGGTCTGCCCGCTCCGAGAACCCGGCCACCCGCAGTCGTTCCCGCCCCACCGCGCGTCGCGCGCGCTCCGCCAGCTCCGGTGGATCCTCCGCCACGAGGGCCATCCCGTGCGCGTCGAGCCCACCGAAAATTGAGACTTCCTCCTCAAGCACGCCCTCCATGTCCCCGAGCTTCTCGAGATGCTCCTCCCCGATCGATGTGACCACGGCCGCGTCCGGCCGCGCGATGCCAGTCAGCAGCCTGATCTCGCCCGGCTCGTTGGTGCCCATCTCCACGACCAACACATCCGCGTCGTCGGGGGTAGACAGGATCGTCAGAGGCACGCCGATCCGATTGTTCAGAGTGGCATTCGTCGCGTGGACACGGTACCTCGGCGCCAGGGCCGCGCGGATCAACTCCTTCGTGGTGGTCTTTCCGTTGCTGCCGACGACCCCCACCACGCGCGCGCCCAGTTGCATGCGGCGATGCCGCGCCAGTGCACCCAGTGCGTGGAGAGTATCTTGCACCAAGAAATATCGGAGCGTCGGCGACCGCGACGGGACCATTTCGACAACTGCTCCCGCTGCGCCGGCATCAGCCGCGTGCTGCAGGAAGTCGTGTCCGTTGTAGCGCGCGCCCCGAAGGGCAACGAAGAGATCCCCGACACCGAGGGCCCGTGTGTCCGTCGAGACCTGGCGGAAGGTTCGGTCCTCGTGCGCGTCTTCCCACTGGCCCAGCGCCCGCAGCACGTCCAGCTCGGTCCAGCGGATGGCTTTCGCGTTCACCGGCGGCATTACCGTCGAGCTCGGCCTTCGCGACCGGGTTCTCGCTCGCCGAGCACGAGCGAGATCAGCGAGGAGACCCGCTCGTGTCGCTCGATCGGATGCCGAAGGGGGAGATCGGTTCGGACCTCGTAGCGATTCCGGCGACCATGGCGACTCCGCTCGATGTACTCTGCTTCTTCCAGGTCGGCGACAATCCGCTGGACGGCGCGCTCCGTGATGCCTACGAGATGAGCGACATCTCGCATGCGCACGTCCGGCTCCCGCGCGATGCACAGGAGGACGTGCGCATGGTTGGTGAGAAACGTCCAGGCCGGCTCCGGCTCTCTCTCGGGCCGAGGGGCAACGATATTCTTTGTAGGAGTGACCTGGCGATCTATGCGAGCTGCAGCCACTGAGTAACCTCGTGGACGGAATCGGAGATGATGTCTGGATCGTACGTGCGAGGTGCGCAAAGGATACGTAAATCCTCGGCAACGGGCAGATCCGCGGTGCCCGCACAGACCACCGCCACGGGTCCATATGGGAGCGGTGACCGGCCGTACTTCGATAAACGCTACGCGAGCGAAGCGTAGCGCGTCTGCTGGAGGAGCTACGCCCATCGTCTTTCTCCATCGGACAGCACCCGGTCGCCAAGGAGGAGGCGACGCACCTCGGCCACGACGCTGAATGAGCCGGTCGCGCACACCAGGCCGTGGGTACCTGCCGCCCTCCGGGCAGCCCTCAGCGCATCGCCGCAGGTCGGATGGGTAGAGACCAACAGGCCAAGCTCGGTGGCGGAAGACGCGCACTCGGCCGGGGCGAGGGACCGAGGCGTGAGCGCCGGGCAGAGGTGGACGCGGCGGACGCTGTGAGAGAGAGCATGCAAGATCTCGCGGTAGTCTTTGTCGCCCATCACGCCGAACACCAGCTCGACCGGCCGATCCGGGTAGAGGTCGAGCAGCGCATCCGCCAGCGCCTGAGCGCCATCGGCGTTGTGGGCGACGTCCAGAAGCACGCCGTCGATCTCCTCGAGACGGCCTGGCCAGCGAGTGGACGCGAGCCCCGCCGCGAGAGCGACTTCCGAAACCGTCAGCCCGTGGGGCGCGAGAAGCTCAAGCGCGGCTTTCGCCACCGCGGCGTTCTGTCGCTGGTGGGTCCCGCGCAAGGAGAGCGGCCCGGCGTAATCGATTGAGCATACCGAGAGGGGCGCAGACGTCCGCGCCGCTTCAGCACGCAGCACATCCATCGCGTCTGCTGGTTGGCCGGGAGCCACCGCGACTGGCACGCCGGGCTTGAAGATCGACGCCTCGGCACGCGCGACCTCCCTGAGCGAAGCCCCGAAATACTCGCGATGGTCAAGGCCGATCCGCGTCATGGCCATGGCGCACGGCCGCAGGACTGCCGTGGCGTCCAAGTGGCCGCCGAGCCCCGTCTCCACGATGGCCACGTCGACCTCGTGCCGCGCGAAGCAGATCAGGCCGAGCAACGTAGCGAGCTCGAAGTACGTCAACCTGTCCTCGCTGGCGGAGTCGTCCTGCCATGGGCACGCGCGCCGCACGGTCTTGACCAGATCCGCCACCTCTTCGTCGGACACCGGCCTGCCGTCGAGCTGAATCCGCTCGGAGAAACGATGCAGGTGGGGCGAGGTGTAGAGCCCGACCCGATAGCCGGCGGCCTGAAGCGCGGAGGCTACCATCGCGCAAGTGGATCCCTTTCCGTTGGTTCCCGCGACGAGCAAGGTCCGCCGGTCCTGCTCGGGCCGTCCCAGGTTGACCAGAGCACGCTCCATACGGTGCAAACCAAGCCGGACCCCGCTCGAATCCAGGGAGGTCAGGTACTCGAGGGCGTCATCGGTCACGGGGCTCGCCTTCCGTCTTCAGCGCCTTTTCGTCTTGCGGTCGGTCCATTACTTGCGCTACAAAATTACTGACATGAAAGTCGCGAGTCAAGAGTCGCATTTGTGAGGAAAAAGTATACGATGAGCATGCTCCTCCTGGTTCGAAGCGCAGACGATGTGCGTGCCGCCGTAAAGACGGCCAGCGAGTTCTTAGTCTACCGACGGCGACATTTCGCGGAACCTCGAGAGACGGACGAGGTCCTCGGGATCTGGCTCAGGCGCGAGCTCGATGAGGACTTGCCTGCGTCGCTCGGGCTCGATCGCGAGCTTGGAGCTGGCGTTATGGTCGACTCCCTGGCCAAAGAGAATGCTTCCAGGCTCGGTCTGAGGGAGGCGACCGTGAGCATCCTGGAGTCATTCTCACTCTCGGGACTATGGACCCTTTGCTGGATCGACGGCACTCTGCTGCAACAGGCACCGAGCCCTTCCGAGCGCCGACTCCGGATCCTTGACGCTGTCTTGAACACGGTAGCCGCGTCGCAGTCGCCCTGCGAACTGGGGGCGTTCTTCCCGGTCTTTGGTGCAAGTGACGCCAGCGACTCCATCGGCGCAACCATGCGGGAACTCCAACACCATTATCCGAAACTCATCGGAGGAGCCTGGTTCGTCGACGACCGGGAGCGAGGACTCGTCTCCGCAAAAGGGGCCGGTGGATGACCAAGGTGTGATCTTCCCCTGCCCCCTTGGGGGCCGTGGCACGGCCGTGGTGCCCGTCGGCTCGTGCGTCCATCAGCCTTTTGCCGACGTTTTGGCGGCGCCGCGAAGCAGGACCGAGAAATCGCGCCGTGGCCGGCGCCATTCAGGATCTGGTGCGCAAGGTGCGTAAGGTAGGGCGCAGACTACGCCGGGCACGCTTGGGTCCCAACCCAGCCGCCGCGTCGGTAGGCGTGCACCTGCCCTCGCACCGCATCGATCTGGAATAGGTCGAGCCAGGCGTTGTCCACCAGCGAGCGCACCTTCTCGTGCC
>JBKJIA010000018.1:0-4416 GCA_046598735.1 Polyangiales bacterium
TTCCTCGAAGAGAACCGGCTCACACTCGCCTTGGCGCAGAAGATGGAGCTAGACCTTAGGGAGGATCTCAATACGATGTTCGGGGTATGGGGACCTTATACTCGTTGGGTGACGGTGGATGATTTTCCGGCCCTGCCGTCGTCCGATCCGGTTGACGCCCAAGTGGAGAGCGCCGCGATCGGGCGCAGCCTGAAGCTTGCGCAAATGCGCGAGCAGATCGAAGCGCAGGCGGCGAGCGTGGGACTGGCCAAGCTGGCCGGCGTGATTCCAGAGATCAACGCGGGCGTGGATGCCGATTTCGAGGAAGGATTCAAGCGCGTAGGTCCCGTGGTCAGTGCGGAAATTCCTCTTTTCGATCAGGGCCAGTCCGAAACCATGCGCGCGCGGGCGAGCCTCGACCAGACGCGGGCACTCTATGTGGCAACGGCGATCGACGTGCGCTCGATGGCACGGCGCGCCCGCAACGTGCTCACCATTTCTCGACAAGTAGTGCTGCAATATCAAAATGCCGTAATTCCACTGAGAAAGCGCGTCACCGGCGAACAGCTCAAGCAGTACAATGCCATGGAAGCAAGTGTGTTCGAAGTGCTGCAGTCTAAGCGGCAGGAGCTTGAGGCCATGCAAAATCACGTGCGTGCGTTGCGTGACTATTGGGTGGCTAGGGCTGAGCTTGCGCAGGTGTTGGCCGGCGGAAGCCTGCCTATGAAGGGCGGCTGGATGCAGACGGGGTCGAGTAGTGCAAGCGCCGCGCAGCAGGGAGGTCACTGATGATTCGCCGACGTCAATTCTTACTCCAAGGCACGGCTGTTCTTGCGGGTGCCAGAGCCGTGCTCGAAACGAACGTCACGTCAGCGCAGGCCGCCGAGGCAACGGTGGATGCGGGCACACCACGCGCCGAGCTCGACAGGCGCTACAAGCCCGTGGTCACGCCCAACGGGGTCACCCTGCCCTATCGCATCGTCGCGGGAGTCAAGGTTTACCACTTGGTGGCAGAGGTCGTGCCCAAGCATGAGATGACGCCTGGCATCGTGCTCGAGTGCTGGGGCTACAACGGGCGCACGCCCGGTCCGACCATCGAAGCCGTAGAAGGCGACCGCGTACGCATCTATGCTACCAATAAGCTCCCTGAGCCTACCTCCGTGCATTGGCATGGCATCATATTGCCCAATGGCATGGATGGTGTAGCGGGTCTTAATCAGAGACCGATCGCGCCGGGAGAAACGTTCAAATACGAGTTCACCTTCGATCGTGCCGGCACGTTCATGTACCATCCGCACTTTGACGAAATGACCCAGATGGCCATGGGCATGATGGGTATGATCGTGGTGCATCCCAAGGCGCAACGACGCACGGTGGACCGTGACTTCGCACTGATGTTGAGCGAGTGGACGGTCAAGCCCGGTGAACGCAGGCCCAATCCACTCGCCATGAACGACTTCAACATGTTGACGTTCAACAGTAAGACCTTCCCGCTTACTGAGCCGCTGGTCATGAAGACCGGGGAACGCGTGCGCATCCGCTTCGGAAATCTTGGCGCCATGGACCACCATCCGGTTCACCTGCATGGTCTGTTCTTCAAGGTGACCGCCACCGATGGCGGGCCCATTCCCGAGGCCGGACAGTGGCCCGAGACCACCGTGCTCGTGGCGGTAGGGACCACACGTGACATCGAGTTCGCTCCCACCGAACCGGGCGATTGGGCGATGCACTGTCACATGACCCACCACGTGATGACACAGATGGGACACGACACGCCCAACCTGCTGGGAGCAAAGACAGGGGCACTGGATGCGCGGATGCGCAAGCTCGTCCCCGGCTACATGAGCATGGGTCAAGCGGGCATGGGAGGAATGGGAGAAATGGGGATGCCCGTGCCTGCAAACTCTGCCCCGATGCGCGGCGGCGAAGGCCCATTCAGCTACATCGATATGGGTGGTATGTTTACTGTGCTCAAAGTGAGGGATGAGCTCAAATCCTACGCAGATCCAGGCTGGTACAAGCACCCCGCGGGCAAAGTTGCGGAGGCGGCGTCTGAAGCTGACCTCGCGCGCGATGGCATCAAAACGTAAGCTAAGGCTCACGCACCGAGGAGGGCCGGTGCCTCGTCTACGGCTCCCAAGCACGCCGAGCACTCTCAAGCAGCGCCTTCTCCATCCAAGTGAGCTCCACCTTAGGCATCATCGGCATCTGCTTGCTCATCGGGCCGCACGGCGTATTTGCGCAGCAGGCGATAGAAGCTCTCGCGCTCCACGCCTGCGTGATTTGCGGCCGCAGCGATGCGTCCCGAGTGTCGCTTGAGCACCGCGAGTAAGTAGCGGCGCGCCGACTCGTCGCGTGCGCGGTCGCTGGCTTCTTGCCATGTCAGCGCAGTAAGGTCGGGGTGGCCTGCGGTTTCTGCCGTGTCCATCACCTCGGGAGGCAAATCTTCTACGTCGATGCGGTCGTTCGTGCCGACTACGCAGGCGCGTTCCACCGCCGAGCGAAGCTGACGCACGTTGCCGGGCCAGGCGTAACGCTGCAACGCCGCCTGAGCTTCGGATGTGAAACCCAAAAGTCGGCGATCGGGAATGGAACCAGCGATCTCCCTCAGAAAATGTGCGGCAAGTAGCTCGATGTCCGCGCGCCGCTCGCGCAACGCCGGCACGCGAATCAGGGCGACGTTGAGGCGGTACCAGAGGTCCTCGCGAAAGCCGCCACTTTTTACCATGGCAGACAAGTCACGATGGGTGGCCGCGATCAATCGCACGTCGACGGCGCGCTCGCGCGACTCGCCTAACCTGCGCACGGCGCGCTCTTCGATGGCACGCGTGAGCTTGGCCTGCAGCGATGGGCGCATTTCGCCTATTTCGTCGAGAAATAGCACGCCCTTGTGCGCCTCTTCGAACAGACCTGCACGATCGCGGGTCGCACCACTAAAGCTGCCTCGCGCATATCCGAACAGCTCGCTCTCCAGCAGCTCCGCCGGGATGGCAGCGGCATTGACAGCAATGAACCGCTGGGCCCTGCGCGGGCTAAGACTGTGCAGGGCGCGCGCGATGCGTTCCTTACCACTACCGGTCTCACCCATGATCAATGCGGTTGATTCGCTCGCTGCGATCTTACGCACCAAGCCGCCCAGCTCGCGCATGATGGCCGAACGCCCGATCAGGCCGGGTAAGGCCTCCGCGTTCTCTGCTGTTCCTGGCTCGTCTGGATCTTCACTCGGAGTGGTTGCCGCCCGATTGAGCGCGCGCAGCACGACAGCCCGTACCGCCTCCGGCTCAAAGGGCTTGGTGAGATAGTCATAGGCACCGAGCCGCATCGCATCCACGGCCGTTGCGACCGAGGCGTAGGCCGTCATCAGGATGAACTGAGCGTCGGGTCGCAGCTCCTTACTGGCCTTGAGCACTTCGATACCGTCGATGTCAGGCATCTTGAGATCGCAGATGACGACCGAGATGGCCTCGGACTCCAGCATGCGGATCGCCTCCGAACCACCGTGAGCGGCGAGCACGCGCGCGTCTCGCTTCAAGACCTTCTGCAGCAAGCGCAACATATTAGGACGGTCGTCGACGACGAGCACGATAGGCAGGGTCTGACTCATGTTATGTACCTCGAGCATGACGCCGCCCGCCCGGAAACGAATGTGGCGACACCCAGTGATACAAAGCTCTTCGTAACGAATGAGGTTACACCGTGGCTGATTCGGTCACAAAGGAAAAGCCAGAACCGTTCCCCATCGGCAAGCGGCTGGCTCTTGCGTTTGGTGCGGTCACGGTACTGGCAGCCCTGCAAGGCATTAGCCATGTGTTTCTGGTCAGCAACGTGGCGGAGGCGGTCGGGCAAATGCAGCACGAAGAGCACGCCATTCGTGGTGGCCTCGAGCTCGCCAAGTCGATCCGCGAACAGTACATGCACGCAGCGCACACGATCATCGCGGGAGACCGCTCGCACCTTGACCACTATACAAGTTGGGTGACGCGTGCGCAGCAGGGCGCCTCAGAGCTCAAGGCCGTTGCACCAAGCTCCGCGCAGTGGCGTCTTGACCGGGTGATCGCTCATAGCAAGGCACTCGATCAGATCTTTCGCGAGCGCATTCTGCCCGCTCAAGACCGCGGAGACTTGGCGACGGTTCGACGCGCGCACTTCGAGGCAACTCTACTATCTGAGCGTGCGGCGCAAGACGCCGATGCCATTGCGCGCGTCTTCGAAGGTCGCATGGCGCAATCGCACGTCGATACCACGCACACCGCGCGGCTGGGGTTTGCCCTGGCTTTTGGCGGTATCTTACTGATCGTGATTGTGGCGGTCGTGTCCACCATGCAGCTGCGCACGGCAGTGATCGCACCTCTGCGTAGGCTGACCGAGGCGGCGATCGACATTGGCCACGGTAAGTTTCACGGACCTGTGGGAGCGGTAGGGCACGGGGAGTTTCGG
>JBKJIA010000085.1:0-29663 GCA_046598735.1 Polyangiales bacterium
AATCTTGTCCTGCACGTAACGAGGCGAGATGCCGTCGAGGCCCTCACGCACCGTCTCTTTGCGCAGCTCCTTCACGTTGTCCTGCGTGAAACCGGGCAAGTTCTTACCATCGTAGAGCTTGAGCTTCTGCAGCAGCGAAAGAGAATGCTTCTTCGGATCTTCGAGACGAGTCAGCACGCCCCACATCGCAGCCACTTCCAGCGTGTGCGGTGCGATGTGCTTGCCACGCAGGCGCTCCTGGGAGAAGTCCTTTTGGTAGATGCGAATCTCTTCGCTCATCTTGGTGATGTAGGGGATGTCGATCTTGATCGTGCGATCGCGAAGCGCTTCCATGAACTCGTTCGAAAGTAGCTTCTTGTACTCAGCCTCGTTCGTGTGGCCGATGATCACTTCGTCGATGTCGGTCTGCGCGAACTTCTTGGGCTTGACCTTATGCTCTTGGGTTGCACCAAGCAGATCGTACAAGAAGGCGACGTCGAGCTTCAGCACCTCCACGAACTCCACGATGCCGCGGTTCGCGATGTTGAACTCACCATCGAAATTGAAGGCACGCGGATCGGAGTCTGATCCGTACTCGGCGATCTTACGGTAATTGATATCGCCCGTAAGTTCGGTGGAGTCCTGGTTCTTCTCGTCCTTGGGCTGGAATGTGCCGATGCCTACGCGATCCTGTTCGCTCATCACCATGCGCTTGACGCGAATGTGCTGACCCACGACCTTGGACCAATCGCCGTTATGTTTCTGCATCAAGCGTTGGAAGATGAAGCGGCAGGCCGGATCGAGGTTGCCCTCGACTTTGACGCGATGCTTATCGTTGCCCAGCTTGAGCGTTGCGATGGCTTTGTCTCGCCATTCAGGCGGAATCAACCGTAAGGGTTCCTCGTGCATGGGGCAGGGAAACTCGCCATCCACTTCGACGGCGGAGACCAAGCCCGTGTCCTGAAGATTCACCCACTTAAAGGTATAAAGCGCGCCTTCCGGCACGCGCGAGTAGGCTTCGGCGCCCTTCTTCAACAGGCGCGCGATCGTGCTTTTCGACGATCCGACTGGACCGTGTAGTAAGATCACGCGCTTTTCCGGACCATACCCTTGGGCAGCGGCTTGCAGCACGTGCACCAAACGCATGAGCGGAATGTCGAGACCGAAGACCGCATCCTTTCCGCCGTCGATAGGATCGGAGAAGAATGGATAGCGCTTTAAGCGCTTCTTGTTATCGATGTACTCGTCTTCGCCGTAGCGCATGACCATGTCGTAGAGGCGCTGGAACGCATTGCGCGTCACTTGCGGTCGTTCACGTACGATTTGAAGATAGTCTTCGAAACTACCTTCCCAATGCAGGTCACGATACTGATCGTAATCCTGCAGCGAAGCGATGCGCGCAACCATCTCGTTCATGCTGGTGACCCCCGAGGCAGCGATTCGGTTCTTGGTTCATAAGGTACCACACAGCGCGCTTTGCATCGTGCTACGTTCGAGCAAGTGGCGAGGTTGCCCGAGAACATGTTGATGCTCGACGCCATGCTGGCGCGTGCTGCACAACTGACCCGACCGCTGCCCTCGCTTGCACCCGACAACGCAGCGAGCGAACGCGCGCGTCTGGTGCAATGTCTGCAGAAGGGGGAGGTTCCCATACCTTTGCCCATCTTGGGTAGACGACGCATCGAAGCCGATGCCTATCGCATCATCGATGCAGCGCGCACCTTGGCCCTCGCGATCGCGCAAGAGCTCGGGGCTGCCATCGGTTCGCTTTACCTCGAACGGTTAGAGGAGCTTGAGCTCGAGCTCGCCATCATGGATGCATGGGGCGATTCTGCACGGATTCGCCCGCTCTGCGCCCGTCGCTACGGGCGTGGCGATGAACGCGTCGATACGTGCGATGGCCAGGCATCACTGACCGCGGTGGCCCATTCATTACTGGAGAGCTTGCCGGACGCGAGTGTCAGTCAGGTCATGTTGCCAGCTACGGCTGGGCCGGGTGAGGCGTCGGTGGCGCAGCGCATCATGCGCGCCGCACTCGGTGTGGGGCTCGATGTCGAAGTGCGCATAGAGCCGCGGCTTGCGTCCCTTGCGGCCACCGGCGAGCGCACGGTCTTCTTGGCACCGCGCACGTTCTCACTGCGCGAAACGCAACGCATCGTGGCGCACGAAGTGTTCGGACATTTGGTCGTTGCCGCCAACGCGCGTGCGCAACCCCTGCGCTTACTTTCGGTGGGGCTTGCGGGCTCATTCGCCGATCAAGAGGGCCTGGCGATCTATTTGGAGGAACGGCTTGGCGTGTTGTGTAGCGATCGCATGCGTACGCTGGCTGCGCGCGTCATGGCTACGCAATGGTTGTATGCGGGCGCGGTGTTTGGCGATACCGCGCGACGTCTGCACACGCAGCATCGCTTCAGCGCAGAGGCATCGATCGCCATCGCGGAGCGCACCTATCGCGGCGGCGGCGTGGCGCGCGATGCGGGTTATCTCGCCGGCTATTTGCGCGTGCGCGGTGCCGTCGAACGTGAAGAGGTCGACGTCGACGAGCTGCGTTTGGGCCGCGTATCGGTGGCCTCGATCCCGATGTTGCGCGAGCTCGTACAAGCCGGTTGGCTGCGCGAGTCCTGCTATCGGCCGAGCTTTTCTTTGAGTCGACGGCTGACGCTGGGCGGCACGAGCGCTGACACGTCGCCACCGAGCGATGCAGCTTCTTTGACGATGTTGGAGCTCACGTAAAAGTAAGCATCGTTGGCCATCAAAAAGACCGTTTCCATTTGCTCGTACAGGTGACGGTTCATGTTGGCCATCTGCAGCTCGTATTCGAAGTCGGCTACGGCGCGCAGGCCGCGCAACACGACCTGAGCGTTCTTCTTGCGGCAGTAGTCCACCAGCAGGCCATCGAAACTATCCACTTCGATGCGCGGCTCATCGCCGACGGTTTCGCGAATCATCTCGATGCGCTCTTCGACCGTGAACATCGAATGTTTCTTCGGGTTGCCGAGCACGGCGATGATCAGCCGGTCGACGACGACGAGCCCGCCTTTGATGATGCTAACGTGGCCGTTGGTAAGTGGGTCGAACGAGCCGGGGTAGATCGCGACGCTCATGTCGGGTCGTCTCCTTCTTCTTCTGCTTCTTCTTCAACTGCTGCTTCTAAGATGGGCGCAAGCAGCACGACGGCAGTGTCGCCATAGCGGTAACGTGACAACGGGAGCAAGAACTCTAGAGGCACGGCCGGTGTACTTTTCGCCGCATGCTCTAGCAGAACCACCGCATCGTCCGCCAGCAGACCGCGCGCGCATAACGCTTCGAGCACGGCCATGGCGGAAGTCAGATCGGCATAGGGTGGGTCCATTAATACAAGCCCAAATGGGCCCCGGGCCAATACGTCGCTCTGGCCGCGCTCGCGAGTAAGGTCCACGCGCAGGATCTCGACCTCTTTTCGTACGCCCAAGCTGTCCGCGCTTTGTTCGAGCGCTTTGGCGACGCGTGCGTCGCGTTCTGCGAACACCACGTGCTTGGCACCGCGGGATAGTGCTTCGAAGCCCAAGGCACCGGTGCCCGCGTACAGATCGAGCACCCGTCGATCCGCGATCAAGTCGCGCGCTTCGAGCGCGGAGGCAATCGCTTCGCGCACGCGCTCCGAGGTGGGACGTGTGACGTTGCCAGGAGGGCCCGGAAAGCGCCGTCCGCCGAGTCGACCGCCTACGATGCGCATGCGTTAGAAACGAAAGGTGGCCGACAGCGTGCCGCGCCCGCGCGCCAGATGCGGCTGCAACAACAGACTGTGCTTGGCCCCTGCCGGTTTGTCTGTAAGCAACAGGTACGCACCTACGCCACCGGCCGCGAGCGCACCGCCGAGAAATACGTACTGCAGGATTTCGAGCGTATCGGCTTCATCGCACAAATTCGCGGCCGAATCTTCGAGCGGTTTGTACTTATTGTTCGTCTTTTGCAGCGTACCCGCGTGCGCCTCGTCGCACACGTTGGACGATTTGCTGAACCTGTCGCGATAGTTGGCGAGGTCACCCGAGTCGTTGATGCGATCAATGCGCACCCAGGTATAGGCGGTGCCCACCAAGAGTGCGCCCGCGACGCCCACCGCGCTCCAGCCCAAAATACGCCGCAAATTGGCCGGATTATGGCGAGTAGGGGCGCTTGCTTTGGACTCTTCTTTCGGCCCGGGCGCGGGCTCGCTCCCCGCCACCAGCCCCGCACCTGCGAGCTTTGGTTGTGCGGTCGTGGTCTCGGCTTCGCGGATCTCGATGCTTTGCGAGGCTTTGTCTGCTGCCTTTTCGACGCGCAGGTTATGCGTGCCCACGGCGATGCCTGCCAAGAGCAGCTCGCCGCGTGCGTCGAGCATGCCGATGTCTTTGTTGTCGAGCAGCACGCGCGCGCCGGGGGCGTCGCTGCGTACGCGCAGTGCGCCCGTCGGCTCGATGCCCGCCAAACGTTTTGCCAATGCCGCTGCCGTGCCTTTGAGCGCTACACCCACTAGCGCATCCGAAGGCACCTTTTCCGTAATCGACGTTTCGACTTGGCCCGTGACGGCGTCGAAGTTGAATAGCGCCACGTCCATCTGGCTGTCATTGCGCGACATGGTGCCGTAGATCAGGCGATCGACTTCCAACGTCCTGGCGATGTCGGCCATGCAGCGCGCGTCCGGTTCTTCGCAGCCATGAGCCAGGCTCATCTGCGCGAGTGACACGTCGCGGTCGCTGATTTTCCAGGTCGGCACCGTTTTAGCGCCATCCCGCAGCGCGCGCGAAACCTGACGCGCAAGGTCGTCATCGCCATCGAGCGAACGGACGCCGAGCACGACGACAGAGCTGTCCGCGTGAGCGCGCGGTGCATGAAAGAGAAGCAGCGCTAAAAGCGGCAGGCACCACAGGTGAGCCAGCTGCGCTCGCGGAGCTTTACGCGCTTTGTGAATCGTCAGAGGCCACTCCCGAACAAGCTGCCAGCATTTCATCCCCATCGCCTCGCCCGGAACATACTGCCCGCGGGACAAGGACCGCAATGTTTTCTACCCTTGCCGGAGCGCTGGGAATATGTCCAGCTACGCGCCACAATGCGCGGAGCTCAGATCGACGTTTGCGGTTGCTTCCCCACGGGCCGCCATTACCCAGGCATCGCCGATCTGCTACTGCAGCTGGGCGCGAAAGTAGAAGGACTCTGGCCCGGTTTTGAGCCGCAAATCCCCTGGGTTGACTTGCCTTTGGCGGTGATCGATTTCGAGACCACGGGCTTCGATGAAGCCCACGATCGCGTCGTCGAAGTCGGCGTGACCTGCTTTTTGCGCGGTGAGCTTACTCAGGCCAAGAGCTGGTTGGTGCAGCCTGGGATGCTGATTCCCGAGCAGGCGATCAACGTGCACGGCATCACCGACGCCATGGTGGCCGATGCGCCGCGTTTCGAGCACATCGCCCATGAGTTGTGCGAAGTGCTGACCGGGCATTTGCCCGTGGCCTACAACGCGAGCTTCGATCGTAAGTTCTTGCGTATGGAGCTTGCACGCGCGGCTGTGGTGACGAGCACGGTGCCGGCCGCGGATGCTCAGGTCGCGTGGGTCGATCCGCTGGTTTGGGTGCGCGAGCTGATGGCCGAAGAAAAGAGCAAACGTCTGGGCGATGTCTGCGAAAAGCTCGGCATTCCGCTGAGCGACGCGCACCGTGCCTGGGCCGATGCCGAAGCGGCCGGTCGCGTGTTGCTCGCGCTCGCTTCGCGCATGCCGCGCGCTTATACCGAGCTGATTCGCATTCAAGACCAGTACGCGGCCCGTCAAGAAGCCGAGCTTGCCGATTGGCGTAGGCGCCGCACGTGATGCGTTCGAGCGTCACACAAAATGACGTCAGTAGCTTGAGCCGGAGGAAAACGTGACCACCGATCCTGTCGAATTCGTATCCAAGTTCATCCCGGAAGTCTTCAACGCGGGCGTGGCCGATCTGCGCGCTGCCGCTGAAAAAGGCGATGCCGACGCCAAAAAACGCCACACCGAGCTGCTCGCCCATCCCGCCGCATTTCGGGTGGTAATCGAAGGCAAGGGCGGCGCGGATCTCTATCTCGTCATTCAAGACGGTAAGATGACCTCGAGCAGCAAGGCACCGGGCTTTGACCTGATGCTCGCGCTGGCCTTACCATTCGATGCTCTCGAGGTCGGTCTCGAAGAGCTTCAAGACGACATCAAGGCCGCGGTACCGAAGATCAAGAAGCGCATCGCGCGCATGCGTCCGAGCGAGGCCGCTGCCATCACCAAGCGCTTGCAGGCCGAACCGTTGCTCTTCCATCAGATCTTGAAAGACACGCCCGATTTCGAGCAGATCTTGATCAAGATCGCCGTGGGCGCTGGCACGCCGCCCGTGAAGCCCACGTTTACCGTCACGGTTGACTACAAGACCTTCGAAGACATCCGTACCGGCAA
This sequence comes from Polyangiales bacterium, assembly GCA_046598735.1. Classification (GTDB taxonomy): domain Bacteria; phylum Myxococcota_A; class Polyangia; order Polyangiales; family DASUME01; genus DASUME01. The sequence goes on from JBKJIA010000085.1 coordinate 6,398, forward strand.
GCTCAAGCCGCAGGCGATCATGGGCAAGCTGCAGATGAGCGGTGATTTTTCGCGCGCCATGGCCCTGGGCATGGAGATGATGCAACGCCGTTAGTCGCCGGTGGCGCAGCTGCGGGCAGGCCCGTCAGTTCGCCCGCGGCCAGGCCTATCGGTAGCCAGCATCGCGACTATTGCAGCAAATCACCCAGTGCGCGCTTCAAGCGCTGCACGGGGCGTGGCTGATCTGACTTTGTGCGCGTCTCCGACTTCTTGGCGGGTGCGCGCTTGCTCGCTCTCTTGCCTGGAACGGGTTGCACTACGCGCGTTTCGTTAGGACTTGGCTCGGCCGCGGTCTTGCTCGCGCTGGGTTCGTCATCTTTTTTTACGTCAGGCCGTGGCTTGTCTACGGCCCGCTCCGCCGAGACCGAGGGTGTCGACGTGACGACCGATGTCGGTGCGACCTGACTGTTGTTCGCATCATCTCCATGCAAGGCCCAGCCCAGCGCAACGACGAGCACGACAACACCTATCGCCCCCAAACGCAGGCGGCGCGGCGGCATCGACGAGGTCCACGTGATGAGCGTGCGAGCTGCTGACACGTAGCTGTGACGTTGCCGGGCCGCTTGCGTCGGCATGCTTTCGCCGCGAGCCGATTCCGCCGCAAATGTGCGCAGCGCATCGCGCACGGCCGAGGCGCTACTTGCGCGATCAGCAGGAGAGCGCTCGAGCAATGAACGGAGCAGTTTTCGCAGCTCCTCTGGCACGTCGTGCGCCGTGTTGAGCACCAGCTCGGGCGCCGGTGCGTTGAGCTGACGTGTGACGATATCCGAGAACGTTGCGCCGTTGAACGGTGCTTCGCCCATCAACAGCTCCCAGAGGATCACGCCCAAGGCGTACAGATCGACGCGCTCGTCGACGGGCTGACCCGTGGCCTGCTCCGGCGGCATGTAGCCCGGCGTTCCGATCACGACACCCATGCGCGTAATGGCTTTGGCCACTTGATCGGGCGCGTCGTTCTGCGCCTTCACGTGCGCGATACCAAAGTCAAGTACCTTGACCGTTGCCGGAGCGCCCTCGTTTGGCATCAAGATGACATTGTCGGGTTTGAGATCGCGATGCACGATCCCGCTCGCGTGCGCAGCGGCTACTGCGTCTGCAATCTGCATGGCGATCTGACAGGCTTCTGGATACGGAAGCGCGCCGCGCTGCGCGAGGTACTCACTCAGACTCGGTCCGAGCACGAGCTGCATCACAAGATAGGCGCCCCCCTCTGGCAGCGCTCCGAAGTCGAGGGCACTGGCCACATTGGGATGCTCGATGTGCGCGCTGGTCATGGCCTCGCGCGCAAAACGCGCCGCGATCTCATGGTTGCCCGCAAAATGCGCGTGAATGACCTTGAGCGCGACGCGCTTACGCAGTTTCGTGTGCTCCGCAATGAACACCGCGCCCATGCCGCCTTCGCCCAAACGTTCGAGGATGCGGTAGCGATCGTCGATCACGCGACCTAGCCATTCATCAGCGCCGATTTCTACGGTCGCTTGGCCGAACAGGGCAGCCTGGCTATCGCGCTGGCTATCGCTCTGGCTACCGCTGCGGCTCTTGTTGTCCATGCGCGTGTGGCGAGTCTCCGGGACGCAACCGCAGTATACCTAGCACCGTTGCGATGTCAGAGTGACCGTAGAATCGGAGCGCCGCGACGAAGTGTCAGGTTTATACGACCTTCACGGGGGCCAGTGGCTTTCCAAAAAGTGCAATATTTGCCGTAAAATTAGCTAATTCAATGGCTTGGCACGATGCCTGCTGAAGGAGGGCTCGAGGCTACGACACGGGTCTTCTGCTCGCGCTCGTTCCTCTTTGGTCATCAACCTCGCGAGGAAACTATGCGTATCGGCATCATCGGTGGAGCAGAGCGAACGGAACCGCAATTCAAGCGCCTAGCGAGTCGCGCCGGTCATAAGGTTGAGTTCCATCGTGGTCATATGAGTAGTTGCGGATCCTCGGCGCTCGACGCGCTCGTACGTCGCTGCGACCTAGTCGTGATCACGACAGACGTGAACAGTCACGGCGCGGTACGCGGTGCGCGCGAGTTTGCCCGAGCCAAAGGCGCCCCTCCCTTAATTTTGCGACGCTTAGGCTTATCTCGCTTCGGCGAGCTACTGGCAAGCCTCGACGTGGCATCGTGCAGACTGCGCTGACGGCGTGCCGCAGCAGACCTCAAAACGCACCGCAACGCATTCGATGTGTGTGGCGAACTTGCCGAGTTGCCGACCAGTGCGTTCGTAAATCCAAGCCCGCAGCTCCTCGTTGAGCTGGGCGCCATGCGTACGCAAGTCGAGTGGGGTATGCGCTGCGTCCGTGCGACCGGCATGACGCTTGTTACTCTTGTCGGATTGCGCCGCAAACGGAGCGCGTTCGATCTGATTAATGGGGCTTATCGTGAAAAACATCGTGATTACCGGCAGTACCAAGGGCATCGGTCGGGGCATGGCCGAGCAATTTCTGAAGCGCGGTCATTCGGTCGTGATCAGTGGCCGCGGCCAAGACGACGTGGAGCGCTGCTGCGTGCAGCTTGGGAAATTAGCCGCGGGCAACGCGCGCGTGCTGGGTGCCGCCTGCGATGTGGCGGATGCCGCGCAGGTCCAAGCGCTGTGGGATGTGGCGGCGCGCGAGCTCGGGCGCATCGACATTTGGGTCAACAACGCAGGTCTGGCCAAGACTACCCATACCATCGCGACCATACCTTTCGAGCAGCTGCCGCAGATGGTGATGACGAACGTGCTCGGCACTATGTACGGCTCGAAGGTGGCCCTGCACGGCATGAAGCAGCAGGGCTCCGGGCAAATATTCAACGTGTTAGGCGGCGGCAGCGACGGCAGCTTACGGCCCGGCATGGGCGTCTACGGCGCGACCAAACGCGCCCTCAAATACTTCAGCGATGCGCTTGAAAAAGAGAATGCGAATGGACCGGTGCAGATTGGACAGATCAGACCCGGCATGATCATGACCGAAGGCGTGCTGCGCGAGGCCGCTGAGATGGATCCTGCCGAACTCGCCAAGAACAAACGCGTGATGAACATCCTGTTCGACCACGTGGAGACGGTCGCACCTTACCTTGTGGAACAAATGCTCTCCACGCACAAACACGCTGCACGCATCGCCTGGATGTCGAACGCTAAGATCATGGTCCGTTTCATGAGCGCGAGTTTCAAGAAGCGCGACGTGCTCGCGCGTTACACAGTATGATGGTCGTCAGTCTTCTTGACTGCTTACTCAAGCGGCGTACGCGCTCATGAAAACAGGCTTTTTTCTTAGTACCCTTTGGGTTGTCGCGCTCTACAAACTATGGCTTATCGGTATCGGTCGACCTGAAGCCTTACTGACGGGCTACGCCGTCGAGGCCTTGGTATGGGGTGCTCTGTGGTTGCCGAGCGTATGGCTCGAGCGCTCGCGCAGGCTGACCGCCCGTATCGCAGGCAACGCGCTGTTTTATCCGCTCTGGGCCATCAGCTTGGTGTCGAGCTTCGTCCACACTTACTTTTTCGATTCCGCCGCTGAGCGCCGTTTCTCGTTGCTCGACGTCAATCTCGATCAACTCGGCTTCTTCTTTCAGGACGTCTTACCGCTGGCGGGCCTTTTGACCTTACTTGCGCTGCTCGGCGTCCTGACGGTGTCGAGCGTGCTGCTTGCGCGAACGTTCAAGACGTTTTCTCTGCGCTGGCCGGCCTATTTGCTAGCCGTGCATGCCGGTCTGGTTGGCGTTATCGCCTATAACGTGCCGCATATTCCAAGTCCCATGGTCGACATCGTGGCCGACGTCCACGAGCTACTCGTCCATCCTGAGATCGAGGTCGATGGTAAGGTCAAAGCGGCGGGCCCAATGAGCGCACTCGATAAAAGTCGAAGTTTTCCAGCTTCGCTTGCTACGCCGTTCAAGAAGATCGTGATCATCGTGATGGAGACGATGAACGACGAGACCCTGCGCGAACAGACTGAAACGCTCAAAGACAGCACGTTTTTGCGCCAAGCCGTCAGCCACGCCCATACCTACGCGCGCTACTACACGAGCAATCAAGATAGTCGCACCGGCATGCTCGGTATGCTCAGCTCCCGCTTCATTCCCTACGAGGCCTACACGGAGGCCGGCCGCGACCACTACATGCACTTGAGCCGCAAGAGCTCCTTGCCGGACGTCTTCCATAGACTCGGCTACGAGACCGCGTTCGCAGTGTCACAGACGGACCTGGAGCTCGTGGTGGCAGACCTTGCTTGGCAGCAAAAGCTTACCCTCTCGCCGGCCGACGTGGACCAAGCCCAGCCCCGTTTCCTGTGCTTCAACCCGTACGAGTTCGAGCACAGTTGTGAAGACAAGGTGCTCTTGCCTCGGGTCGTCAAGTTTCTTGTCGATCACGAACGCGCGTTGGTCTATCAGGAAATGATCTGGGGACACGCCAGCGAATACAACGAGGCATCCGGCAAGACCAACGCGGCCTATTACTCGGAGTATCTCGATGGATTGATAGCGGCGCTCAACGCGCACGGCGTGCTTGATGACACCTTGATCGTGCTGACCGCCGACCACGGCTTTCGCGACAAAGCCATGCAGCTTGAACCCGAAATCTATCAGATACCGCTGTTGTTCTTTGCCACGCGTTTTGAGCCGCAGCGCCACCTGGGTCTCTATTCGCACCTAGACTTCAAGGATCTGCTTTTGAACGAGCTCGCTCCGGGTTCTACGCAGGTTGCAGACAACCCGTTCGTGTTCGTGATCGGGCCCACGGGCACCTCGATTCGCGCCGTCGTCACGCGCGAGGGCGGGTTTCTTGCGTTCAAAGAGCGCGAGTCGGCACGTTATCTATTGCGTCAGTACGACCCACCCGCGGTTGGGGGCACCTTACCTAGTGCGCTCCGGCCCGAAGCCTATCTCAAGCTGTTTGATGCCTATCGTGTAGCGTTTGATAGCGCTTCTGTGACGCACTAGGACTACGCTGCGTCCTCTCGTTTACAGCAGCCCGGAGGTTTGAAACATGTCTCGCCACGTACTCGATGAAGCCAAGGTCCACCATGCCGCACGCACCAAGCTGGCAGAAAATCAGCGCGACATCGTCGACGAAGTACAGAAGGCCACGCGCGAGCATCCCGTCGTGATCGTCGGCATGGCGCAAAATCCCTTCCCCAAGAAGGCACGCAAGCTGCTCGACACTGCGGGCATCCCTTATAAGTACATCGAGTACGGCAGCTACATGAGTGAGTGGCGGCGTCGCCTGGCGCTCAAGATGTGGACCGGCTGGCCCACGTTCCCGATGGTGTTCGTCAACGGCACGTTCGTCGGAGGGTTCGACGAAACCAAAAGCTTAGTGGACTCGGGCGAGATCAAAACCTTACTCGGCAACTGACCGTTACGCGAATAGGTCTCCTGGATCCAGACGCGCGGCTTCCGCACGCAGCTTCGAAAACGAGAAAACACCGATCAACTCGGAAGGTTGAATCGCGATCGGACGGCCCAGCAAGCCGGCCGAATGCGCTAGAAAACCTATGATCTGTTCGGCGCGCACGCCTTGCTTTCGGTAATGCGCAATCGAGGTCGCACCATGTCGTTTTGCAAGTCGAGTTCCATCCGGCCCAAGCACCAGCGGCACGTGGGCAAACGCGGGCCGTTGGGCGCCGAGCGCGTCGTAGAGGGCAAGCTGCCAAGGCGTGCTCGAGAGCAGGTCATCACCGCGCAGCACTTCGCTGACTTGCATGGCGATATCATCTACCACCACGGCCAACTGATAGCTGAAAAGCCCATCGGCACGTCGCAACACGAAGTCGCCTGGTGCTGGCGTCAGCGCAGGCACCTTACCATGTATGGCATCGACGAACTGCGGCAGCGCATCAGGCATGCGAAACCGTAAGGTTGCCGGCATCCCGGGGCGGGCTGGCCCGTTACGACACGTGCCGGGATACACCGGGCCAAGCTCCGACACGCCATGCGGCGCGCTTTGCAAGCTCACTTCCTTGCGGGTGCACGTACACGCGTAGGCGTACCCCGCAGCTTGCAAACGCGCGATCGCAAGCGCGTAGCCCGCCAAGCGCTCTGCCTGAACGTAAGGTTGGTGCGGCCCCTGTAGGTCGGGCCCCTCGTCCCAATCGAGGCCCAGCCAGCGCAGTGTTTCCAGCATGTGGGCGGTCGAACCGGGCACCACTCGCGGCCCATCCAAATCCTCGATGCGCAGGATGAAGACGCCGCCCTGCGACCTCGCCCGCAACCAGCCCAGCAGGGCCGTGCGCACCAGCCCCAAATGAAGCTCGCCCGTGGGCGACGGCGCAAACCGTCCGCGATAGCCGCTGGCAGTCCCACTCACGAGCCTGACGCTAGCACGACCGCTTTGCGGAGTATTCGAGGCTGGGCCCGCAAACGATCTATACTTCCACGCATGGCGAGCACGGCGGAGGCGCTGGGCAAGATTCATCTATTTCGCGGTCTCGCAGCAGCGGGCCTCGAGCGCGTGGCGTCGATCGCAACCGAAGAGTCGCACCCAGCCGGGCACCTGCTCTTTCGCGAGGGCGACGTCGGCGACAAGCTGTACTTCATCACCGAAGGCAAGGTGCGTATTTCGCGCCAACTCGCCGGCATGGGCGAAGAGGCGCTAGCCGTGCTGGGACCAGGCTCGGCTTTTGGCGAAATGGCGTTAATCGAAGCTGCTCCGCGCAGTGCCGATGCGTTCGTGCACGAACGCGTGAAGCTGCTCGTCCTCTCCAAAGACGCCATGCAGGACCTGCTGTTCTTGCACAAGGATTTGGCCTACGAAATCCTGTGGAACATCGTCCGTATCCTGTCGTCGCGCCTGCGCGAGACCAATGACAAGATGACGTTCATGACCGTGAGCGGGAAGTTCTAGCCCGCTATCCGTCGGCTCAGATCACGCCGGCCGCACCCAGGTAGCGCTCGGCCTCGATCGCGGCCATGCAGCCCGTGCCCGCGGCCGTCACTGCCTGGCGATACACGTGGTCTTGCGCATCGCCGCACGCGAACACGCCATCGATATTGGTCGCCGCGCGCCCGGGCGTGGTCTTGATGTAACCGTTCTCATCGAGATCGATCTGACCTTTCACGAGCTGGCTGTTCGGAGTGTGTCCGATGGCGATGAACAGTCCCTGCGTGGGATGCACGAACTCTTCGTTCGTCAGCAGGTTCTTGATGCGCACGCCGGTCACGGTCTCTTTGGTGACGTCGAGCACCTCGGTCACCACCGAGTCGTACAGGAAGCTTATCTTGGGATGCTTGAGCGCGCGTTCTTGCATGATCTTGGAGGCGCGGAACTCCTTGCGGCGATGGATCAACGTCACGCTCTTGCACAGGCCAGTCAAATACAACGCTTCTTCGAGCGCGGTATCGCCCCCGCCGACGACGCACACGTCTTGATTGCGAAAGAAGTAGCCGTCGCAGGTGGCGCAGGCGCTCACGCCGCGATTCTGCAACAGCGATTCGGAGGGTAGTCCCAACCAACGTGCGCTGGCACCCGTGGCCAAAATCACGCTGTTGGTCTCGATGACCTTACCCTCTACGTGGAGCTTGAAGGGGCGCCCTTCGGAGAGATCCGCACGCTCCACGTCCGAGGTGACGAACCGCGTTCCAAAACGCTCCGCCTGCTTGCGAAACAGCTCCACTAACTCGGGTCCCTTCACACCCTCAGGGAAACCGGGGAAGTTCTCTACTTCGGTGGTGATCATCAGCTGCCCGCCGGTGGGGCCACCGGCCACGACGCCCTCGATACAAAGCGGCTTGAGGTTGGCGCGCGCCGCGTAGATGGCAGCCGTAAGACCCGCCGGACCCGAACCGATAATGACGACATTTTCCATGGGATGGGCTCGACTCTATGCCGTCACATTCGTGTGCGCAAAGCAGCGCGCGACGTGAGCTTTTATTGTGCCTCACGCCCGGCGTTGTCATCTAGAGGACGTTCCCAGCTAGGCATATGCCTCAGCTAGGTTGGGTCAGCTAAATCACTGAGATCGGTGGCTAATTGCCCCGGGGCTGGGACAAAGTTGTGAGCAGACCCGGTAGCAGTGACTACATCCGGTTTGACAGATCCTGATGAGCGGGCTCCAATAGCCCAACAACGCTATGCGCTTCAGTTTTGGAGACATGCGGTGGGAAGGAACGAGGGGCACCTTGTTGCCGTTTCAATTTTTGGACATGGTCGATGGCCTTACCCGTCTTGACCCAGTCAGAACCTATCCGAACCGCGCTGCAGAGCTCGTGGCGCGAATGAGCGCCGCTGAGGGGTACGAAGTGCAGCTTCTGGGTGGCGAAACGCTGACCAGCGGCAGCGAGGGCAACCTCGGGCGCGTCCAAATAGCCTTTCCGCTGCGCTACGGACGCCAAAGCTTGGGGCAGATCACGCTGTTTTTGCCGCTGGGCAAGGACAGGCTCGATCCCCACGACTTGCGCACTGCGCGCTGGGCCACGCGCATCATGGGACGCGGGCTCAGCTACGCGGCACGCATGCGCCACGAATCGCGCCGCTCGGGCATCGAAGATGTCACGGAGGCGCTGTCGCGCGCGCCGCTCACCCCGCGCGAACGCGATGTCGTCGGATTGTTGATGTCGGGTGCTTCTACGCGGCAGATTGCGTCTGAAACGCACCTTACGGTGGGTACGGTCCACACGTACTTGAAGCGTATCTATCCCAAGCTGGGCGTGCGTTCACGCGTGGAGCTGGTAGCGCGCATGATCGGCACGGACGGATTGATGTTCGCGCATGATCCCCACATCCCCTTGATCGTGCCCGATGTGCACGTGGACTCGGAAATCGATCCGGATGAGAACACACCACAAGCGATGAACTGAGCGCGCGCGCTTCCGTGCTACTGGTTGCGTGGTGACAGCGCGCAAAAAAGCCGTGAAACGCGAGCCCCACGAGCTCACTCACCTCGATCAACACGGCCGCGCCCGCATGGTCGACGTGAGCGACAAATCGACTAGCACGCGCACGGCCGTCGCACGCGGCGTCGTGCGCATGCATGCTGCGACCTTACGTTTGTTGTTGTCAGGTAAAACGCCCAAGGGCGACGTGTTGGCCGTGGCGCGCATTGCCGGGATTCAAGCGGCCAAGCAGACGCCTACGCTCATTCCCATGTGTCATCACGTGCAGATCACGGGCGTGCAAATCGAGCTTACGCAAAGCTCAGATACGGATCTTACGGTGGAAGCGACCGTGCGCGCCGCGGATCGCACCGGCGTCGAAATGGAAGCGCTCACGGCCGTGTCCGTAGCTGCGCTGACGGTGTACGACATGCTCAAGGCCGTGGACCGTGAGATCGTGATCACGGACATCGCGCTCTACGAAAAAACGGGCGGCAAAAGTGGCGACTTCAAGCGGGCTTCGCGACCCTACGCTTATGCCACACGGAAAGCGCGCTCTGTACGTCGGCGGACGTGAGCTCGCGCGTGACGAACAACATCGCCAAGTAAGTAAGGCCGCCAGCCGCCATCGCGACGGGAGCGAGCAGTAGCGTATGTTGCGGCACGAGCCGCGCAGCCCAGAAACCGGCCGCCGCCGCAATCGCTCCGCGCAAGAACGTCTTGAGCGGCAAGAGCACGCCAAACGTCTCCCGTAGCGCAAAGGTAGAGAGCACCAGCGCGACGGCCGGTCCGAGGGTGGTGGCAAAGGCTGCGGCGCGCAACGTGTGAGGACCGAGCCCGACCCAACTGACGAGCGTGCGATTGGCGACGAGCACGATCACGAGCGCGATAAGGCTTATCCAGGCGGGCGTTCCTGGGCGACCCGCTCCGCTCAAAATCGTCGTCACGATCACGAACATGGCCAGACAGACTTGGCCGAACACGAGCACGCTCAGCGCTTGCGCACCATCGAGAAACTTCGGGCCGTACGCCAAGCGAATCAGAGATTCGGCTGCGCCCCCGATCGGTGCCGCTAAGGCGAACAAAACGAGCAGCGAGAAGCGCAGCGCTTGAATCACATGGCTGCGCGCCGCTGTGTGATCGCCTGCGGCCGTGGCGCGCGATACCAACGGAAAGACGATGAACGTCACGGACAAAATGATTTGGTAAGGCACGAGCGCAAACGTTTGCCCCGCACGGTAATATCCAACGTAGCGTGAAGCCTGATCTGCAGCGGCGGCCATAGGCAGGCCCGCGGCGAGGCCGAGTTCGGCGGCGGTGTTTTTGAGTACCCACACGTCGAGCAACAACGTGCCGTTCAGCGTGCTTTGAAAGGCCACGATTGGGAGCAGGAAGGCAAACCAAGTCTTGAGTGGTAAGCCAGGCCCTTTGCTTCCTATGCCCACCACGAATAGGGCAATGGTAAGGATGACGGCAGCGGCCATGGCAAAGCCAGACACCGCCCCAACGGCGCCCAGGCCGAGCGCGGCTGCACCTAATATGCCGGTGGTGCGCACGGTGGAGAACGTCACGTCGAGGGCGGCTTGACGTTGGAACAATTGCCGTCCGTTGAGGCTGCCTACGAGTGCCGCGTAGAGTGCGTAACACAAGGGGACCAACGCAGCGATTTGCAGCAGTTGCGCCAGTTTTTCGTCGTAGGCAAAGCGTGCGAGCAGCGGCGAGAGCAGGAACAAACCGCCAGCCAATGTCACACCGACCGCAAGCTGCAGCTTCAAGCCTTGGCGGAGTCGCGGGCCTGCCAATTCCGGGTGTTCGCTCACGCGTTTTGAAACGGACTGCACTGTGGCCGCGATCAGCACGTTGTTGATCACGCTCACGATGCTCATCGCCAACGAATACTGGCCGAACACTTCGGGCGAGCCCAAGAGTCGCGGCAAACCGAGCTGCACGAGAAAGCCGCTAGCAATGAAGTAAAGCTTGGCGCCGGTGATGAAAACCAGGCCCCGACCGGACCCCGTGCCCTCTGACATCGCCGGCTTCTGGCGCGGGCTCGATCGCGGGTCAAGACGGCGCCTCGGCCCCCACGCGAGCGCCACACAATCTCAAACACATGGTGTCAGGCTCTTGACGGGGAGAAGCAGCTGGTTACTTTGGCCCCCAGATTCAGGGCGCGGCAGGCCGCGTGGCAGAGGAGAGATTCATGGGCAAGATCATTGGCATCGACCTTGGCACAACCAACTCAGTCGTGGCGATTATGGACGGCAAAGAGCCGAAAGTGATCGTGAACGAAGAGGGCGAGCGCACCACACCGTCGGTCGTCGCATGGGACGACCAAGCACAGGTGCTCGTCGGGCAAATGGCAAAGCGCCAGGCGATTACCAACCCTGAGGGCACCGTATTTTCGGCCAAGCGCTTCATGGGTCGGCGTTTCGACGAGACGATCGAAGAGGCCAAGCGCATGCCGTTCAAGGTCGTCAAGCGCGACAACGCGGACGCCGGCATCGAGATTCGCGGCAAGATGTACAGCCCGCCGGAGGTCGCCTCGAACATCTTGCGCAAGCTCAAGAAGGCTGCGGAAGACTTCCTTGGCGAGACGGTTACCGAAGCGGTGATCACGGTGCCCGCGTACTTCAACGACGCCCAGCGTCAGGCCACCAAGGATGCCGGCCGCATCGCGGGCCTCGACGTCAAGCGCATCGTCAACGAGCCCACGGCCGCGGCGCTCGCCTACGGTCTCGACAAGAAGAAGGACGAGATCATCGCGGTCTACGACTTCGGTGGCGGTACCTTCGACATCTCGATCCTCGAGGTCGGTGACAACGTTGTGCAGGTCATCAGCACCAACGGCGACACGCGTCTTGGTGGCGATGACATCGACCATCGCATCATCGATTACCTCATCGCCGAGTTTAAGCGCGACCAGGGCATCGATGTGTCCAAGGACAAGATGGTGCTGCAGCGCCTGAAGGACGCCGCGGAAAAGGCCAAGATCGAGCTCAGCTCGAAGCTTGAGACCACCGTCAATCTGCCGTTCTTGACGGCCGATGCCACGGGGCCCAAGCACCTCAACCTGCGCATCACGCGCGCCAAGCTCGAGCAGATGATCGAAGACTTGGTGCAGCGCACGCTCGAGCCCAGTAAGAAAGCGCTGGCCGACGCGAACAAGACGGCCGCGGACATTCACGAGGTGGTGCTCGTCGGTGGCTCCACGCGTATCCCGATGGTGGCCGAGGCAGTCAAGAAGTTCTTCGGCAAGGAACCCCATCGTGGCGTGAACCCGGATGAGGTCGTAGCGATTGGCGCGGCGATTCAGGCCGGCGTGCTCTCGGGCGACGTCAAGGATCTCGTGCTGCTCGACGTCACGCCTTTGTCGCTCGGCGTCGAGACCTTGGGCGGCGTGATGACCACGCTCATTCCCCGCAACACCACGATTCCCACGCGTCGCGAGGAGACGTTCTCCACGGCGGACGACAGTCAGACCAAAGTCGAGATTCACGTGCTTCAGGGCGAGCGCGCGCAAGCTCGCGACAACCGCACGCTCGGACGCTTTCATCTCGAAGGGATCATGCCCGCGCCGCGTGGTGTGCCCAAGATCAAGGTCATCTTCGACATTGATGCCAATGGCATCCTCTCGGTCACAGGCCGCGATGAAGCCACCAGCAAGGATCAAAAGATCACGATCACGGCCAACAGCGGCCTGAACGAGTCCGAGATCCAAAAGATGGTCGACGACGCCAAGGCGAACGAAGAGTCAGACAAGGTGCGTCGCGAGCAGGTCGAGGCGCGCAATCGTGCGGACCAACTGTGCTGGAGCGTGGAAAAGGCCCTGGCCGACGCGAAAGACAAGTTGCCGGCGGACAAGGTCAGCGAAATCGAAGGCAAGCTCAAGGATCTGCGCTCGGCCCTCGACAAGGAAGACCACGCTGCGATCGCAAGCGGTGCGGAGACCCTTGAGAAGGCGATGCACGAAATCGCTCAGGTTGCTTACAACGCAGCGGCCGGCGCGGGAGCCGGACCGGCGGCGGGCGGCGCGGCCAAGAAAGAAAAGAAGGACGACGGAGTCATCGACGCCGAGTTCGAAGACAGCAACTGAGTCGGCCCGAGCGGCGAGCTTGCTCCTCCCGAAGCTGAGCCGCCCGTAGAGGGCAGGCGGGCAGCTATTGAGTGAGCCGTCGCTTGTCGGTGTCTTGCGGCAAGAAATCATTGGGCGGTGACGCGGGGGCTGGATCTTGGCAACGATCCAGCCCTTCGTTGCATGTGGTGTTGCTGGGACAGCCTTCGCTGCTGCTGCATTTGCGCGTAGCGCAGAAGCCGCTCTTCTTGTCGCAGTAACTGCCGTAGGGGCAGCCTTGTAGGTTGCAGCCGTGGCCTACGGCCCACAAGGTTGCTGCCACACCGACCGTGGCGAGGGCTCCTCCGTAGCTGGTCGTACTGCCCAGATTACTGGCCGTCGAGCTCCCGCAGCTAGCCGACAATGCGAATAGAGCCGGCACAAAGGCCCGCAGACCATCTCTCACGATCCGACGCACAATCCCCATGCTGATGTTCTAGCACTGGTGCTCCGGTGTGTGTCTTTTGCTTGCGCTCGCTGGCTGGAATGAATGTGGCATGATCCGCCTGCCCTATGCCGCTCATCGAACTTCCTAGTCTCGGCACAGCCGTCATCTGCGCCATCCTGGTCGCCTCCGGCTACGCCTTCGCGACTTCCGTGGCGAGCGGACAAGGTCGCACACACCTGTTGCCCGCCGCACGCGCCGGCGTATTCGCAACGTGTGCACTCGTGGCCCTGACGGTGTTCCTGCTCGCGTACTCGTTCCAGGCCCACGATTTTCGCATTCGCTACGTGGCCCGCTACAGCGATCGTTCCATGCCCTGGTGGTACTTGATCACCGCGTTGTGGGGCGGCCAAGATGGCTCCCTCTTGTGGTGGACCTTCCTGGTTTCGGTCTGGACGGTGGCCGTCACTTGGTGGCTCAAGAATCGCTACCTGGAGCTGCAACCCTACGTGCTCGCCACGCTGATGAGCATCATCGGTTTCTTCGCGCTCTTGATGCTGTTTGCTGCCAATCCGTTTTCGATCTCCGCGGCCAGCGTGCCCCTGGATGGCGAGGGCCTCAACCCACTACTCCAAAATTACTGGATGATGATTCACCCGCCCACGCTCTACATGGGCTTTGTGGGTTGGTCGGTGCCGTTCGCCTTTTGCATCGCAGCGCTCGTCACCGGTCGCTTGAAAGAGGAATGGATCTACGCCGCACGAAAGTGGTCGCTCGCGGCCTGGACCTTCCTCGCCTTCGGTAATCTGCTCGGCGGTCTATGGTCCTACGAGGAGCTCGGCTGGGGCGGCTATTGGGCCTGGGATCCCGTCGAAAACGCCGCGTTTATGCCGCTCTTGGTGGGCACCGCCTACCTGCACTCGGTCATGATCCAAGAGCGTCGCGGCATGCTCAAGGTGTGGAACGTCTTTCTGATGTGTCTGACCTTCATCATGACCATCTTCGGCACGTTCCTCACACGCTCAGGTTTGATCGCCAGCGTGCACTCGTTCGCACGCAGCGATATCGGCATTTACTTTGCTTGGTATCTCGTCTTTCTGTGCGTGGTCTGCCTCGGGCTCATCTTCTATCGCTTACCGCTTCTGCGCAGCGTGCACCGCATCGACTCGCTCTTGAGTCGTGAGTTCGCCTTCCTGATGCAGAACTGGGTGCTGCTCGGGATGATGTTGTTCGTGTTGATCGCGACCACCTTCCCGTTGATCAGCGAATGGATTCGCGACGAAACGGTCACCGTAGGCCCCGGCTTCTATAACAAGTGGATGGTGCCGCTCGGCCTGGTGTTGATGCTGCTAACCGGGATAGGACCGCTGATTTCTTGGCGTCGCGCGACCGGTAAGAACCTGATGCGCGCGTTCATGATTCCGACCGCGCTCGCGGTGGTGATGCTGCTTTTGCACATTCTGGTCGGCCCTTCGCTCGGCTTTCCGCCCTACGTCGAGAGCGAAGCGATTTACGAAACCATGACCGGTAAGGTGCTGGCCGTGATCTTCGGCGCCTCGCCTGCCATGAGCTTACTGTTGTGTACGTTCGTGATGGGCACCATCGGCCAAGAGTTCTGGCGCGGTACCGCTGTGCGCATGAAGAACGCGAACGAGGGCATGGTTACCGCGCTACTCTCGCTCGTGTCGCGCGCCAAGCGCCGCTACGGCGGCTACATCGTGCACGCCGGCATCGTGTCGATGTACTTGGGCTTCACCGGTGCCGCCTACGACGTCGAAAAAGAAGCAGCCTTGCGCCCCGGCCAAGCGCTGAAGGTGGCGGACTATGAGATCCGTTTCGACCGGCCGCGCATGGAAGTCGATCCCAGCAAGCGCATGGTCTTCACCGATATGAGCGTGTTGCAAGACGGTAAGGTAGTGGGCCATGTATCGCCCGCGAAGTTCATCTACCGCACGCATCCGGAAATGCCCACCACCGAGGTCGCTATTCGCTCGACGTTGCACGACGACGTCTACGTGATCATGAGCTCGGTCAATCCCGAAACCAAGCTCGGCACCTTCCGCGTGATCGTGCGCCCGCTCGTGGCGTGGATTTGGATCGGCGGCCTGATGTTCTTGTTCGGGGCGTTCGTCGCGATTGCGCCCTCGATGCGCGAGCTACTGGAGAGCGTGAAGAATCCGCTGTTCTCGCGCGGCGGCTTTGCAAAACCGGCCATGGCCACCTGGCTACTCGTGATCTTACTGTCTGTGCTCGGGGTGCTCGGCGTGAGCAGCGCCTTCGCGCAAGACACGAGCTCGGCCATGGCGGGCCACGTCGAGATGCATTCGGCCGAAGAAAAGCAGCTCTTCGATCGCGTGTTGTGCCAGTGCGGCGGCTGCGCGCGCTTGCCCTTGTCGTCATGCATTTGCGAGTGGGCCGAGGGCAAACGCGCGGAGCTGCGCAACGATCTTGCCGCGGGTAAGACGGTGGCCGCGATTCAAGACGCTTACTCAGAACAGTATGGTGCCAAGGCGATCGCGATTCCCCGTGACAAAGGCCTCGACCGCGCGCTTTGGGCGGTGCCCGTGGTCGCGATCTTACTCGCAGCTGGCGGCATCACCGTGATGGGAAGACGCTGGGTTAAACGCAGTCAGATGATGACTGCCGCCGACGGGGCGCAAGCCAGCGCGCCTCAAGCAGATGCGCGGAATGACGCGCGGAATGATGAAATGGATCGCGCACTCGATGAAGAGTTGCGGAGGCTGGACGACTGATGACTAACTTTCTGCCCGCATTTTTTATCTGGCTGGCCGCGATCGCGCTGCTGCTTGCCATCAGTTGCATTTGGCTCAGCTTGCGTGCGCTTCTCGGCGGCGAAGCCACGCGCTGGGCCCAGCAATCGCAAGCGGCCCAACGGCGCGCAGAATGGCTCGAAGAAAAAGAAGCCGTGTTGCGCAGCCTCAAAGATCTCGAGTTCGAGCGCGACGTGGGCAAGCTTTCCGACGACGACTACGAACGTCTTCATGCTCAGTTTCGTGCGCGCGCCAAACAGATCATGCGCCAGCTGGATGACGACCTGGCGCAGCATCGCGATCAAGCGCGCGCGCTGCTTGCCAAGGCCAAGCTCAGCACTCCGGAGAAGAGCTCATGATGCAGCCTCGCGCGAGCTCGGCACAAGTCATGCTCCGGTGTTTGGCGCTGCAAGCGGCCGTGGCCGGTACCTTACTGTTCGTCCCTGTGGCTCGCGCTCAAGACACGCCGCCCACGGGTCCGGCGCAGATCATGAATCGCGCCAATCAAGGTCGCGAACAAAGGGACGCGGCCCGGGCCAATGCCGCGGGTGACAAGGCCGCGGCGGCCGCGCCTCAGGCGGCTACTCCTCAGGCGAAAAGCGCGCAGTCTACGAACGCACCTCCAGCACAGCCCACAGCCGAAGCCGCTGCGCCCAGCGCCGATCCACACAGTCCGGCCGCCGACACGTCCAAGCCCACGGCCGATCCCGCGCTCGAGCTGTTCAAGGGCACGCTGCAAATCGATGTCGTCGACGCCGCCGGTCTACCTTACACGGGCGAGATCGTACTCGGAGTCATGCAGTCCATGGGCGGCCGCAGCGAAGAGCGCGCCAAAACGGACGCGAGCGGTCGCTATACCTTTCGCGCTTTGGCGGTGGGCTCCGGCCAGGCTTACCGTGTCAATGTGGTCACGGGCGGCGCCAAGTTCAGCTCCAATCCCTTTCGTTTGCCGGACGACAGCGGCTTTCGTGTGCGCATTCCGCTCGGCAAAACCACGCGCGACGACCAGTTGATCTTCTCCGCGATCGGTCAGACCGTGGTGGAGCTCCGCGACGATCGTTTGCACATCACCCAACAGGCGCGCGTCGCCAACGCGGGCGAAGCTGTGTACGTGTTGCCGGGTGATGGCATGCTCGTCACGCTGCCCAGCGGCTTCACGGCGTTTCAGTGGCAAGACGTGATGACCGACCAGCACGCAACCGAGGTGGCAGGCAAAGGTTTTCGCATCAAAGGCTCGATTCCGCCTGGCACTTTCAGCCTGGCCTGGACCTTCGACGTGCCGCGCGCCGGCCCCAGCGCCCGCATTCCCGTGAGCATGCCGTTTCGTACTTACACCTATCGTGTGATCTCGGAAGCACCTGAGGGTCTTACGCTTCGGGTCACAGACTTCCCGGAAGCCGAGCGCATCAAAGACGACGGGCGCAACCTGCTTTTCACACAAGTTCGGCGCGCTCCGCCCGAGGCCGCGCTGGGTGAGCTGAGCGTGCGCATCGATGGCATTCCGGGGCCCGGGCCGGGTCGCTGGGTGGCCGTCGTGTTGTTCGCGATAGCGGTCTTGTTCGGCCTCACGCGGGCATTCCGCACGCGCGAAGATCCGGCCGTGATAGCGGACCGCAAGCGCTTGCTAGGAGAGCGCAAAACTGCGCTGCTCGACGCCTCGCAAAGCCTCGAAGCGGAGCACGCACGCGGCGACATCGGCCCGCAGTTTTACGCGCGTAAGCTCAACGAAATCGAGACGCAGCTCGCGATGGTCTTGCGCGATGAAGCAGGTTTGACCGCGACTCCAGCGCGCTGAGCTCGCTCGCTCTTTTCGCGGTCACCGTATCCCGTCACAGCCCAGGCCTCGCCGCCTTCTGGGTGCGTGGTATGGTCCGCCTCCGCGCCGGGGCAGTACGCTCTCGCGCCGCGTTGCAGCAAGGAGAGGGATCATGGCGGAAGGTCTGAATCGGGCGATCTTGGTTGGCAATCTGGGGCTTGATCCCGAGCTCAAGTTCACGCAGGGCGGCCAAGCCGTGTTGCGCCTTCGTCTTGCCACCACCGAGTCATTCCTCAACCGCACCGGCGAGCGTCAAGAGCGCACCGATTGGCACACGGTCGTGGTCTGGGGCAAGCGCGCCGAAGCACTCAACAAGATTCTGTCCAAGGGCCGCAGCATCTGGGTGGAAGGCCGCATCCAAACCCGTAGCTGGGAAGACAAAGACGGCGGCAAACGCTACTCGACCGAAATCAACGCCAACAACATCGGACTTGTCGGTAGTGGCGGTGGTGGCGGTGGCGGTGGCGGTGGCGGTGGCGGGGGTGGCGGTGGTGGCGGTGGCGGTGGCTTTGAACGCGGCGGCGGCGGTCGTCCCGCTGGCGGCGCAGGCGGCGGCGCAGGCGGCGGTAGTGGCGCGCCCGAAGGCGGCGGCGGATACGAGGGCGGCCCCGAATACGACAGCGGCGGCGGCGACGACGACATCCCGTTCTGAAACCGTTCGGAGACTCTGCGCCGTGCGACGCCGCCAAACGAGGGGCGGGGCCCTCAGGGGGCGAGCGCGCGCATGAACACCTGCGCTTTCAGTACCGTTTCGGCCGTTTCGCGTACCGGATCGCTGGCTTCCACGATGCCGCCGCCTGCGTGATAGGTGACCGTTCTTTTGCGCCCGTCGACCACGGCGGTGCGAATCGCGACTGCCAGCGACAGTCCACCTGCGCGGTCGATGAAGCCGTAAGCGCCCGTGTAGACGCCGCGCGCAAACGGCTCGAGCTCGCCGATAATTTCGATCGCGCGCTCTTTGGGTGTGCCGGTAACACTACCCGGCGGAAAGGTGGCGCGAAGCAGCGCATCGAGTCCTAAGTTTTTCTGCGTACGAGCGCGCACCGTGCTCACGAGATGCGACAAGCCGGCAAAGGGTAAGACCGCCATCAGCTCTTCGATCTGCACGCTGCCGTAGTGCGCCACTCGACCCAGGTCGTTGCGCATCAGGTCCACGATCATCGCGTGCTCGGCGTGCTCTTTCGGGTCGGCGCGCAGGGTTTTGGCCTCGGCCTGATCGTCGCCGTCGCGTTGCAACGTGCCTTTGATCGGAGAGGTGACGAGGCTGCCATCGCTACGCCGATAGCGCAGAAAGCGTTCCATGCTGCGCCCAAGCACGGCCTGCTCGTCCGCCTCCAAATACAACCCCAGCGGCACCGCACTCAGCGCGCGCATGCGCAAAAACAAGCCCAATGCCGAGCCGGTAAAGCTGGCTTCGAACCGGCGCGCCAGATTGATTTGGTAGATGTCGCCCTCGCGAATGTGCGCCAGCGCCCGCCCAATCGCTGCGCAATGCGCCGTCGCCTCGGTCGCCTCCACCACCCCAACCACGAACTCTAACCCACCACCATCCCCGCTCCTCCCCCACTCCCGTGAGGGAGAAGAGGGGGCTGGGGGGTGAGGTCCCGAAGAGGCCGGCGCGTGAGGTTCACGAGGAGCTGGGGGCTGAGGTTCCGACATCCGCCCCAGCAAACGCTCGCAGGCGGCGCGATCGTCACCCACCCACCACGCCCGTTCGGTCTGGTGATCGAACACGTACAGAGCATCGTATTGCGCAAAGCAAATGCCCGGTTGCTGCGTCGCCCGAGGGTTGAGCGCGTCGTAGCCGATGCTGCCAATCCAGCGCGGCACATCCTCCGGCGCAAGCTCGCTGCTCCCCGTTTCGTGGCGCTGGGGCGTCCCAAGCTCGGTCAGCCGTGCCAGCAGCTGTGGATGCCCGGCGGGCAAGGTGCAGGTCTCGGTGGGTGCCGCGCCCACAAACGAAAAACGTCCCTCCCGACCGTGGCTCAAGCCCCCATCCAGCCACGCCAGACCCGGCGCATTCACGAGCCGCAAAGCCACCTCTTGGGGCGCGAGCGGGCAGCGGCTGGGGGTGACGTACACGGCGCGCGATTTACCGAGAGGGCGAACTCATGTAAAGCCCAAGACTTTGCCGCGTTAGGATCAAGCTCTTCCCACGATAGGATTCGGATCGACCCGGTGCTTCCGCGAATCGAACGCTACGAGATAAGCGAAGAGCTCGGCCATGGCGGCATGGCGACGGTGTATCGCGCCCGCGATCGCAGGCTCGATCGCTTTGTCGCGATCAAAGTCATGCACCCGCACCTGCGCGGCACCGAGCAAGCGCGCGCGCGTTTTTCGCGCGAGGCCCGCGCTGTCGCCAAGCTCAAGCACCGCGCCATCCTCCAGATCTACGACTACAGCGACAACGATTCCGAGAATGCGTACATCGCGACCGAGCTGTTGACGGGCCCCACGCTGCGCACGTTCGTGGAAAACACCCCGGATTTGCCTGTGGAAATCGCGGCCTGCATCGGCGTCGAGCTCGCGCTCGCGCTGTCCGAAGCCCACGAGCACGGCATTGTTCACCGCGACGTCAAACCCGAGAACGTGCTCTTGCACGAGAAGCGTTTGGTCAAGCTGACTGACTTTGGCATCGCCGACATGCTCGACCCGAACGTGGCCGCCATGACTGCCACCGGCCAGATCTTGGGCTCGCCCTCGCACATGGCCCCGGAACAAGTCGAGCGCGGCGATGCCGACGCCCGCAGCGACGTCTTTTCGCTCGGCACGATCCTGTATTGGATGGCCACCGGAAACCTGCCGTTTCCAGGCAAAAACCCGCACCAAGTGCTCAAACGGGTGGTCGAGTGCAATCCCGTCGATCCGCTCGTCGCCAAGCCTGTGCTGGGTCGCCCGTTGCGCGATGTGATCATGCGCTGTCTGGCCAAGGACCCAGCGCAACGCTACGCGCGCGCAGCCGATCTGGCGGCCAGTCTGAGCGTGATTCTCAACGACGTCGGCATCGAAGATTCCCAAACCGAGCTGCAACGCTATTTCGCCGATCCAGCGGCCGAAACGGCCCGTTTGCGCACGCAAATCCTCGCGCGTTTGCTCGCCGATGCGCGCACTCTGGTGCAGCGCCGCGAGCGACTGCCCGCCATCGATCGTTTGAATCGCGCGCTCGCGATCGACGACGGCAACGCACAGGCGCTCGCGCTCGTGCGCTCGCTCGACCGCGCGTCACGCCAGACCGTGCTCGCGCGCGGCGCGCTCGCCGTGGCTGCGTTGTCGGGGCTCGCCGCGTTGTGGATTGGCTTCGCTCCGCCGTCGAACGCCATCTCGGTGCGCCGCGAACCGAGCGCACGCGTACAACACACCGCAAAATCCCCCGCGAACCCCGACAAGCGACGCACCCCGCCTTTGGTGGCCGCTCCGGCCAGCGAGACCAACCCAGCCAGCGCCGCCAACAACCCCCGTGACAAACGGCCTATGCGCGTCCGGGCCAAACCTGTGCCCAGCAGCGGCCCGCGCATGGTCGTCTTCGACCCCGAGCCCGCCAACGTCACGATCAGCGTGGATGGTGCAGCCTCGCGGCCGTTTGGCCCGTCCTTTCGGATGCAAGAGCTCGCCCCCGGCACCCATACCTTCCGCTTTGTCGGCGCCCACGGCTGCTGTAGCGACCAAGAAGTGACGATGAACATTCCACCCGGTCCCGGAGAAACCGTCGTCCCCGTCAAGCTCGCGTTTCGTGGTGCTCGCCTCTACATCGTGAGCGACGTGCCCGCCGACGTCATCGTGGGCGACAACGTCGCCACGGGTCGCACGCGCAGTCTGATCACCGTCCCCATCTCTCGCGCCATGCTTGAAACCCAACAGATTTCCGTGACAGCTCCAGGCCGTGAGCCCTATACAGGTTCAGTCCAGCTGCGCGCCGGTCAGGTAACGCAGCTCAATGTCGACCTCGTCCCGAGTGCTCCGCGCTGATCGATTTCACGGCTTCTTGGCTGCGCTCGCGCTTTGCGTCAGTGCGTGCTTCGTTGCGCCCTGTTTTGTAGCGCCCGCTCGTGCCGACGATCTCGGTGATTTCGAACAGGCCCGCCAGGCCTACGAAGCCCAAGACTACATTCGTGCCGTCGCGGCTTTCACGGCCCTGGTCGGCAGCAATCCCCCGCGTCTCAGCGACCGACTGCTGGTGCTTGAATCCCGCAAATACTTGGGCGCAAGCCTGCTGTTCGTGCGCGAGCCCGCCCGCGCCACCGAGCAGTTTCGCCTGCTGCTCGGCGAGGAGCCCGAGTACATGCTTGACCCGCTCGCCTTCCCGACGGAAGTGCTCGCGCTTTTCGATAAAACCAAGACGGAGCTGCAGCGCGCAGCCCAAGCTCAACTCCAGGCCGAACAAACGAGGCTCGAGGAAACGTTACGCGCTCGCCGCGACGCCGAGAAACAACGCCGCGACAACCTCGCGCGCCTGATCGAGCTCGCCGAGCGCGGCGAAAGGCGCAATCAAAATAGTCGCTGGGTCGCGTCCTTCCCGTTCGGGGTGGGTCAATTCCAAAATGGTCACAGCGGTTTAGGCGTCGGCCTCGCCATGTCCCAAGGCATCGCTGCCGCGGTCAGTGGCGTGAGCTTCCTGGCCCACCAACGCCTGCGCAACGAGCGGCCCGCCCCCGACGATGTGGATAACGTGAGCGAGCGCGAGGTGCTCTGGCGTAAGACCAACATCGCCACGTTCGCCGTCTTTGCGGGCCTGGCCGTGCTGGGCATCATCGACGCGCACGTTCGTTTCGTCCCCGAAAAAATCACGCCCGTAAAGCGCCCACTGCCCGCGGACCTGCAACGTTGGGCCAGGGAACAGCAACCTTGATCCATTTTGATGCGTTCCTGCTCCTCCAAGCCTTGACAGACTAGTCGCGGTCGCTAATCTTCCGCCTCCCCGAGCCCGGGGTGTGGGCGCTTGCAATGTGGATAGCCACCGATGCGACGCAACCACTATTCACGTTCCTGAGGATCGATGCCGACTATCAACCAGCTCGTGCGCCATGGGCGCAAAGCACGGCGCGCGAAGACCGACTCGCCCGCCCTCGACAGCTCCCCGCAGAAGCGCGGCGTTTGCGTCCGCGTCTACACGACCACGCCCAAGAAGCCGAACTCGGCACTGCGTAAGGTCGCGCGCGTTCGCCTCTCGAATGGCATTGAAGTCACCACGTACATCCCCGGCGAAGGTCACAACCTTCAGGAGCACTCAGTCGTGCTCATCCGTGGCGGCCGCGTGAAGGATCTTCCCGGCGTTCGTTACCACGTGGTCCGCGGCTCGCACTACTCCTCCGGCGCAGCGGGTCCCACGAACACCATCAAGGCCAGCAGCACGCAGGGC
>JBKJIA010000340.1:0-20010 GCA_046598735.1 Polyangiales bacterium
GCAAGCGAAGTCGTACCGGTCGAGCTTGCAGACAACAGTAAGGTCGATCGCGATGAATCGCCGCGTGCCACCAGCCTGGACGCGCTCGCCAAGCTCAAGCCGGTGTTTCGCGCGCAAGGTACGGTCACGGCCGGTAACTCGTCGCCGCTCAACGATGGCGCGGCGGCCGTGGTGCTTGCGAGCGAATCCGTGGTCAAGAGTCTGAACCTTACGCCGAGCATGCGCTGGGTCGCGTCGGCTACGGCCGGTGTGCATCCGAGCGTGATGGGCGAAGGCCCGATTCCGGCTACCAAACTGCTGTTGAAGCGCACGGGCTTACGTATCCAAGACCTCGACGTGCACGAGCTTAACGAAGCCTTTGCGGCGCAAGTACTGGCGTGTGTGCGCGGGCTCGACATCGACCCGAATCTTGTGAACGTGCGCGGCGGCTCGCTCGCCTTGGGCCATCCAATCGGCTGTTCGGGCGCACGGATCGTCGTGACCATGCTTCATCAAATGCGGGCTGAACCGAAGCTCAAACGTGGTTTGGCCGCAGCTTGCATCGGCGTCGGTCAAGGGATTGCCGGTCTGTTCGAACGCGCGGGCTGAGCGCTCACGTCATGCGCGCCGCGTTGTGAGGTCGCCCGGGTGCGGCGTCTTTACCCCGCCTGCGCGCTGCGCTACGCACGGCCGCCGTATATGACGTCCCTTCCGCGCGAACTGGGCTTTCGTCAGCCCGCCGAATGGGCCCCGCACCTATCCTGTTGGGTTGCTTGGCCTTCTGACCCTTCCCTTTGGCCAGAGCTCGCCGCCGCGCAGCATGCGTTCACGCTGATGTGTCGGGCGATCGCCCGCCCGGCTCGGCAAACGCTGGGCGAGCAGCTCGAAATCATCGTGCAAGACCCGCGCGCCCTAGTCGAAGCGCAAGGAGCGCTGATGGGTGTGCGCGCGCGCTTTCACATCATTCCTTTCGGCGACATTTGGATGCGCGATACGGCGCCAGTCTTTCTCGAAGATGCAGACGGCACCGTGGCCAGCGTGCGCTTTCGTTTCAACGGCTGGGGCGGCAAATACTTATACGAAGGGGACGACCTACTCGCTGCGCACGTCCAAGAGCTCACGCAGGGCCGCGGCTTTGCGAGCGCGCTCGTCTGCGAAGGTGGCGCCGTCGAGAGCGATGGTCGTGGCTTGTGCATGACCACGCGTGAAGTGGTGCTCAATCCCAATCGCAATCCAGACATGAGTCAGGCCGAGGCCGAAGCCGAGTTGCAAGCAGCACTTGGCGCAGAGCGCATCATCTGGCTCGATGCCGGCCTGCTCAACGACCACACAGACGGTCACATCGACAACATCGCTCGCTTTGTCGCGCCCGGTCGCGTGTTGTGCATGCGCGCCGAAGCATCGGACGATCCCAATCGTGACGTACTGGCCACGATCGAAGCCAGCCTGCGCAGCCAAGGTCTAGACGTGGTCACCCTGCCCTCGCCCGGGCTCGTGACGGCGCGTGATGGTCGCGCGTTGCCGGCCAGCTACCTCAATTTCTACATCGCCAATCACAGCGTCGTGGTGCCGGTATTCGGCGCTGCGCACGACGAAGAAGCACTGCGCGTGATTGGCAACTTGTTCCCAGGTCGCGTGGTGATCGGTGTGAATGCGCGCGTATTTCTCGAAGAAGGTGGCACGCTACACTGCATCACCCAGCAACAACCTGCTGGGCTCAGCACCAGGTAAGTCATCATGTCGACAACCGTCTGCGTCGCAGCCGTGCAATGTGCCCTCGGGGCAGACATCGACACCAATCTGAGTGTCGTCGAACGGGCGGTGCGCGAGGCTGGGGCCCGCGGTGCCAACTTAGTCTTACCCCCTGAGCTATTCGCCGGTACTTACTTTTGTCGCGAAGAAGACCCAAAGTTTTTCGATTGGGCCGAGACCGCGCAAGACAGTCAGGTGATCAAGCGTTTTGCGGCGCTAGCGCGCGAGCTTGGCATCGTATTACCCATTTCGTTTTTCGAGCGTGAAGGCCCGCATTACTACAACTCGATCGCCATCGCCGATGCAGACGGTAAGGTGCTGGGTATTTACCGCAAGTCGCACATTCCGGCCGGCCCCGGTTACCAGGAGAAGTTCTACTTCCGTCCTGGCGCCACGGGCTTCAAGGTTTGGCATACGCGCGTGGGCATCCTTGGCGTAGGCATCTGTTGGGATCAATGGTTCCCGGAATGTGCGCGCGCCATGGCCTTGATGGATGCTGAGATCTTACTCTATCCCACCGCCATCGGCAGCGAGCCCGACGAGCCGGACTTCGATAGTAAGGATCCATGGCAGCGTGCGATGCAAGGCCATGCTGTCTGCAATCACGTGCCTTTGATCGCCGCCAATCGCATTGGCACCGAAGGTAAGCAGACGTTTTACGGAAGCTCGTTCATTTGCGATCATCGCGGCGAAAAGCTGGCTGAGCTCGGGCGCGCTGAAGCCGGCGTAATTCTCGCCAGCCTCGACCTGACTAAGATGCGCGCCGAGCGCAATTCCATGGGCCTGTTTCGTGATCGACGGCCGGAGCTGTACGGCGAGCTTGCGCGCGTGCGCTAACCTTACTCAGTCGCGCCTGCGTCGCCTACGCCGCCATCTTTACAGCGCGAGTAGTCGTACGTGTCGCTGCCGAAGCAGCACGGGTCATTCTGATCGCACGGGTCGGTGGGGCCATCGTCGATGTCGCCGAGCATGCCGGCGTCGGTGTCCGGTGTGCTGAGGCCCTCGCCTTCGTCTTTTTTGTCGTCGTCTTTTTTATCGTCGTCGGACGAGGAATCTCCGCAGGCGGCCAGCGCGAACGCGAACACGAGGAGACTCAAGCAGGCTGTGGTGCGCATCAGTAAACCCTTCCCGACTTAGTCGGCTGAATTCGGCGCAGCATAGGCGCGATGGGCGCCCAGGCGAGCTGCGTTTCCGTGATCGAACGCACGTGTGAGAAACGGCTGCGCGGATGCCTAACTCGCGCGCTCGCAGGCGACGCGGCCGCGGACCACCCGTGACAGACCGATCAACCACGCCACCAGCGCGAGATTCGCGAGTCGAGCCAGAATGGGCACCATCCGCATCGGCGCCGCGTCGAAGCAGACCTCCGCCGCATACAACGCGAGGCAGCCGACGACCGCCACGCACAAGAACGCGGAAAGGGTCCGCAACCAGCGTCCCAGCTCGGTCTGGCGTCGCAATATCGAGACGAGCGACAGCAACCCCAAGGTGACGGGGATCCCGGCCGCGAACACCGTCGCCGCGTGCAACGCGCCAAAGCGATCGCTGGGCAGTAGCGGAACGAAGGCCCCCAGCCCACACGCCAGCCCGGCGATGACCTTAATCTGACGGGTGATCTGCTGCGCCTCGCGCAAAAGCGAGGGCACTAGGCCGACGAAAGCGACCAGCGCACAGACCAGCGCCAGCATGCCCAAGCTAGCAAGCCGCGCGCCGTTCGCATTGGGATTGCCATTGAGCGCGGGACTCTGCGTCAGGTCGCACAGGTAGTTCTGCCAAAACGAATGACCGAGCGCGCCGTGATCCCAGAACGTGCCACCCGGATAGACCGCGATCGCTGCGGCGCTCAGACCCAAAAACGCGAGCACGCAACCCTCCACGACCCAACTCAAAAGCCAGGTATTGCGGGCCGGGGCGGCGACCTCGGACGGGCTGAACGACTGGCTTTTGGGCTCAGCGGAAGGCACGCGTTTGTGAGCATGGGCTAGGTTGCGCTAATCTGCGAGCGTCTTTGCTATGTGCTTACGGTTCGCTTTCGTCCGGAGGTCTTGCGTCCAGATCTGAGCGCTCTCGGCCTTCGTTGTGGGTTAGGTGGTTCGTCTGTTAAACCCTTTGGATCTCTTTTGCGGCTTCCTGTGCGGGGCCAAGCGAGCTTTCATGTCGAGTCGATGGTTTTGTGCTTGGTGTTGCGGGCTGGCCTTTGTGGTGTGTAGCGCCGCGTGTAGCAACGACATCGCGAACTGCCCTAAAGGCACCGTAAAGAGCGACGGAGAATGCGTCGAAACCCGCGACGGCGGGGACAACGGTGGCGATGCCAACGGCGACTCCAACGGTCTTAGCAATGGCGTAAGCGAGGCAGGCGTAGACAGCGGCCTCACCGACAGCGGCATGAGCATGATCGATTCCGGCATCAAGCCTTGCGTACCCAGCGTGCCTGCCACCGAGGTCTGTAACGGCGTCGACGACGACTGCAATGGTAAGGTCGATGAAGGGCTGCTGGTAGCGTCGGCTGCGAGCACCAAAGAGTGGGATGTGGCTGCGCCGATGAGCAGCGATACGCAGCGGGGCTTTTCGAGCCTGTTACCACGCGCGGCCGGCGGTGCCTGGCTGCTCTATAAGGTGACTGCTCCCGACCCGACCCAGGGAACGGAGGCCGGGGACAGTGAGCTCATCGCGCTAAGGCTCGGCGCCAACAACGCGCAAGTGGGTACCAAGCAAGCGGGTCTTATCCCGGAATCACGTAGTTACCTTGCGACGAGCTACGGTGCTTATGTCGCCGTCATCTATCACGCCCCAGATGCGGATGGTGACCCGCTCGCGAGCAGTACGGATGACAACGGCAGCACCAAGCTCGTCCTATGGAAAGAAGACAACACCGGCGCGCTTGTGCAGCAGGGCGACATCGTCACGGTGGTGGCCAAGCACACGGACATGAGCGGCATCTCGCTAAGCGAAGCTGCCAGTGGCGAGCTGCGGATCTTAGTCGCTTACTCCGATGCAAGTGACAATATCGAGACCGGTACCGGTGTCTTGGCGCCGTTCGTCCATGCTTACGGTCTCAATGCCACGTCCGGTCAGCTCTATTCCGTGACCGCAGCTACCGAGCTTACGGATGCAGGCGCCACAGTGCGCATCGTGCGTCGCCCCTGTGGGCCGGGCTGGATCATCGGCTACTTCGATCCGCCCACCAATAAGCCTGGTACGACGCTTGCCGACCGTCAGGTCTACTTGCGCGGCGTCAGCATTGACGGTGCGCTGGGCACACAACGGTTGTGGGCTTCCGGGCTGGGTTTCTCGTTCCAAGGTCTGAGTGTGCTCGAGACTTGCGAAGCCAACGCGGCGCGCATTCTCGTGAACATGGGCAACACGGACTCTAAGTTGGTGGCGCATGAGCTGAGCTGGTCTTCTGCTCAGGCGGCCGTCGGTAGTCAGGGTACTGTGACGCCGCTCGCGAACATGATCCTAGAAGGCGTGGTTACGGGTCAGCCTGCGCAAATTCTGCGGCGCGGCGGCATCTGGTACGTCATTCATCGCGGCACAGGCGAGGTGCCCACCGGCGTGCTCGAGCTCGATGTGCCCGCAGGCACGTTGCGCACCATCGACCTACCTGTTGCGTTGCCTGCGATGGGGGATCCACCGGTCAAAGTCGAGGTGGGCTACGCATCCGCTAAGCATGTGCGCGACATCAACATGTACTTCTGTCCCGTGGCAGGGCTGAGCAACGTGGACAACGGCGTGCTGGTCACGTTCTCCAATTCGATCAGAGAACCCACCACGGGCGGCTTGCTGGGCCCCGAAACCGCCGCGATGACGTATAAGCTCGCCTGCTCCCCATAGTAAGGTGCGCGCTCCGCTCTGAGCGCCACTACTTATTGTGCTGCTCTACCCGCGCGACACCTTCCACCAGCTTATCCGCTCCTGGCAGGTAACCCTCCAGCCCCGTCACGCCTTGAAAGCGCGTCAACAGTAGGGCGAGCTGCGCGCGCATGGTGGTCTTGGCGACTGGGTTATTACCATCGCTCCAGTTTTCGTGGCTGGCGTCTTTGAACAATAGTAAGTGGGCGGGCGACGGGGCGCCGCGGTAAAAGTTCTCCGCGAATTGGTGAGTGTCTGGAATGGAGCCTGAATCGCGGGCAGCAAAGACTAAGGTTTCTGCATGCAGCTCGTGCAGGCGGCCGGGGTTTGCTTTGGCGGGGTCGGCGGGGTCCGGGCAGATCGGTGCGATGGGTAGTAAGTTGCACGTGTCGGGTGCGCCGGCGCATGGGGTGCCGCCTGCGGCGTTTTGCGGATCCCAGCCGATCACCAGATCAAAGCGCGCATCTTCCACCGCCGCAAAGAAGGCAACCTTTCCGCCTTGGGAATGACCCGCGATCGCGATCTTACTATCGTCGATCTGACTCTTGACCGGGCTAGCGCTGAGCGCAAAGTCGAGCACGGCTTTGACCTCGGCTACGTTCTTGGTCTGTTGGGTCAAGAAGTGTGCGCCCAGATTTTCGGTGGTCACGAACGGTAAGCCGATGCCACCAGCGACGAAGTTCATGCCCACGACGATGAAGCCGTGACTCGCCAAGTGCTCGCTGTAGAACGCATAGCTAGGGTGCAATCCAGACAAGGTAAGGCCCAGCCCCTTGCCGAAGCCGGGCATCACCATCACAAGAGCATGCTTGCCATCTGCCAACGTGCGGCCATCGCTCGAGGGTGCATAGATAGTGAGCGCCACGTCGTTCCACATCGGGTCCGGATTGGGCACCGCGTGCTTGCTCGTCAGCACCTTGAAGGGACCTGCGTCGAGCGGGTCCCCTTGGAAGACCTTACCCTTTGGTACCGTTCCGAGTGCGGGCAGCACCTGACCATTGTCTGCATCGAGATCCGTGCCGCAAGCCTCCGCGGGTGTGGCTGGCCGCGGGACTTCGTTGCCTGTGCTGGCCCCGGCGCCCATGCCCTCGCCCGAAGCTCCGGTTCCGGAGCTAGTGCTGGCGTTGCTATCAGAGTCGCTACCGTTGGCGCCCGGATTTACCTCACCCGCGTCCGACTCGCTGGCAGGCGAGGCATTCTGCTTCCTGGGCTCGGGGTTGTTCGCGCAGCCAACCCACAACGTGACCAGGGAACAGGCGCAAACACGCGTCGAGCTCGCTCGCAAGCTAGCCACGGAAACCTCCGAAACCTAAGCGAATTATAAGCGGCAATCCAGCCGAATCCCACACTACGCCATGCCACACATCGAACGCAATGACCGAAATGGTAAAACGGGTCAGTTGCGGGGGCTTTGCGACTCGTCCGGCTCGCCCAACTCGGTGCGCACGATGTTTCGAAAGGTCTCGCTGTCGAGGTCGCTGCGCACGCCGTATTGCAGCACCTGCTCGAAGCTCGCTTCGCCGATTGCCAGGCGCAGCTCGCTGGCCAGGGCGGGATCGAAGGCGGGGACGACTGCATTGCTGGGTGGCCCGCGCAGGATTGGCGTGCGGCGCAGTTGGGTGGCTTGCTCGAACGCGTAGGCCATGGCGAGCAAGCTACTTTCGCTGAAGCGTCGACCCAGCAGTTGCATGCCGATCGGCATCCCGTCGCTGGCGTGACCGGCTGCGATCACCATCGCCGGTAAGCCGGTGACTGTACTGATGGCGCAGTTGGATGCCACCGCCGTGGTGCGCGCGGGGCCAAAGGCATCGACCGGATACAGGAATACGTCCAGCTCGAGCGAGTCCAGGCGCTGCTCCACGTACTCTCGATTGTCGCGATAGTGGTGCTCCGACTTTTGGTAGGCCTGACTGTCTGCAGACGAGGAATTTTCATAGGCCGCCTCGCAGCTGTCTGCATCTTTGTAAGTGAACGGTGCAAAACGGCCCGTGTCGCACACTTGCGCAAAGTTTTCGAACGGTGAGTTGACCTTACTTAGATACGCATCGGCGTCATCCGCAAAGCCACCGCCCGAGCGCGCCGTGCTCAGTCTGGTCAGACTCACATTGTCGATCACGTTGGCGCCGAGTTGTTGAAGCACGCGCTTGGTGTCGAGCAATGCTTTGAGCGAGTCGAGGCTTGCCCCTTTGAACGGGTAGCTCGTGTTCTCGCCCGATCCCACGCGTCGTAATATGCCGATGCGTTTGCCGCGCAATGCATCGGCTTTGAGGAACGGTAAGTAAGACTCAGGGCGCGTGGCCTCGCTCGTGCGCGAGTCGTTCGCGTCGCTGCCGGCCATCTGGTCAAGCATCAGCGCAAGCTCCCGCACGGAGCGCGCCATGGGCCCTGCGACCCCGTCCAGGCGATTGCTAGGAAAGATGCCAGCTAAGCTTATCAAGCCAAAGCTCGAACGAATGGTGGTAAGGCCCGCATAAGCTGCAGGTAGGGTGAGCGACGAACAGTTGTCAGTCCCCGTGCCCAGCACCGCAAAGCCGGCGGCAAGTGCCGTGGCCGTGCCAGCGCTCGACCCGCCAGGATTGCGCGCCGTATTATAGGCATTACCCGTACGACCCGCGCGCGTGCTGATCCCAAACACACCCTTAGCAAGCTCGTCCATGTTGGTGGTGCCGATCAAGATCGCGCCCGCAGCGCGCAATCGGCCGACGGCATAACCATCCCGTTTTGCTTGCACACCAAGCAACGCGAGCGAGCCCGCCGACGTAGGCGTATCGCGCGAATCGTAGTTGTCTTTGATCGCCAGCGGCACGCAATGAAGTGGGCCCACAAGCTCGCGCGTCTTGGCAAAGCTCGTATCGAGCGCACGCGCCTGACTGCGCACCCGTTCGTTGAAGGACACGAAAGCATTCAGGGGCGGACCTTGTGACACGTCGAGATCAAAGCGTTGAATGCGCATCAGCGTTTGCTCGACCAGCGCCTCACAAGTCAATGTGCCCGCTTGGATCAGACGCTTGATTTCGTCGACGCTGGTCTCTTCGATCACGAATGGTAAGGTGCCTGGTTCGCAGGCATCCCCTACGCCGTTGCGATCGCGATCACGTTGCGCGCGATCGGCTTGGCCTGGGCACACGTCGCAGGCATCCCCTACACCATCCCCGTCGCTGTCCTGATTGCTTGTGCTCGCAACATCGGGGCACAGGTCCACGCAATCGTCAGATCCGTCGGCGTCTTCATCGCGCGTGTCTTCGTTCGCAGGGCAGGCGTCACACACATCGCCAAGGCCGTCAGCATCCCCATCGAGGGCATCAGGATCGGCAAGCTCGGGGCAGTTGTCGTGCTCCCGGAACACGCCGTCACCGTCTTCATCGCCCGGAACGATTTCGTCTTCTTCGCGCCTGGCTTCGTGCGCGCTGGCGATGGGATTGACATCGCAGCCCAGCATCAGCACACACAGTAAGAAAACTCCGCATGGTGCGATGCCGCGCGCGTTCCAACTCACGCTACGTTGGGTACCTCTCAAACGCCGTCTGCGTCAACTGCGCAGGCATCACGCGTCCGCGAGCAGCAGCTCGAAACCGCGGAAGGCGACGTCGTCGACGTTCATGTCAGCGTGGGTAGCGCTGACACCGTGCGTGGCATCGCGCAGTTGAAAGCCGCCGCCGGCGCGTTGTTCGATGCGACAACCTGCGCGCGCCTGCACCCGTTTGCGCGCCTTGGTCGAGGCGTCTCCCGTCACGACGTAGTGAATCGAAGGTGGGTTGGCGCCGAGCCTGTGCGAATACATATGCACCTCGCGCATGCCGAGCGCGATCGCGATGAAGCTCATGAACGGCCCTTCCGGGGCCACGTTGATCGGCGGGCGACTGGGAGACTTCACCTCTACGCGCAAGCCGCTGGCACGCTCGAATGCAGCGGAGCGCTCGCGCACAAGGTCGCCAATCAGCGTCATGACGAGCTTGGCTTGCTCGTCGTACCAAGCGATCAGCGCTCGCTCTTCGTCCTCGCTGCGCTGCTTCTCATTCTGTTTCTTGGCGAACGCGCCGAACAGATCATCCCACTGCTTGCTAATCATCGAAGTACCGATTCCTCCTAGTTAGGTATGCGCTAGAAAGAGCGGTTTCATGCTTTGCGATCGGGGTGATGGGACAATACCCCTACCGGGGGGCAGCGTGTTGTAATGCGTGACGCAGCAGTGTAAAGAATCGGGTATCACACTCGCTGCTTTTGTCTGGGGGCTTACGGTCAGCCCCAACTCCTAATTCGGATATGACCGATCCGTGACGGCGTCATTCGTAGTTTGCGGTATGGGTAGCCTGCTCGCACAAAACCCCCAGGGAGAACGCGATGATCGTGCTCGTCTTTTTCGTGGTGCACTGGCAGCTCTCGGTGTTTTGCCAGTCTTTCTTTCTGCACCGCTACGGCGCCCACAAAATGTTCACCATGTCCAAGGGCTGGGAGCGCTTCTTCTACCTTTTGACGTACCTCTCCCAGGGCGTGAGCTTCCTCGACCCGCGCGGCTACGCGATTCTGCATCGCAGGCATCACGCCTATAGCGATACGCCCCAAGATCCGCACTCGCCGCTGTTCAGCACCAACGCGGTGTCGATGATGCTCAAGACCAAGCACGAGTACGACGACTACGCCTATCGCCGTCGCGAACCCGAGCCGCGTTTCGATGGCGACACGCCCGACTGGCCCGCCCTCGCCAAGCTCGGTCAATCCTGGCCGATGCGTATCACGTGGATTCTCGCGTACGTGCTGTTCTACTGGGTCTTTGCCACGCAGGCGTGGATGTGGGCTCTACTGCCCATCACGTTGTTCATGGGCCCCACGCACGGCGCCATCGTCAACTGGTGCGGTCACAAGTACGGCTACCAGAACTACGACAACGGCGATGCCTCGCGTAATACGCTGTTTTTCGACTTCTTGACCGCGGGCGAGTTGTTCCAGAACAACCACCACAAGTTCGGCATGAGCCCCACGTTCGCCGCACGCCGCTGGGAGTTTGACCCCACTTACTGGGTGATTTGGCTGTTGAGCAAAATGAACATCATCCAGCTCAAGAACGGTGGCCAGCGCATGCGCTACCCCGCGGAGCGCATGACCGATACGCAACCGGCCCAGTGAGCGTCTAGTGCCAAGCGGCGCAGCAAGCCTGCCGCGCGCCCTGCCTTAGCGTCGCAGCGGCCCTAGCAACACGCCGATGCGGCCACTTGCTCCCTCCGTCCCGTAAGTTGCGAGCGAAAGATCTTGAACGCCATCGCCATCCAGGTCGGCGGCTAGGGCATGGGCTCCAAATTCGCCGTCGCGCGCGGCCAGTTGCAGCACGCGATGACGGTCGAAATGGCCGCTGCCATCGCCAAAAGCTGCGATTAACACCGGGCCGAACCTGAAGCCGTCGGTGCTGCGCGTGTCGCTGCCCGGTAGCAAAAGGTCGGGCTTGCCGTCGAGGTCGAGGTCTGCGACCGAGAAGCCCTCCGACAACGCGTACAAGTCGCCTTCGACTGCGTGGGGTTCGAGCTTGGATACGAGTGCGCCGCGCCTGGTCTCGAAACGCACGCTCGTCACGTTGCGCTCTTGGGCTGAATAGAAAACAAGCTCGCTGCGCCCGTCTCCGTCCAAATCGGCTGCGGCCACTGCATGCGGGGCAGGTTCGCCAAGCACTTGAACGAGCTCCGCAGGGCCTATCTGACTGTTCGACAGCGCGTGCAAGGAAAAGCTGCCTTGACCTTGGCGGTCGCGGCCGGCCACTACGAGCGTCTGCGTGGAAGGCGCGCTGGCATTCACGCCGTGCAGGTTGGCGATGAGCAGCTGCGCGGTGCTCAGGTCCGGGAGCTGCACGGGTGGCTGGGCGCTTGGGCTGAAGGTGCCGTCGCCCGCTCCCAACAACGCGAACAGGTAGCTCTGGCCGCGCGCTTCATCGTTGCTGCCGGGGCAGGCCACCAGCAAATCCAAGCGGCCGTCGCCGTCCAAATCCGTGGCCGTGATGGGACCCGCGTAGCCGTCAAAGTCGCTGACGCGGGCTACGAAGTGGCCGTCCCCCTGGCTGACGAGCGCGGTCGCGCGCGCACGCCTCGGGGTATCGTTATTGCTCAGCGCCGACAGATATATCAGGTCAAGCAAGCCGTCCGCGTTCACGTCGGCCAGGCTGGTCGCACCTTCGACCAGGGCCAAACGGTCATTACGTATCAACGTCGGCTCGGAAAATCCACCGTCGCCCAGGCCCCGCGCCAGATAAGCGATAGCGGAACCGCGGCCCAGGAGCAGCAAGTCGAGCACTCCGTCCGCGTCCGCATCGAGAGGCATCTGACGTTGGTTGGCGACGGCGTCGGACCATTGCACGCGCGCGGGCCACTCGGGGGGCCGAACCAATGCGGGAGTATCGCGACTGACTCCCGCGGGAGGCTTCGGCGCCGGTCCGTTGTCTGAAAGCGCGGACTCACCGCACGCGCTCAGAGTCGATACCAATACCAAACCACGGCCGAGGGCCGCATACCATGGGGGGGATTCCACGCCCTGAACCTGGCGCCAATGACGCGCTGAGTCAAGTGCGTCATCGGGACCACAGCCGCATTTCCGGCGCGGCCCTAGCTGCGCATGCGATCGCGGGCGACGCGGCCGAACAGCGTGAATGCGAAGGGAATGTCTTCGATTACGTAGCGGCGAAACAGACGCTCGGGCTCCTGCGTCAAGCGATGGACCCACTCGAGGCCGAGGCGCTGCACCAGCACCGGCGCTCGCTTTACGTGGCCAGCCAAGAAGCTGAGGCTAATGCCCACCCCAATCCACCAGGCGCCTGGCAAAAGCTCGCGTAAGGCTGAAATCACCTGCTCCTGTTTGGGCGAGCCAAAGGCCACCAGCACAAAGTCCGGCCTGGTACGCAGTAGCTCCTCGCGAATCGGCGCAAGCTCGGCTGCGGTGGGGACGGCGCTGACCATGGGCGAGCTGCGACCCGCGATGCGCAGCTTGGGCAGGTCGCTCTGAAGCTTGCTGGCCGCTACGTCGTTCGCCGCGGGATCTCCGCCCAGCAGGTAGACGCTGCGTCCGGTTTGGGCCGCGCGCGCGCACAACGGCTGGACCATCGAGGAGCCGGCCACGCGCTCGGGCAAAGGCGTCCCGCGCAGCCGGCTGGCCCAGATCAGAGGCATGCCATCGGCCACGCGCAGGTCCGCGTTTTCGTAAATGCGGCGCGCTTCGGCGTCTTGGACGTGGCGGCGCAAGAAGTCGAGGTTGGCGGTGACGAGCCAGCCGCCGCGGCCGCGCTCGAGCTCGGAAAACATGTGCTCGAAGAGCTGGGCTGTATCGATGGACGCGAGCTCCATGCCCAGCAGATCGATCGTCGGGATGGGCATCGGGACGCGCGAGGTCATCGCGCCGGATGCTGCGTGCTCGTTCCGGGCGCGTCAAGTCGTGTGTCACTACACTGCGCGCGTGCTGTCTCGCCGCACCCATCTGGCGCTCGGTCTGTTGGCGCTCGCTCAGTGCGCGCTGCTGTTTGTGCTTTCGTGGGCGCGCTTCAGCACCGTGCACCAGCGCACGTTCGATCTCGCTTTGTACGCGCGCAACGCCTGGGGTCTGGTGCGCGGTGATCTGTGGTCCCCCGTGCTCGATACCCACGTATTCGGCACGCACCTTGCGCCTGTGCTCGTGCCGTTGGGTGCGCTCGGTCTGGTCTTCGGCACCGTGCCAGTCTTACTGTTCGTGCAAACGCTGGCGGTCGCCTTGTGCGTGTGGCCGCTTGCGCGCATCGGCGCCCGACGACTCGGGCAACGGGGCGTGTGGCTGGGCGCTATCGCCTGGCTCTTGTACCCGAACCTAGGTCACGTTGCGACCTACGAGTTTCATCCGGGCACGCTCGCGGTCTTACCTTTGTGTTGGGCGTTCGATGCCCTCGACCGGGCAAGCTTCAAGCATCTGTGTTGGTGCGCGGCCGGCATCCTGTTCTGTCGCGAGGACTACGCGCTCACCACAGCGATGTTGGGCATTGCGCACTTCGGTCTGTATCGCGACCGTAAGGCGGTTTGGCTGATTTCGAGCTCACTCCTCTACCTTGCCGTCGGTGTTGCATTCAGCGTGATTTACGCGCCGGTCCACTCGTCGGCTTCACAACACTTCGGCCCTTGGGGCGGTACGCCACTGGGCGTGCTGCGCGTATTGTTCGAAGAACCAAGCCGCGTGCTGGCCCATTTTCGTGCACCCAAACGGCTCTGGTATCTGGCGCAAGTACTTGCGCCGCTCTCGTTTTTCTCGCTGCGGGCGCCGTGGTTTCTCTTGGTAGCCGCACCGACCCTGGCGCTGAACTTACTGTCCGTGTTTCCTACGGCCCAGGCCCAGGATTCTCACTACCTTACTATTGCCGTGCCCGCCATCGTTGCGGCGGGCGTGGTCGGCCTTGCTGCTACGCGCGCACGCTTTGTGCAGTTTGCCGCAGCAATCGCGCTCGGGATAGCCCACTTCGCGCTGGCGGGCTTGCCTTGGTCGCGCGACTTTGAACGCAGTGCATTCAAAGCCGATGCTCAGACTCAGGCAGCTCAGCAAATTCTGTCGCGCATCCCCGCAGGCGCAAGCGTGCAAGCTCCGGACGCGCTCCTGCCGCATCTCGCAGAGCGTAAGGTGCTGCGTCGCAAGCCGCCACCCGAAGCGGACACGCCCTACCTGGTGCTCGACCTGTCGCATCGCGAGCGCTTTTTGCACAGCGAAAATTTGCTGCGCACGGTCCAAGAGCCGCTGGCCCGCGCTTGGCTCAGCCGGCCCGATCAGCAACTACTCGTCTACGCGCTACCTTACGCTTTGTTCGAACGCACAGGCAACGCGCGCGCTTCGAGTCGGCTTGCTCGCTACTTCGTCAAGCAAGTGGATGGTCAAGCGACCGAACTAAAGCTCGCTGCTTGTCTCTCGCTTGCTGGAGTCGCGCTGCGTGAACGAGCGCTTACGCTAACGTTTCGCGCGCATGCGGCTTGTGCACCTGACCTAGCCTTGCGTATCGGAGCAAGCAGGCGGCCCGCGCGCGTGGATCTGTTGTTCGACGGTGCGCTTTCGCCCGCGCTGCTCGTGGCCGGCGACCTGCTGCGCTCGCAGCACGAGCTTGATGAAGGCACGCAGCTAGCTATCGCGCGAAACGGTTTGTGGCTCGGCTTGTTGCGCGAAAGTGGTGCGCCCCCCGAAGCCTCCGATCCGATCGCGCTTAAGATCACACCGTAAGGCGCTCAGGCGCGCTAGGCGCGCGCACGGACACGGGAAGCAGCACGTCGAATTAATAACGCCAAACCCAAGCAGGACCAGGCAAGCGCTGCGCTGGGCGCGTGCTCGGCTCCGCGCCGTCCGATGCTGCAGCTGGCTTCGTCGCCGAGCGTCGTGTCTGGATCTTCGACCGCATTGGGGGTGATGCAAGGGCCTGCCAACACCACGCCGCCAAAGTCTGCACATTGGGAACGAAAGCCAGTTTCACAGTTGGGATGCGTGCAGTCAGCGTAGAGATTCGTGTATAAATCCCGCGCTTTCATCTCACAGCAGTAGCGAACTTCGCTGACGCCATCGCAGCTCTTGCTGCGCAGGGTGCCGTCCTCGCAGCTGAACCGACTGCAGGCCCGACGCTCGAAGCTGCCGGTGCACAGATGAATGCCGGTGCCGTCTTTGGATTCGCAACTGCAGGCGGCCGTCACAGGCCGTGTATCGCCCGCGTCCAAGCCAGCGTCGCTACCCGCGTCTTTCTCGCCGCCATCTTGGCTCGCCTGGCCGCTCGTTGCGCCGCCGGAGCTTCCGCCCCCGCCGGCATCCAGGCCCGCATTCATCCCGGCATCCATGCCCGCATCCATGATAGGCGCGCCTGCATCGAGTGCGTTCGCTACCTGTGCGGGCAGGATTACACCGAGCAGCAGGCATAGAAGCATGGCTTGCGCGTGTTGGGTCTCGCGTTGGGCCCATGCCCGGTTTAAGCGGGACGTGCCGAGCATCGGCCTGCAAACACTCACGAACAGCCCTTTCAAGTGCATCACGGCAGCCAACCTCCAGCATGTTAGATTGCCCCAAACAACCGATGCAGACAGCATGTTTCATTCCGCGCGCGTCAGCCTTTGGTGAGCTGATTTTTTTTGCGCTGCTCTTCTCGATGCGATTGAGCGAGGCGTCCGCACAGACCGTCACCGTGCCTGCGCCCGCTGCTGCTACGCCCGCTGCAGTGCCCAGCGCGCAGCCGCCTGCCGCCGCAAGTCCCGCGATCTCGGACTTCGTGGGCGAGCCCACGGGCTATCGCGAGCTCATTTCAGAGGCGCTCATCGAATACGAAGCCAGGCATTTCGAAGAGGCGCGCGCGTTGTTTCAGCGGGCCCATCGGCTGTTTCCGAACGCACGCACCATGCGCGGTCAAGGCATGGCCGAGTTCGAGCTGCGCAACTATGGCAATGCCGTGCACTGCTTCGAATCCGCGCTCGTTTCGAAGCAGCGACCCCTCGACGGTGCCCTGCGCGCCGAAACCGAACAGCTGCTCGAGCGCGCCCAGCGCTTTGTGGCCCGCGTACGCTTGGATCTCAAACCAGGTTCGGCTTCCGTGTTGGTCGATGGCACGCTGCTGCGCGTGGAATCAGGCTCGGTGCTGTTGTTGTCGGTGGGCAACCATACCTTGGAGATTCGAGCCGATGCTTATCAGCCAGCGCAACGCATGGTCAGCGTCCAAGGTGGTGAAGAGCAAGTGCTCGAAGTCGTGCTGCTGCCCGCAGGCGGCGCCGGTGCAAGCGTCGCCAAGCGCACGGGCGGCCCGCGTCGTCTTGCGGCGGGTCCGCAGCTGTCGGCCGTGTTGCCCGTGAGCGGCTACGCCGATCGCACGCCTGGCATGGGTTTCGACCTGAGCCTTTGGAGCGAATTCTATTCGTGGGCGCTCGATGCGCGCGTGGGCGTGCGCTTCGATCTCACGGAACAGTATCGCGACTACTTTCACGTACCGTTCGAGCTCGCGGGCTACCGGCTTTTGCCAGTTTCGGATCACGCCTTACTGTTTGGCGTAGGCGCCGGACTTGCGTACATCTACGAACGCGTGGAGATTACGCAGACGATCGGCAATTTCGCTGTCACACGCACCCATACCGTGCTCGAAGATAAGGCGCTCGGTGTGCCGCTTTTTGGGCGCGTGGGTATGATCTTTTTTCGCTCGTCGCTCGCGAGCTTTCTTGCCACCGTCGAATACGGCATCACTTTTGCCGAGCTGAAGGAGGGCTCGAACGAGCAAGCGGTGCGCCTGCATGTGGGCGCCATCTTCGGAAGGAGCCGGTCGTGAAACTGCGTGATCTAAGCACTCCCCTGGTTGTTTGCGCGCTGCTGACTGCATGTGCGAGCGATGCCAAAGAAGGCAGTGCACCTCTCAATTGCGACGGCCTCAGCGCCCAAAGCTTGCAAGGCGAATGGCTGCTTGAGGCCCAGGGCGAACGCTACGGTTGCGATAGCGCCCGCGACAACGGAGATCTCGACCTTATGGTCCAGCCCTTTCAAGTCTACGTGGATCTGAAACCCACCGAGGGCGAGTCCGACACTGAAAATGGCGACGAAGCGGACGCTTTCGTGCATCGCGTGCGCAATGCCGATGTGCAGTTGATAGCTGACAGCGAAGACCTCGAAGCGAGCTCCAACTCCAAGAGTAAGGTCACGTTTACGGGTAACGGCGGCGCTGACTGCGAAGTGCGCTTTCAAATCAAAGAGACGTTCCCGAATAGCGAGGAGCTCGTCTACAATTTCGAGGGCTGGGTTCAAGAGTACGATCAGGCCACGGGCAATCTCACCGGCACAGGGCCCGGTAAATGTAAGGTGCGCGGCACCTTCACCTTGGACCGACGCTAGATGCGAGGTCTGTACGCGATCATCGATCCTGAGCATTGTGCGGGTCGCTGTCCGCGCTGGGTGGCCGCGCAGATCGTGAGCGGCGGTTGTGCGGCGCTACAACTGCGCGCCAAGCACATGTCCGATTTCGACCGCTTGGCGCTGGCGCGCGATCTGAGTGTCATCTGTCGCGCTGCGCAGGTGCCGTTTTGGATCAACGACCGCCTCGATCTTGCCCTGCTGGTCGAGGCCGATGGTTTGCATCTGGGCCAAGACGACATCTCCGTGGCAGACGCGCGCAAGCTCTGGGGTGCACGGCCGATCGGACTGTCTACGCATTCGCTGCAACAAGCTCAGGAGGCCCTGGCTGCCGGCGCGGATTTGATCGGCTTCGGACCGGTATTCGGTACGCAATCCAAGCAGAATCCAGACCCTCAGGTCGGGCTGTCGGGCTTGAGCGAAGTCTGCGCGCAGTTACCGCTGCCCGTGGTCGCCATCGGCGGCATCAAGCTTGCGCATGTACCCGAGCTCAAGCGTGCCGGCGCCCAGGTCTGTGCTGTGATAAGCGCGCTGTGCGCAGCGGACGATCCGGCCGAAGCCGCGCGCGCTTTCTCGCAAGGGTTGTCGACCCGCAAGTGAAGCGAGGTTGGGTGCAGGCGTTGCCCAGTGTCGTGCCGCGCGAGGGGAGCGAACGCGAAGGACGTTATGGGAGTGGCCCATGATATCGCGCTGGCCGGTGGGGATGCCCGGATGGTGTCGGAGGCGGCTGCTCAAGGATGTGGTCCCGGAGAGCGGGCAACGCCTGCACCCAACCTCGCTTCACTTGCGGATCTCCGTGGGTGGTTTTACGGAATAGACCGTAAGGTCGGACGGTCGTGTGAAACCGTAAGATGTCATGCGTGGGATGGCGGTCGACTTTGCTGCGCTGGTCGCGGAATAGACCGTAAGGTCGGACGGCCGGGTGAAACCGTAAGATGTCATCCGACTTCGCCCAACTCTCAAAAACCCCCGCGAGGGAGGGGAGCGAGGTTGGGCGGGCGCAGGCGCTGCCCGCACGACGGCACACATCCGTGAGCATCCGCCCCCGACACCACCCATGCATCCCCACCGGCCAGCGCGATATCACGGGCCACTCCCACAACACCCCTCGCGTTCGCCCCCTCGCGCGACACGACACTGGGCAGCGCCTGCGCCCGCCCAACCTCGCTCACCTCCCGAACCCTCGATATTGCTCGAAGAAGCGCACGGCGCTCTCGACCGAGGCACGAAATGCGGTGTGCACGAGCGCGGCCATTTCGTTGGGCTCTTCGCGCAGGGCTTCGTAGTACTGCTGTCGTTCGGTCGAGTGGATGATCACGGGAGGAAAGCCCTGCCGCAGCAACAGTAAGTTCATCAGCAAGCGCGCGACTTTGCCGCTGTGCTTGGTGAAAGGGTAGATGTGCAACAGCTCGTAATGGGCCTTGGCGGCAAGGCGCACCGGGTGCGTAGCGCGCTTGGCCTCGGGCGAGTTGATCCAGTCCACGAGTGTGCGCAGGCGCGGGCCGATCTTGTCCGGGATGCAGATCTCATGGAAGTACAGGCGGTGAACCGGCATCTCCTTGCGATAGCGGGGCGGGCCCTTGGTCTCGTTCTCTTCGGGAGCCAGCGCGCAATAGAGGTCTTTGATCGTATCTAGCGTGATCGGCGTCTTCTTCTTGCTCGCCAGATCGCGCACCAGATCGATCGCGGCTTTGTGCTGGCGAATTTCGTCGTAGGCGGGCAACAGGGCCGGGTCGCTCACGACGTGTTGGTCGATCGCGGCGCGCAGCTCCTCTTCCGTGTACATGACGCCTTCGAGTGCGCTGTCGTGATAGATCCACGACATGTCGAAGCGTTGATTGAACTTCGCGAGCACTTCGGGATCCGTCTTCGATACGAGCTCGAGAAAACGGGCCACACGCTCTTCAACCGGATCTGCGGGCCCTTGCGGCTGCACGTCATTCCTCCAAGCAGAGCTCGCGATGGGCACGGCCGCTGCCGGAGCTCACCCGAACACTCGTCGCGACGCGGATTTGCGTCGCACGGGTGCGCAATGTACG
This sequence comes from Polyangiales bacterium, assembly GCA_046598735.1. Classification (GTDB taxonomy): domain Bacteria; phylum Myxococcota_A; class Polyangia; order Polyangiales; family DASUME01; genus DASUME01. The sequence continues at coordinate 19,464 of JBKJIA010000340.1, forward strand.
CAGCGCAACCCAGTCCGTCAAGAAAATCGATTGTAACTACTTGATAAGACTGTCAATTTCGGAACGAAGCCGGGGCTCGCTTTCGCTGCCTTGGTGGACGAATCGGACAATTCCGAGCCGATCGATGATGACGAGCGTCGGGTAAGCGTTCACGCCGTAGGCAGCGGCGGCCTCCAGCGCGCCATCGGCCAGGGTCGGATAGCGAAAACCCCAGCTGAGCTCGAGAAAACCCATCAGACCGGGACGAACAGACTCACTGTTGATGCCCAGGATGCGGGCCCGACCGGCGTAGTCTTGCGCTAACCGGCTGAGCATGGGCACCGAAGCGCGGCAGGGGCCGCACCAGCTGGCCCAGAAGTCGAGCACCACGACCTCGCCGCGCAGGTCGGACAGGCGCAGGCGGTCCTTGGTTTGTGCGCCCTCGCCCATGGTGATGGGCAGCGTGAAGTCGGGTGCGGGCCCACCCACCAACGGCGAGCCGGCCAGCAGGGGCCGCAGCAGCGCGGCGAGCCAGGCGACGAGCGCCAGCGCCGTGACTGTCACGAGC
>JBKJIA010000341.1:0-10627 GCA_046598735.1 Polyangiales bacterium
CTGGCTGAAACGCCGCGCTGATCCGGGCGATGGTCGCGCCTTTTTGGTGGAACCCACGCAAAAGGCCCGCGCCAAGTTGCATGAATTTCTGAGCATCAGTGATGAGCTGATGGATCGACCACCAAGCGAGTATCGGTTTCGTTCTGCAAATAGCGACAGGCCAGTAAGCACGCGCTCACGCCCATGGCCTTGCTCCACGGCATCAGGCCAGCATCGGCGAGCACGTCGGGGCTGCCGTGCTTCATCGCGGGGCGTTCCGAGCGGGAAATACACAGCATGTGCGAGTAGCTGGAGCGACCGTGTTGCACGCTGCCCGCCGGTTTGCGGCACACGATCTTATGCCAGACCAGCTGCGCACGTTCCTCTTCGGCCGCGCGCATCACGAGGTAACCCTTGTCGATCCAGGTACCCGCGGCGCGAATGTCGCTCTGGTAGAAGATGGCCACACCCTCAGGTGGCAACCAACGTAAGAGCTGGCGCGCCGCGTCCGTGAACCAGGCTTGCCAGCGTGCAAGGCCTAGCTCCGGCAGCTCGGACACATCGGGCAACGACGTCACGATGCTCGCGTGCGGAGGCGCCGGATGCTCAGATAGGTAGGCGAGTGCCTCGGCCCGCACAATCGTGCGCTGGGCTGGCACGCGGGGGTTCTCGGGTTGTTCAGACGCGCTCACGGTTACAACTCGGCATAGCAGACGTACGCGAGGTTGAGTGCAGGGAAGGCGCGGGCTACCGTGCCCGCCTCATGGCGGCCAAAGTCGACTTCGCGCTGCGCAAGCTGCAGTGGGATTGCTACATGCTCACCACGCGCCTCACGCGCATCATGGAGCAGCGCCTGATCGATCGCTTTCGCGAGCAAGGCCATACAGACATGTCGATCAGTCGCCTGACTGCGTTGACCATTCTGTTTCAGGAGCGCGGTCCCACCACGGCGCAGCGCATCGCGGAGGTCATGGGAATGTCGCCCGTCACGGTGGGGCGCTTCGTGCGAGCCCTGGAAGACGGCGGCTGGCTGAAACGCCGCGCTGATCCGGGCGATGGTCGCGCCTTTTTGGTGGAACCCACGCAAAAGGCCCGCGCCAAGTTGCATGAATTTCTCAGCATCAGTGATGAGCTGATGGATCACGCCTACGCGGGCATCGAACAAGCAGAGCTCACGAGCTGGACCGAGCACCTCGCGCGCATCGTGGCCGGGCTCGAGGCACAGTAAGCGCTGCCATAGGTCGGCGGCCCTGCGGCGTTCGCCTACTAGATCGCTTCGAGCACGGCCGCGGCGCCGATGCCGCCCGCTGCGCAAATGCCGAGCAGTGCGAGCTCTTTGCCGCTGCGATGCAGCTCGTTGGCCATGGTGGTGACCATGCGCACGCCGGTCGCACCGAAGGGATGGCCGATGGCGAGTGAGCCGCCATACACGTTCAGGATCTCGTCTGCGATCTGCCCCACCGCGCGCTCACGACCGAGCCGCTCACGCGCAAAGGCATCGCTCGCCAACATTTTGAGCACGCTCAAAACTTGGGCCGCAAACGCTTCATGCATGTCGACCAGATCGATGTCGCTGAGCTCGATGCCAGCACGCGCGAGCGCCTTGGGCATGGCGAGCGCAGGTCCCATCAACAGCTGATCGGCCGGATCGACCGCGGTGTAAGCCCAACTACGGAAGGCCGCGCGAGGCACATAACCCAGCGCTTTTGCCTTCTCTTCGCTCATCAACAGTAAGGTCGCCGCACCATCCGTGAGCGGGCTCGCGTTGCCAGCGGTGATCGTGCCGTCCTTGGCGAACACGGGCCGCAGCTTGGCGAGTTTTTCGATGCTGGTATCGGCGCGCACGATGCGATCGGTATGCACCCAGGTACCATCCGGTGTTTCGACCGGGATGACTTCGTCACCAAAGATGCCGGACTCGATCGCCTTGGCCGCGCGATGATGGGAGCGCGCAGCAAACGCGTCCTGCGACTCGCGCGAGATCTCGTTGCGCCTAGCCATACGCTCTGCTGACTCGCCCATCACTTCGCCCGTGGTGCGCTCGGCGATCTTAGGCTGACGAGGCATGATTTCGCTGAGGGGCATCATCTGCGCGAGCGCGCCCATGATGTCAGCCGGCGTAGCACCCTTACCAAAGGCAAACGGCGCCAGGGCGTGGGTAAGCTTAGTAGGGAAGGTTAGTGCCGCGTTGCTCGTGGAATCCGAGCCGCCTGCGATCACGATGTCGGCATCGCCTCGTTCGATCGCTTGCGCAGCCAACGTGACCGCTTGCAGACCGGATGCGCAGGCGCGCGTCACGGTCATACCTTCCACATGGGAAGGCAGCTTGAGGTCGAGCGCGATTTCGCGCGCTATATTCGGCGCAGTCGACGGGAAGATCACGCCACCCCACACGATGGAGTCGATCTCTTTGCGCGGTACGTTGAGCTTATCGAGCAGGGCAGCAGTGGACTTCACGCCCAGTGCGATCGTGTCGAGCTTGGTGAACTCGGCGAACGCTTTCACGAACGGCGTCCGCAATCCGCCGACGATCACCGCACGACGGCTGCTGATCTGAGGCTGTGCTTTCTTCTTGCTTGCCATACTGTTCGCTCCCTTAAGCACCAACGAAGGCGCCGCCACATACCCGCAAGACTTGACCGGTTACGCCCACTGAACCTGGCGACGCCAAGAACGTAATCGCCTGACCGACATCGCTAGGCTGTCCGCCCTGTCCAAGCGCAGACAAACGTCGCGCGACTTCACGAATGGCCACGGGAATCGCCGCAGTCAAGCGCGTCTCGATGAAGCCGGGGGCTATCGCATTGACCGTGATGCCACGCGCTTCGAGCTTGGGCGCAAGGCCCTTCACGAAACCCACGACACCGCTCTTGGACGCTGCGTAGTTCGTCTGCCCACTGTTGCCGGCAATGCCCGCGATCGACGACAAACACACGATGCGACCGTTGGGACGCAACACGCCATCGAGCAATGCCTCGGTGATGCGCGCAACTGCACCGAGGTTGATGTCGAGGCACTGATCCCAAATCTCGGGCTTCATGTTGGCGAGCATCTTGTCGCGCGTGACGCCCGCGTTGTGCACCACCACATCGACGCCGCCAAAACGCTCTTTCAAGAACGTGGCGATCTGCTTGGGTGCCTGCGCATCGGATACGTCCGCCAGCAACACCGTGCCGCCGATCTTACGTGCGACTTCGCTGGCCTGAGCATCGTCTGCCGGACGATCGAGCACCACCACATGCGCCCCTTCGCCCGCCAAGATCTCGGCCGTGGCCGCACCAATACCGCGCGCGGCCCCAGTTACCAGCACGATTTTTCCGCTCAAAACGCGCGTATTTACGCTCTTTTTGGCGTCAGCTTCGGCTTCGGCTTTGACAAGCTTTGTCACGCGCACAGGCTGACCCGTCACGAACGCCGACGCGCTAGATAGTAAGAAGCGCAGCACATGGTCAACACGCGCTTCGGCGCCGTTTGCTACGTACACAAGATTGGCAGTCGAACCGTTCTTGCCCACTTCCTTGGCTACACTGCGCACAAAACCGTCGAGCGCGGCGCGCACGGCCGCTTCTTCGGCGCCCTTGGCTTCTTCGGGCAAACGTCCCAATACCACCACGCGCGCGGACTTATCGAGCGCACGCACACGCGGCTTGTAGAACTCGTACAGCTTCTTCAGATCCGACGTCGTATGTAGACCCGTGGCATCAAAGACAAGCGCCTTGACTTTCATACCTTCTGGAACTTCGTCGCCTTCGAGCTTTTGCGGCCTGCGACCGTAAGCTTCGCCCGGCTCGCTAAACGCTTTGAGCAAAGCATCGCCTACCACATAAGCCTGGGCGCCGGCGAGCACCAGCGTATGCGCGAGCACATCGGCAAGCTCGCCGTGACCTCCTACCAACACGGGCTTGTCATTCAGCAAGCGCTCGGTGGCAGGCCCGCACGGACGCTCGAGCACGGAAGGCATGGGTATGGGCAGCCCCACCGATTGGATAAGCTTCTTGGCCGTGGGGTTCTGGGACAACTCCAACAGGAAATCAGACATGGCTTCTCCGAATCAAGTTTCGAAACGTCCTACCAAATAAGCGGGGCCACCCTTGGCCACGCCTACGAACACATCTTGATCACGCACGTACAAGCCTACCTTCGCGGGCAATACGAGCGGCTTGGTAAAGCGACAACTCCAGCGCTTGATGCGCGTGACATCGCCGGCAAACACACCGCGGTTCACGCCTTCGATCGCGCGCGCCATCGTGCCAAAGCCGTGCAAGATCACGTTCGAAAAGCCAAACGCGCGTGCATAACCCGGAATCCAATGCACGGGATTGAAGTCGCCTGTGAGCTTGGCAAAATCGAGGCCGGCATTCGCAGACAGCTTGAAGTACGCAAGCTCGCGCGCATCGTCGGGTACACGCGGCGCCTCTTTCTTCGCGTCCTTTGTGGGCGAGCTGCCACTGGCCTTACTATCTTTGGCCTTCTTGTCACCCGATAGCGGCACGATCGCGAACATGTCTGCAATCAAGGCATCGGGCGCACTCGGCGTGGAGGTGATCACGCGCTGTTGCAAGACCGCACGGCGCCCGTCGTCATCGATGCTTTCGAGATGGGCGCGCACGGTGAGCGGCTCGTTTGCCGGCAACGCCGAGCGAATCTCCATGTTGCAGCCGCCGTTGAGCACGCGCGCCAGAGGGTAAGGTAAGCCTTGCAGCGCTTGGCCGCCGAGACCAAAGCCCCACTGCGGAAACAGATGCGCGGGCAGCGTGCCCTTGTACGCCGCGGGATCGCCGCCCACGTGACGAATGTAATCGCGCACGAGCTCAGGGCTGCGCGGCGCGTAGGTCGCTTCGATCGTGGGACCGGGTATTTGGGGCGTAGCCGCGGGCGACTTGCCGCGCAGCTGCTGCTCGATCGCGGCCAGCGCGACGCGCCCCAGCGCCGAAATCGTGGCCCCTTGCTCGAGAATGTGGCGATTGGATACCGGCATCGTGAGCCCTCGCGTCTCGGATGTGGAGCGCCGTTTGGGGGCGCCTACCACGTGATTGCCAAGAAACTGCCATACGGTAGGGATGGTGCAAGCAAATGGTAGTAATGGAACCTTAAGGTTAACTGCTTAGGCAGACAGCGTGCGCAGCCGTAACTTCTTGGCACCCGGCGGACGCTGATGATCGGAGCCTTCGGGCGGCAGCAGATCGGCCACCAAGTCGTAGTCTGCCGCATCGGTAACGAGCGCGCGCCGCAAGTCGCCGGGCTTGGCTTCGCCGTTGGCAAGGTAAACCTTACCATCGATGTCGGGTGCCTGACCTTTGTGGCGGCCTTCGAGCAAGAACTCGCTCTCGTCGCTCATGCCTTCGACCAATACATCGATGGTCTGACCGACCATCTTGCGCAGCTTCTTGCGACTGATCGGCCGCTGTAGCTGCATCAGCTTGCGATGACGGGCAGCGATCGTCTTCTCGGCCAGCACGTCTTCCATGCCACCTGAGCGTGTGCCTTCTTCGTGCGAATACTTGAACACACCCACGCGATCGAACTCGGCCCACTTCACGAACTCGCACAATTCGTCGAAGTCCTCTTGCTGCTCACCCGGATGGCCCACGATGAAGGCGGTGCGAAAGGTAAGGTTTGGAATCTCGTTGCGCATGCGCTCCACTAGCTTGCGCTGACGATCAGGGCCGTGACCGCGCCGCATGATCTTGAGCATGCGCTCGCTTGCGTGCTGTAGCGGCATGTCCACGTACGGTAAGACTTTGGGATGCTGCGCCAGGAGCTCGATCACCTGCTCGGTCAGCTTCTCGGGATACAGATAGAACAGACGCAGCCAGTTGAGGTCCTTGATGTCGCCCAAGGCACGCACCAGGTCGGCCAGATTGCGATCATCAGCCACGAAATCGCGACCGTAAGACACGGTGTCTTGGCTCACGAGGTTGATCTCTTTGGTGCCGCGCGCGACCAGACCTTGTACTTCCTCGACGATGTCCGAAATGGGCCGACTGCGCTGTTTGCCGCGCATGCTCGGAATGATGCAAAAGCTACAGGTGCGCGAGCAGCCCTCCGCGATCTTCACGTAGGTGCTGTGCGTGGCCATCGATGGCAAACGCGGGTCGCTGGCGCGGAACATGTAATCGGCCGGATTGCCCACGAGCATACGCTCCACGGGATGGTCGGCCGTAGACCGTAAGACTGCACCGAGCTTGAGCATGTCGCTCGAGCCAAGGAAGTGATCGACCTCGGGCATCTCTTTGCTGAGCTCGTCGGGATAGCGCTGCGACAGACAGCCGGAGACCACGAGCTTTTTGCAGCTGCCCGCCTCCTTGAAGCCACCCATTTCCAGGATCGTATCGATCGACTCTTCTTTGGCGGGCCCGATGAAACCGCAGGTGTTGACGACGATGACCTCGGCCTCGCCGGGCTCGCTCACGATGCGATAACCCTCGCCTGCGCCAACTCCGAGCATGACTTCGGTGTCGACTCGGTTTTTAGGACAGCCAAGGGAGACGAAATGAATGGTTTTTTTCGGGGCGCTCGACACGACCCCGTAGGGTGCGGACCAGATGCCGAAGCGTCAAGTCGTTGCGGGACCGGGGCGTGATGCAGATCGCGTTTTAGGGCGCTAGCGCGTGTGGCTGCGCGTGTTTGAGCGCGGCTGGCTTAGGTCAACCGCTGCCCTCGCCCAAGCGATACAGCGCGCCATCTGCCCCCCGCCCGGGCCAATCGAACAAATCGCGCGGGTTTTCCCGCAAGGTGGCGAGCAGACAGGCATCGATGGCCGCGGCGTGCTCAAAGCAAGCCAAAGCATCGCTGCGCGTCGACACGATGCGGACCAAGCGATGCCGTGTGGGCGAAAGGATGGCCTCGAGCCTATCGAGCAAAGGGGAGGCGGCGGGCGTGGCCAGGGCGAGCAGACAGATCTCGCGTTCGTAAAACCATTGCAGCGGACCGTGGGCGACTTGCAGCACATCCCATACGGGCGGATCGCCACACAGTAAGGTCTCGAGCAACTTCCAACGTTGACCGTGCACGGCATCCATCGACACGCCCGCTGCGATCAGCGCAAAGCTGCAGGCGCCGAGCGCGGGCATGGCGAGCGGGGATGCGTACGCTGCGCCGGCACTGGCGAACTCAAGCTCCCCGAGCGTATGTGCACCCAGACAAGCTGCAATGCGTAAGGCCAAGAGCGATGCGACCGCCGGCCCCACCACGCGCGCGAGCATGCCATCCTCGCTGCCCGGCGGCGCCACGATCGGGACGACACCTTGGGATCGTAAGGTTGTCAGGCACCGCTCGCGCTCGGTGGGCTCACGCGAGGCCTGTCGAGTGGCCGATGGACTTGGCACAGGACCAAGCGATGGGTCCACAAGGTCTTCAAAGCCGACCGAAGTCACGAGCCAACGCGCCTTGAAGCGATGCTCGGCTGTCAGTGCCAAGCGCGCGTTGGGCGAAAGGTTTTGCGAGAACATCACCAGCAAATCGCCGTCGGGTGCCCGCAGCGCAAAGCTCGCGAGGGGTACAAAGCGCGCGCTGATGCCATGTTCTAGCAGCGCGCAAGCCAGCTGACGCGCAGGCCCCTCGGACGCGCCGATGCCGCTTGTCACGATCGTGCGCGCTGCGGGCCCCCCCCAGTGGGGTAGCGGAATATGTGCTGCGACGTCGAGCAGATTCGGGATACTCGCCATGCGTCGCGCAAGCTCTGCCACGCTGGCTCGATCCCCCGCGCTCGTCATGGCGCTGCCTTCGCGCGGCTCGTGCGGGCCGCGTCCGGATCGTGCTTACGCTCCGACATCGCGCGAAAGTACCCGATCAAACCGTCGAGGTCACGGTCGGTCAGCGTGGGATGTGCGGGCATGAGCCCATAGCGAAAGGTGCTCGGATCTTGGATATACGCACGGATCTGCGGTTCGGACCGATACTCGACAATGCTTTGCGGCACATTCAGGTCGGGACCCACACGGCCGCCCTCGCGATTGATGGCGTGGCACTTGATGCAGTGATCCCGAAATACTCCCAAGCCATGCATGGCAGGACTCTGCGCCAGCTCTCCGCTGGGAACGACATGGGGATATAAGGTTTCAAACGATGCCTGCTCGAAGGTGACGAGCTGCCAGGGTCGCGGATGGGTATCGAGATTCTGTTGGTTGCTGCCCGTCCACACGAGATAGCTGGGCGCGGGCGAGACTTTGCGCGGACCTATCGGCTCGAAACCGGGTACCTCCAAGTCTTGAAACGCGATGTAACCGCCCGCTTCGAACAGGCGCGCGCCCTCGACCGGCACGGCATAACCATCGCTAGCTTTCAGCAAGAAGAACGCGCGACGCAATGTTGCAAGGTCTTGCTTGAACGCGTAGCTGAGCGCGCAGCCGACAGAGATGGCGCGAAAGCGCTTGCGGTGAAGATAGTAAGGATCGTCTGTTTCGACCGTTTCAGGTGGGCAATGCACGGACAGCTCGCTCAGCGAAATCCGGGCCAGCTCGCTGCCGCCGCGACGAAATACCAGTGACACCTTGGGTAAGGTCTGAGCCTTGTCTTCGATTGCCGCGGCGCGCTTCCCATCGCAGCCGAAAAACACGAGCGAGCACAGCACAGACACGAGCAGCGTCCTTGCCGGTGCGAACATGCGGGTGACCGCAACTCCTAGACTCATCGTGCTAGCTCACGCAGCTCGCGCGGCTCCCGCAGCTCGCGCATTGAAGCCGGCGCAGACAGCCAAATGAACGGCAAAAAGGCACCGTAGTAGAGCACGTTCGGGATGATGCGCAGCACGTGGCCCGCCTCGATGCCGGCTAAGATCAAAGCATCGCAAAACGCCCAGCCGAAGTACAAGCTGGCAAACATCAGACTGACACGATGCACCCATTGCCGGATAGGCGCGGGTGCCGTGCTGCGCGCATAGCGAAAGCGATCAAGGCCGAGCACGATAAGCCCCAGGGCGGGCTCGTAGACTAAGTATAAGATGCGGTCGTTCTGCATGGCGGGAATGGTGCGCGTCATGATCGCGGTCACGACCGGCACGATGACACTGATACCCGTTGCAAACAGCAGGGCGCGTAGCCACGGTTGCTGAAGGCGCGTGGCACGCTCCGCAAAATAGAAGTAGCGAAAGTCGCCCAGCACGATGAAAAGCACGGAAAAGAACGTGTAAGCACCAGTGCCGAGCGGCACGGGCGACCAGCCACCGGTCGCGCATGCGTCCGCTAGGATTTCGACCAAGAAGACGAAAAGGTAACCATATAAGAAGGGTAACCTGCGCGCGACGTCGAAGAGCAAAGCGAGCCCCAAGACATAAGCGACAAAGGGATGGTGCCAGGCACTGTCATAGATCCACTTCACGAAACACTCCGCGACAAACCTAAGGCACTGCGCAGGCTGCGCTCGAGCCAAGGAAAGAAACCGATCGGGTCGAGCAACAAATTGCCGATGCCTGACGTAACACAGTATCCGCGCGCATAAGGCGGCGTGTGATGGGACACGTGACGCTCAGGGGAGAGCAGGATGCCCGCGCGCTGCAGCATACGCACCACACTCGGGGGTGACGCCACGTGCGCCCATTTATGAATCTGGTTGGTGAACAAGAGCAAGACCGCGAACACAAGCACGAACGCTCCGAAGCCGGTAGCCAGGCCGCCCGAAGAGACGGGTACCCATAGCAGCGTGGGCAGCAGCGCGAACAAGGTCGCAAACGCATTGTTGCCGTTGGTCTCCACGAAGTCGTGGGCGCAGATATCTTGCGGATCGTCGTGATGCGAACGGAATGGCAGCAGGAAGGTCGTTCCCAACCAGGGCGTGTGGATGCTCCCGAAGCTGTCGCCGAGAAAGTGCACCAGGCCCGAGACCAAGTCCGCAGCCAGGTACGCACTCACGGTCAAGGCAGTCAGGGCCATCAATCCTGGATTCAGCGCCAGAATGCCGAGACCTACGTGCCAAGCGAGCAACAGATCACAAGCGATGGCAACGACCACCGATGCGATTTCGAGCCAGCGAAAGGCAGACGGGGGGCCCGAACTCACAGGGACCGGCGATGAATAAAGGGAAGACGTGGGCACAACCTGACTCCGAACATGCTTGAACTTTAATGGAGCGCCGATGGAGCGCGAGCCCAAGTTGACGGTAAAGTCGCTGTTCAAATACGGGTACCAGAACGCCTCACCCTTTACAGCCGCCCGCTAGTGAGGCGCGCGTTCGCTGCCAAGCTGCGCGTGATATGAGGGCGCCATGTCGGTGTCCGAATCGGGCGATGCATTGCGCATCGATGTGGTGATTCCCGCGCTTAACGAAGAGGGCGCCTTGCCTTACGTTCTGGCGGAGCTTCCCAAGAATGTGCGTAAGGTCGTGGTCGCGGACAATGGCTCGACGGATCGCACGGCCGAAGTCGCACGCGCCGCGGGCGCCTTGGTGGTGCATGAGCCCAAGCGCGGTTATGGCGCGGCTTGCTTGGCGGCCTTACGGTTGCTCGCGCAAGACCCGCCCGATGTCGTGGTGTTTCTCGATGGCGATCACAGCGATCACCCCAGCGAGCTACCCCTGTTGATTGCGCCGATCGCCGACGGTCGCGCCGAGCTGGTGATCGGATCGCGCACGCGCGGTCGTTTGGAATCGGGGGCGCTCACGCCGCAACAACGCGTGGGCAATGCCATCGCTTGCGCAGCCTTACGCTTCTTAT
>JBKJIA010000457.1:0-13943 GCA_046598735.1 Polyangiales bacterium
AGCTTACGCTTTGGCCTCGACCGTTTGTTGCTCGGTCTTGCCACGCAGAGCGGCCAAACCGAACCTTACGGTGACGTTTTGCCAGAGGCGGACATCGAAGGCCAAGAGGCGCTTACGCTCGCCAAGGTGTCGCGCTTTTTCGAAGAATTGTTCGTCGTCGCGCGCGAGCTCAACGTACCGCGCGTCGCGTCAGAATGGGCGCCGCTGGTAAGCTCTGCGTTGTCGCGCTTGCTTTCCGACGCGGGGGAGCTTGCGCTCGGACATTACGCACTGCGCACAGCGCTCGCAGATCTACTCAGCGACGCGCAGGCGGCCGGTCTGCAAACGCCCATGTCGCTCGCTTCCATCCGTCGTACGTTGTCCGAGCACGTCGATCAGACGCGCGCGAACGCGGGTTTTCTCTCGGGTGGCGTCACCTTTTGCGAGCACGTACCGATGCGTGCCATCCCGTTTCGCATCGTGTGCATGGTCGGGCTCGACGATGAGTCTTTTCCTCGCCGTGCCACGCGCCCCTCCTTCGATTTGATGGCCAAGCAGCCCAAGCTCGGCGACCGCACCCTGCGCGACGATGACCGTCAGCTATTTTTGGAGGCACTGCTCTCCGCCCGAGAAGCCATCATCATTACTTACTGCGGGCGCAGTCCGAAGGACGACACCGTCAGGCCACCCTCGGTCTTGCTTGATCAGTTGTTGCGGGTGGTCGACAGACACGCCGTCCTGCGTGGTGCAGACGCAAGCTTGTCGCTGGGGCTCGAAGGCTCCACGGCACAGCAAATAAGCCACGTGCACGCCCTCTCGCGCTTTGATCGACGCTACTTCCGCAACGTCAAGGACCTTGTCTATTTCAGCTACGACCACAGCGCCTGCGAGGTTGCGCGCGCTTGGCTCGACGACAAGCCTCGCAGCCTTGCGCCTTTCGTTTCCGCTCCCATTACCATCGACACACCCACCGATACGAACCTCGAAGTCGAGGAGCTGGTCCGTTTCTTACGCCTGCCTGCCAAGCACTTCTTGCAGACGCGCTTGGGCGTGTACCTGCCGCGTGAGCTTGATCCCATCGAAGATCGCGAGCCGCTCGCGCCCGATCCGCTCGAACGCTGGGAAGTGGGTAGCGACATTCTCGACGAGCTGTCCGCTCTGTCAGCAGACGAACGCCAAGCGCGACTCACGCATGAAGGACGCATCCCGCCGGGCACGCTCGGCACGCTGTGGATGCGCGACGTGGAGAGCACAGCGCGTGCGATCGAGTCCGCACATCCGCGCTCGGAGCCAAGTCCTGACATCGCATTCGAAATCGATCTTGGAGAACGTAAGCTCGTTGGAACGGCGCGCGATTTGTCCGGTCACACGCGGATCGAACGCACCTTCTCGACGCCACGCGCCAAGCATCTCCTCGCGGCCTGGGTGCGCCATCTCGCCATGTGTGCAGCGCAGCCCGATAGCGCGTGGGAAACCATCTTGGTCGGACGCAACAAAGACGGCGCCGATACATACCGCTTTGACCGCGAGCCTGATGCTTACCTCATCTTGCGAGATCTGGTCGCACTCTACGAGCTCGGTCGCACCCGCCCCTTACCATTCTTCATCGACGCCGCCGAAAGCTACGTCAAGGCGCGCAACAAGGGCGACGATCACGAAGCGGCGCTCACCTCGATTGCAGGCAACGCGCGCAAGAGCGACGTCAAACGCGATCTCGATGACCCCTACGTGCGCCAAGTCTTCGGCCCCCTGAGCTCAGAAGACTTGGCGGAGCTGCGCGCCCCCGGCGATCTCGAAGGAACGGATTTTGGCGCCCTTGCCATGCGCATCGTGAAGCCCATGCTCGCCAACTGCGAAAGGGCAAGCAAATCATGAAGCCCTGCGATGCACTCAGCTTGCCGCTCGCAGGTACGACAGTGATCGAAGCGAGCGCCGGCACTGGCAAGACCTACACGATTACAACGCTCGTGCTGCGACTGTTGCTCGAACAAGACCTTACTATCGAACAAATTCTAGTGGTCACCTACACGCGAGCGGCCACCGCCGAGCTGCGCGACCGCATTCGTAGGCGCCTTACTGTTGCGCTGCGGCGCTTTCAGGGCGAAGGAGTGAACGATGTAGAAGTGAACGCGCTCTACACACGCGCCGAAGCCCATAGTCTCACGAGGCGCTACACGGAGCGCCTGGACCGCGCGCTCTCCAGCCTCGATGAAGCGCCCGTGCTGACCATCCACGGCTTTTGCCAACGCGTGCTTTCCGATCATGCGTTCGATAGTGGCAGCAGCCTCGATGCCACGTTGAGCAACGATGACGGCCCGCTGCTCGACGAAATCGCACAAGACTACTACGCCCGCGCGCTATGCGACGGACGTGAGCCCGAGGTCGCTGCCGTCCGCGATATCACGCCCGACAAGTTGCGACGTCTGTCAGTGCGCGCCGGCCAAGGCCTAGGCATCAAGCTCGTCCCTGAAGTTGATCCCGTCGATCTCTCGAGCGAGGCCTGGTTTGCGCAGCGCGACGCATGTGCCGCGCTGTGGTCGCGGGATCGCGAGATCATAGTCGGCTGCGTGCAGTCGCTGCCGCGTGTGTCGAGCAAGAACCTGCTGAGTTGGGCCGAGCAAATGGACGCACTGCTCGAGGGCGGTCGGCCAGGATTTTCGTCCGACAAATTTGCGACGGGCTTCGGCTATTTTACACGCTCAGGTTACGAAGCCAAGCGCGGCCCCAAGACGCTCTTAGCGCATCCGTTCAGCGATGCGGCACAAACCTTACTCGGGCTCGATGACGCTTATGTAAGCGCCGAGCAGAACGCGGTCGTAGCGTTTCGACGCGGCTTCTTGGACTACGCGGACACAGAGCGCCAGAAACGCGCGGGACAACGCAATGAACGCACTTTCGATGCTCTGTTGACGGATCTGGATCGCGCCCTCACCAGCGAGCGCGGTAGCAGCCTGGCCTCGCTGTTACGCATACGTTTTCGCGCAGCCCTGGTCGACGAATTTCAAGACACCGACCCGCTACAATATCGGATCTTTCGCACGCTTTTTGGCAGCGAAACCTTACCGTTATTGCTGATCGGGGATCCCAAGCAAGCCATCTACGGCTTTCGCGGCGCGGACGTGTTTGCGTACCTGCGTGCGCGCGCAGACGCGGGCGAGCACGTGTATACGCTGAACGTAAATCGTCGCTCGGACGCGGAGCTGGTAAGCGCCATGAACGCGCTGTACGCACGCGTCGAGAAACCTTTCATCATGCCCGGCATCGATTATCACGCCGTGAGCGTCCCGGAGGCTGCACGCGCCCGTTTCAGAAGCTCAGGCAAGCGCGCGCCTATCGAGCTTCTACTGATCGATGGCGCGCCCAAGCTGGAAACGTTGCGCATTGAAATAGCACGCGGCGTCGCGGGCGAAATCGCAACCTTACTATCGAGCGGCGCGACGCGTCTCGAAGATGGCCCCGACAAGGAGCCACGGCATCGCCCTTTGTTGGCACGCGACGTGGCGGTGCTCTGCCGTACCAACAACGAAGCCAAGATCATGCAGCGCTATCTGACCGAGCGCGGCGTCCCCAGCGTGCTGCAGGGCGATGCCAGCGTGTTCGAGTCAGAGGATGCAGACGAAATCGAGCGCGTTCTGCTGTCGCTCTCCAATCCGAGCGATGCGCGCGCCATGCGCTCCATGCTGTGTTCGATCTACGGCGGCCTCGATGCTGCCCAATTGCGCCTGCTGGAATCAGATGATGAACGCTGGGACGAGCATCGCGCGCGTTTGCATGACGTCGCCGAAATCCTGACCCATCGTGGCTTTGCGCAAGCCATGCGCACGTGGGCGCGGGTCTACGATGTCGAACGCAATCTGCTCAGACGACCTGACGGTCCGCGTCGCATCACCAACCTGTGGCATTTGCTCGAGCTACTTTCGGAGGTGGCCACAAGTCAGCGTCTGCACGCGCTCGGCGTATTGAGGGTGTTGCGGATGTTACGCAGCGATGCGTCATTGCGTGGCGAGCTCGTGGGCGAGGCGCAACAGCTGCGGCTCGAAAGCAGCGAAAACGCCGCGCTTTTGACCACAATTCACAAGAGTAAGGGCCTCGAGTATCCGATCGTGTACGTGCCCTTCGCGTGGGACGGGCAACTGTTGCGACCCGACGACAAGGAACTGTTGCGCTTTCACGACGCTACGCCCGAGCACGTCTACACCTTGGATCTCGGGTCCACAGACAAGAAGACGCATCAGACCATCGCAGAACAGGAAGCGCTCGCCGAGGGCTTACGTCTGATCTACGTGGCCCTCACGCGCGCCAAGCACCGCGTCAGCGTGGTGGTACCGACTGGCCAAAGCACCAGCTTCGCGAGCTCTCCATTAGCTTACCTTCTGGCTGGTGGTGGCGAACGCACGCTGGTGGCAGAGCGACTGAAGGCGCTCACGCCAGCTGACTTGCACAGCTTGCTCGCAGGCGCGAATGCAGACACTCAGGTGACGTGGTCGACCAGCACACTCAATCCGCGCGCAACGACTTCCATTACGTCCTTGACGGGCGCTGGCAGCACGCGCAGGCTCGAAGCGCGCAACATCCTGCGCGCTTTCGACAAGACACCGCGCACCGCCAGTTTCTCGTCCTTGATCGCCGGTGCCAGCAAGCAGCGCCCGCAGGACTACGCAGCAGATCGCGACGCGCTCACAGGCGGCGCGCAAACGGACGAGGAGCAGGCGGCCCCGTCCTCGCTGGTACTCGATGCATTTCCGCGCGGCGCCGTCGCAGGCCAACTCATGCACGAAGTGCTCGAGCATCATGACTTCAGGGGCGAGGAACGCGAGCTGCGGGAGCTGGTCGCGCGCGCAATCGTGGCGCGTGGCTATGACGCAAGCTTGGTCGACATGCTCACGCGAGGCCTGGCGGAAGTTCTGTGCACACCACTCGAGGCAAGCGGCCTACGACTGAGCGATATCGGGATGGACCAGCGCATCAGCGAAATGGAGTTCGTTTTCCCGGTAAAAAGCGAGCTGTCCTCGCGCGCTCTGGAACGCGCTTTCCGCGCACATCTACCGCAAGAGCTGAGCGCTACGGTCCTTGGCAGCTTGCGCGGTCTGAGCTTCGAGAGCTTGCAAGGCTTTCTGCGCGGCTATATCGACCTCGTCTTTGAACACTCAGGTCGCTTCTACATCGCTGACTACAAGTCCAATCGCCTGGGCCCACGCGTGGAAGACTACGGCTACGCGCGCATGTCTGACGAGATGGCGCACCATCAATACTTTCTGCAGTACCACTTGTACGTGCTCGCGTTGCATCGGCATCTGTCCCATCGCGTGCGCGGCTACGACTACGAGCGTCACATGGGCGGAGCTTACTATCTGTTCCTGCGCGGCATGGCAGAACAGCACCCGCTCGGAAATGGCGTGTTCTTCGACCGGCCCTCGTTCGCGCTCGTCCAAGAGCTCGATGCCTTGATGTCGGGGCTCGCTGCGCGCGAGGCCTTACCATGAGCCGCTTGCATCACCTGGAGCGCGTTGGCTTCTTTTCCATGCTCGACGTCGAGCTTGCGCGCAGTCTGTGCCGGATCGGCAAGGAACCGCGCGAGGAAATGCAGCTGGCCGTCGCGCTCGCAAGCCGCAACGTGCAACAAGGCCACATCTGCCTCGACCTCAAGCGCAGCCACGAAGGCTGGCTTGCCCAAGCGCAAGAAGCGGGCGTGACGCTACCAGAGCCGTCCGCGTTGCTCGACGTGTTGCGCAACTCCCCGCTCGTCGCGTGCGACCCCAGCCGTCACGACACCGCGCGTCCTCTGGTGCTCGACGACCAGCAGCGCCTTTACCTTGCCCGCTATCACGACCATGAGCGCGTGTTGGCCGAGCACGTACGCACGCTCGCGCAGCAAGTCGTAACGTCGCCACGCCTTCCAGACCCTCTTGTCGACGCGCTATTTCCAGACAAAGGTAAGGTTGACATGCAGCGCGTAGCGGCGCTGTCTGCCCGCGGCCGACGCTTGAGCGTGGTCGTAGGCGGTCCCGGCACGGGCAAGACTTCCACAGTAGTCAAGTTGCTTGCCTTTCTCTTTACGGACGCGCAAACGCTGGGCATAAAGCCGCCGCGCGTGCTCTTGGTCGCACCCACCGGCAAAGCGGCCCAGCGTTTGACCGAATCGATCGAGCAAGCCCGCGCGAAGCTCGCCCTCGATCCCGCACTCGCCGCAGCCATACCGAGCCAAGCGCAAACCGTGCATCGCGCGTTGGGCTCGATCGAAGGTTCACTCACACAGTTTCGCCATCATCGCGAGCACCCTCTGCAGTGCGACGTCCTATTGCTCGATGAAGCGTCCATGGTGGACCTCGCCCTCATGCGCCGACTATTCGACGCCTTACCAAGTCACGCGCGCGTGATCATGCTGGGCGATCCCGATCAGCTCGCATCCGTCGAAGCTGGCGGCGTGCTGAGCGATTTGTGCGCAGCGGCAGACACGGGTGGCCCGCTTGCGGCCTGCGTCACCCGACTGACGGAAAGTCATCGTTATGCCGCAGATAGCGGCATCGCCAGCCTGGCCGAAGCTATCCGCGTTCAGGACAGCGCGGCGGCCCTTACCATCTTGACTTCGAATCGCTTCGATGACGTGCGCCTAGAGCCGGGCATCGACGATCGAGGCGTGCCACGCGCATTGACCAGCCAAGCGCGCGCGGGCTACGCCCAGCTCAAAGACAAAGACATTGAAGACAAGCTGACAGCACTGGGGGGTTTTCGCGTGTTGTGTGCACACCGTAAGGGTCGTGATGGCGTCGAAACGCTCAATCAAGAGCTCGAGCGCACCTTACGCAGCTCGAGCGCCCGCAGCGGCGAGCACTACCCGGGCCGCCCGATTCTGATCACGCAAAACGACTACGGTACGGGCCTCTTCAACGGCGACGTGGGCGTCATTCACGCGGAAGGCAGCAAGCGTGCGCTCGCGCTCTATCTGCGCGCTGCCGCCGACATCAGGCGCGTGGCGCTAGGGCGCCTACCTGCCCATGAAAGCGTATACGCCATGAGTGTGCACAAGAGTCAGGGTTCCGAATTCGAGCGCGTCGCCATCGTCTTACCCGAACGTCTGTCACCCGTGCTGACGCGCGAGCTTTTGTTCACCGCCGTCACCCGCGCACGGCAAGCGGTCACGCTTTACGCCAAGCCCGACGTATTGCGCGCCGCCATCGAGCAACGCGTGCACCGCGAATCCGGCCTCGTCGATCGACTACGCTAGACCGAAATCAAACGCCGGCTGCCCGAGCTCATGCAGCGCGCGCTGCACGTCCGAGAACGGCCGCGTGCCCAGAAAGCCGCGATGGGCAGACAACGGCGAGGGATGTGCACGCACCACCACGCGATGTCGCACAAGGTCAATAAGATTGACCTTCTGTTGGGCGGGCTTTCCCCACAACATGAACACGACCGGCTCTTTGCGTTGCGAAAGCAGCGAAATCGCGGCGTTCGTGAAGCGTTCCCAACCACGCTTGGCGTGGGAGCCCGCTTCACCGTCGCGCACCGTCAGCACCGTGTTGAGCAAGAGCGCTCCACGCGCAGCCCAAGCACCGAGGTCGCCGCTGCTAGGAACCGGCAGCGCAAGGTCCGTCTGCAGCTCGCGCAGGATGTTGCGCAGCGAGGGTGGATGCGGAAACCCCGTCGGTACCGAAAAGCACAGACCTTGAGCCTGCCCTTTGCCATGGTAAGGGTCTTGACCGAGCAATGCCAGGCGCACCCGATCGAGCGGCGTGGCCGTGAAGGCTCGAAAAACCTTACTTTCATCAGGATAGATGGCGTGCAGCGCGCGCTCGGAATCCACGAACGCACACAGCTCCGCAAAGTAAGAAGCCCCCAGCTCTGCGCTGAGGGCCTTTTGCCAACACACCGGCAGATCGATGATCACATCGCGTCGTGAACGGTGACGCTAATCATCTGCAAGGGTGTCCTCGGACGATCACCGGCGCCCGTGGGCGTTCCTTCGATCTTCTTTACGACATCCATGCCGCTCGTAACCTTGGCGAACACGGGATGCTTGGATTGCCCGGGCGTGAACCAGTCGAGATAGGCGTTGTGCACCGTGTTCAAAAAGAACTGGCACGAGCCGCTGTTCGGGCTGCCGGTGTTGGCCATCGACAACGTGCCAGGCTCGTTCGAAATCTTCGCATTCTCCGGATGCTCGTCTTTGATCGTGCCGTAAGGCGAGTTGCCGGTGCCGGCGCGGGGGCTATTCGGATCCTTACTGTTGGGGCAGCCGAACTGGATCATGAATTTGTTGATTACGCGATGGAAATGCAGGCCGTTATAGAAGCCTTCTTTGGCAAGCTTGATGAAGTTGCCAGCAGTCTGGGGCATCTTGTCGACGAACAGCTCGATCTCGATATCCCCGAGCGATGTTTTGAGGGTAGCGGTCGGATTAGGCATGGCGCGCACGATACCACGCGCGCGCTCAACGGTCTCAGGGTGGTCTTAAACTGCCACATCACCCCGAGATTGGGCTGCAGCTCCAAAACTTAGCGCTACGTTGAGCAGGTCTTCACGAGGTCCCCCCTCAACTGGACAAACGAGATCCCCCCGCCGTGACGCCGCCGCTCTTCTGGGAGAGACCGAGCGAACGAGGCGTCTCCGGGGGGGTCTTTCTTTACCCCTGCTAGCTCAGGCTGCACTACACGATGCGAATGCCCGTGGGCTCACGCTCATCCGAGCTCCACGAAACTTCCTGGGTCGTGATGTGGTGGGGCACATCGTGGGGCTCGCGATAGATCGGCGCCTGGCCAGGCTCGTAGGGCGCATCCGGACGGGGTGTTTTGTCGAGGCCGCTATAGTCCTTGGGTTTTGCCACCAGCACCGGACAATGGGCAGTGCGCACCAACGATTCCGCGACCGAGCCCAGCACCAGTCGGTCTAGACCTCGCCGGCCATGGGTTCCCACGATAATCAGATCCGCATCGTAATCGATAGCGACTTGATGGATGGCCGAGGCGGCCTTACCGATGCGCGCATGCGTGCGCACTTTGTCCATGTCGAGCACGTAGCCCGCGTGATTCGCCAGCCGCCCCATGCGTTGCAAGAGAATCGCGGGTGCGCGCTCCACGAACGATTCTTCAGTCTGCAACGCTGGCTGCTCGGGATCGTCCACCACATCACGGGGATCGAGCACGTGTACGGCATGCAAGATGCTCACGAGCCCCGACGAAAGCCAGGTGAACGCTTCGAGGATGGCGTCGTCCCCGCTGCTGCCAAAGTCGACGCCCGCCACGATGACGCGCGGTTGATTGTTGCCCATGGCTTAACCCTCCAATCAGAAGGTGAGTGCAAGATGCGTGCTTTCCAAGCCCCTTAAAGAATGCCGCAGCGTGGCCATGCCCGCAGCCTGTTTCGTGTTACAACTCCGCCGTGAGCGAAGCTATTACGCAGGGAATCCGCGTCACCGTACGCTGTGTCTACGTCCCTGAGCAGTCCGCACCGCGCGAGCATCGATACGTATTCGCGTACACGATTCGCATCGCCAACCAGGGTAAAAAGCCCGCCCAGCTCCTCAATCGGCACTGGATCATCACGCATGGATCCGGTCGCGTGGAAGAGGTCAAAGGCCCAGGCGTGGTCGGCGCCCAGCCGCGCCTCGAGCCGGACCAACACTTCGAATATACGAGCGGATGCGTGCTTTCGACACCCCACGGCACCATGCACGGCACCTACGAAATGCGCCGCGACGATGGCGGCACTTTTAACGCCACGATCGCCCCGTTTTCGCTGAGCATGCCGTACACGCTCAACTAATTTGTCCCGTCGGGGCATGCGCGACATGCGCTTGTGTGCGCCAATTCGAGAGCAAAAGCCGCACGCTCTACTTCAAGCGTACGACCAGCTCAAGCGAGAGCGTCGGCAGCACATGCCACGTGCGGTCGCGCCGAACAAAATGCCCGTCCGGCCCTTGGTAGCCCACGGCCAAGGCCTGGGGCAGTATGTCTGCACCAAGCAAAGTCGCCACACCCACCGTTCGATGCGCCCAGTCTGGCATGAACCGTAAGGTCAGGTCCGCACTCGCCACTGGGAAAAGGGCGGCGGAATCCTTGGCGTCAAACTGGCGATTGCGTGCGTTGACCTCGGTTAGAAATAGGTTGGCCCCCGCGCCCAATGCCGTGCTCAACACAAAGCGTCTCGTCTTGAGGGGCAGGTACGCGGCGTGCAAGCTCAGCCCATGTCGCAACAGCGCCACGCGCGCAATCTCGTCATCGAGGTGCACAGCAAGACCGATGGCCGCTCGCACCTCGCCTTGATAACGCCCCCGCCGCAGAGCGAGCCTCGCTGACACGCTCGGTTGTGCGGCGTTGCCTGCGCCGATCCATGCCGCGCGCGCCCCCGCAAATAGCACGAGCTCCCAGACGGGAGGTATCGGCTTGGGCGGAAGCGGCCCAGCTGGCCCTGCCACGGGTTCCTGTTTCACCACGGCCACCATCACCACCGATGCGGGCGCAGGCGGCGCGGCCTCCTGTTCGGACACACCGATTTCACCGCCCGCTGCCAACGCGCGCATGGCACTGCGCACGACAAGCGCCGCGGATTCCTGCTGTGCTGAGCCAGCCAAACGCCCTTCTGAAGGCGTGATCCGTCGCACGAGCACCCGTCCTGCTGCCGGCTCCGCCACGAAAACCGTGACGACCTCGCGGTCATGCTCGAACCACACCACCAGGCGCGCGTGCTGCTCTTCGGAAAGCTTGCGCGCGGTGTCGAGCTGTTCCGGGAGCGTGGGCTCGATGGGCTTTCTCGAGTCCGTCAGCAACAAGACATTCAGATCGCTGGTCTGGCCGCGTACCCGATCGAGCAAGAGTCGATCGGCCGGGTCGTCGATGCGCACGAGCACGTCGAACGCAGGCTCCCCTTCTTGAGCGCGCGCTCGCTCGGCCATTCCGCTCGATACAATGGTCAAGTATACTGACCAAATAGCCACGACGATGAAGGGCGGCCGCGTCACGGAAGCGTAAGCACGATCTTACCGACATGCTCGCTTTTCACCAGCGTCGCAAGTGCGCGCGGCGCGTCTTCAAAGGCAAACGACTGCGCAATTAGGGGCTTCAAAGCATCCCCAAGCCGCATGCCCTCGGTGAGGGTGGCCTCGACGAGCTTGGGATTACGCAGCAAGCGAAACAGCGTGAAGCCGTGCACGCTCAAATCCTTGATCATCAACATGGGAATCGAAAGCGGCGCCTCGCGACCAGACATCATCTCGTAAAACACGATTTGTGCGCCTGCTGCTGCGGCCGTGCTCAGCGGTGCCAAGTACGCGGCACCTACCGGATCAATCGCCACATCGAAGCCCTTGCCATCGCATACGAGCTTCACGCCTTCGATCAGTTGCGAAGGCTCGGCACATACGATCACACGGTCAGCATGCGCTTCGAGTGCTGCAGCTTTGTCCGCGCTGCGCGTGGTCGCGATCGTGGTGGCCCCCCACGCGCGCGCAAGCTTGAGCGCCATGATGCCCACACCGCTCGTCGCCGCGGTGACTAGGACGCGTTTGCCTTCCGCGTTATGGCGCGTGAGCCCTGCCATCTCGAAACAACCAGCCGCAGTCAGGAGCCCCATCCAAAGTGCGGCGCCCTCCGCATCCGTAAAAGTGTCGGGCACGGGCGCCAAGGCAAACTGCGGAAAGATGCCGTACTCGCGATAGCTGCCCGTGCTCGGCACATCGATGCGACCGGGTAACAGCGCCACGCGCGCACCTACACGTAAAGGCGTCTCGGCCGGCGCCGGCTTCTCCACATCCACGGGGCCAAGCGCCACGATTTCTCCCACCCCTTCGCTGCCGATGCTGGTGGGAAAAAAGGGCGGCGGTGCATAACGTCCCCCCACATAGCGCGCCTCGGAATTGTTTAGCCCCACAGCTCGCATGCGCACTAGGGCCTGACCTTTCTGCGGCTCAGGCAACTCTTGATCACGAAGCGTAAGCTCACTGAAGTCGCCGTGGCGGTCGAACTGAAAAACGCGTGTTTTCATGGGTTTCTCCAAAAGTAAACCAAGGGCTTCGTCGCGCGTGAGCGCAGGTTGTCGCACACGTGGCCACGCATTCACAACACGAGCGTTGACCCGATCGTTTGCCGCTCGCGCTCTGTCCCTAGGATGCTTCGCGAACCACTCACGGCCTTGCTCCTGCCCCTCGGGGCAGCCTTCTCGGGCGAGCCGGCACAAGGTCACAAACGGGCCAGCTCTGCCTACGAGTCCCAAGCATCATCCGCGACTGTTATGCTGGAAGCTGAGGCCAATTTCGTGGCGGACAGCGAGTTAGACCCACATCGCGCGCTAGTCGAAGCTGCCTGCCGCGGTGAACGGAAGGCGGCCTCGGAATTGCTGCGCGCGTTGCTGCCGCGCATGCGCAATCTCGTGCGCTTTTTCGTGAAGGGCGACAGCGACGTCGATGACATCGCCCAAGAGGCCATGGTCAGCGTGCTCAAGGGCTTGCCCTCCTATCGTGGCGAGGGGGCGGTCGCTTCGTGGGCGGATCGTATCGTGGTGCGTACCGTATTCGCGCACATCCGTCGCTCGCGCGTCTCGCAGCAGCGACACGTGGAGTACACGCCTGATCTTGCGCCCGTCGACAACGACGTTGCCGCGACCTCGTTCATGTCCCGCAGGCGCGCCATGCGTGCGCTCGATGAAGTACCCGCAGAACAACGCGAAGTGCTGGTGCTCCATCACGTCGTGGGGCTTGGCGTGCGCGAAATATCAGAAGAGCTGACCTTACCGTTTGAGACGGTGCGCAGCAGACTCCGCCTGGGGATGGCGCGCTTGCGCACCGCACTGGGCGCAGAAGAAGAACCGGAAATGAGATCGTCATGACGGGGGAATACGAAAAAATCGCGGGCTGCCCGCCCGAGCTCAAGCTCGACGCGGGACCCGGACCCGCCGCGCGCATCAGTAAGGCTAAGGCCGAGACGATGATAGAAGATGCACTCACGGCCGCAGGCTTTGACGCGACCGAGCCTGCGTACGTAGCGCCGCCCGTGCAGATCAGCGAAAAGCGCAGGCGGCGTTTTGCGATCTGGCAGGCCGCAGCCGCGGTGCTCGTGGCCCTGGTTGGCATCGGTAGCGCGTCGGCGGCGGTCATGTGGTGGGCCAAGCAGCAGCGCCTCGAGCCCACGACCGCACAACTCACAGAGCCCAAGCCACTGGCGCGCGAGCGACATGTCGCCCAGGTCGAGCCCGTGATCATCCAACAAGAAGAAGCGGCCGTTGTGCCGATCACGCTCGATGAAAACGAGCTGAGCGCTCCGGATCCGCGCGCCCGCTCACGCAAACCGGAAGATTGGCTCAATGACGCCAACCGTTTGCGCGCGCAAAAGAAGTGGAAAGAAGCGGACGCGAACTACGCCCGCGTGTGGCAAGCCGCGCCGAACAGCGATGCGGCCTACGTCGCACGGGTAGCCTCGGCCGGCGTGCGCCTCGACCATCTGCATGACGCCAAAGCCGCGCTCGCTCGTTACAAGAGCGCGCTCAAGGTGTCGCCCCAGGGCTCGCTCAGCGAAGAAGCGCGCTACGGCATCGCCGAGGCTTACCGTGCCATGGGCGATCGACAGGCCGAGCTGTCTGCGTTGCGGGCATTCGTCGAGCGACACCCAAGTGCGGGGCTCACGAACAAGGCCAAGCGTCGTATGCTGGAGCTCGAAGCAGAACGCTGACGGGTTCGCACAGTGCATCGCAGGCTTACTATCTTCTCAATCGGCCTAGGCGTCGTCACAACGCTCAGCACGGGCGCCTGTGATCGACGTCTTTCGATCGGCGCCCTCACGCGCGAAGAAGGCAACACAAGCTCAGGCGAAGGGGGTAGCGGCAGCCGCGACGCCGGCCGCAACCGCGACGGAAGCGTGAGCGATGCGAACGGCTTCGACGGCAGCTTCGATGCTTGCAAGTTGACCGGCCCGCTGCTGAGCGTGGGCGACGGCGAAGGTCCAGCCTGCGCAGAAGGCGTCAACCCGCGCGCCTTT
>JBKJIA010000539.1:0-6434 GCA_046598735.1 Polyangiales bacterium
CGGACACGGCGGACACGGCGGACACGGACATAGCGACGCTAGCTCGGTTTCGCGACTCAAAGGCGCACTCGCGCTGACCTCCGCGTTCTTCGTGGTGGAAGTGATCGCGGGCTTTGCGACCGGCAGCCTCGCGCTTCTCTCCGATGCAGCGCACATGCTCACGGACGCGGGCGCCCTAGGGTTGGCGCTTTTCGCGCAAGGCATCGCAGGTCGTGCCCGCACCACGCAGCATACGTTCGGCTTTCGTCGCGCCGAGGTGCTCGCGGCATTAGTCAATGGACTTGTCTTAGTAGGCACAGCCGTCTTCGTGCTGCTCGAAGCCATCCAGCGCGTGGGCTCGCCGCCTCACATTCAAGGCCTGCCGATGTTGATCGTGGCAAGCCTCGGCTTGCTCGTGAACTTGGCGGCCGCGTGGATCCTCGGTCACGGAGGCGACAGCTCCAACGTCAACGTGCGCGCCGCGCTGCTGCATGTGTTGTCCGATGCGGCCGGCTCGGTGGCTGCGATCGTCGCTAGCGTGTTGATCCTCAAGGCCGGCTTGAACAGCGCGGACGCCATCGCATCGATCGTGATCGCGCTCTTGATTCTGCTCGGTGCTTCCCGTCTGGTGCGCAGTACTCTGAGTGTCTTGATGGAAGGCGTACCGGCCAACATCGATCTACGCGCGCTGGAAGCGGTGGTGCGCGAGACGCCGGGTGTGGTCGATGCCCACGACTTGCACGCGTGGTCGATTTCGGAGCAATTCGTAGCCGTGATGGTGCACGTCGTGCTCGATGGAAAAAGCCACGGGACCGAGGTCGCACGAGCGGTAGGCGATCGCATCAAGAAGCGCTTCGGAATCGAGCACGTCACCGTGCAACCGGAAGCGCCCTTACCTACCGATCAGATCGTCAGCGCCACACAGCTCATTGAGCGCACGCGCAATCGCAACGCGCGCTGAGGTGCCATTACACTGGGCCTTCGGTGCGGCTTGCATAGCGACGCCAGGTGGCAGGGCGGCGATTAACCGTCCAGTCCATGCGCGCATGCAACAACGTTTCTACGCCACGTGCTGGCAACTCGCTGTCGTCGTCGTGCTTCGCGGAGCTATCCACCGTGACAACCCAGCCCAAGGCGGCATCCTGTGCGAGCAGCCCCGCCAAGCGCGAGCGCTTGAACGATGCAAATGCGGCAAACACCCAGGCCGCCAACGCCATCAGTAAGGTAATAGGCTTGGGCGGAAACACCCACGCTTGGGCGTGCCAAGCAGACAGTGCGTACGCGGCAACGGCGGTCAAAACCCAAAAGATGCGACCGGGTTTCTTGAGCGCGGCGGAGTGCCTGACGATTTCGGCAATCTCCAAGGTAGTAAGGCGGCGGCGCGCCACGTCCACCGCTTCGTTAACGTCGGCATGCACGTCCTTGGGCAACGGCATTTTGAAAGGCTCGTCGGGCGGTACGGCCACATTTTCGACGCGCACGACCATGCCAGGCGGAACCCAACGACCGTTAGCGTGCAGTGGCTCGGAGGCGTGACGCAGCACCAGAATATCCTGCTCTTGGCCGGGCTCCGGATTGAGCACCCCGCGGCGCGCAAGCAATGCAAGGTCCGGATCGAGCGACAAGCTATCGAAACTAGAGATGTGCCCAAAGAATCGCAAAAGCTTGCCGTCGCGCAGATCCCGAGCGTAAGCGCGCGCCTTGCGCCCAGCAGAAAACGCCAGCAACAATAGTAAGGGAGCGGCAAACAGACTGAGCGCGACCGCCGTTGCAATCAAGCTCGAGAGCGTGCCTTCCGCACGTCCAAAGCGTGGCAGCATCACGCTCAGACTCAGCGGCGCCACGAACGCAAGCACCAGGTAGAGCCCCGCGAACCGTAAGGATCGACGGCGCAAGCCAAGCACACGCTCTCGCTCGCGTGGCGCAAGCTCGGGCTCTTCCACACACGGTAAGCCCGCGCAAAACGCGGTGGGCCGCGCTTCACTGAGATGTTGAGGCAAGGAGCCTCCGACCTCGACGGTACTCAACGTGCCATACCAGGGCCGTTCGCCGAGCTCCACGTGGTGTACGCCCTCGGTCAAAGGCGGCGTGAGCTGACTGAGCCCGCGCGTCAACGCATCCCACTGCACTTCAGGAATGCGTTCGGCTGCACGCTTGGCGCGCTCGTTGTCTCCCATCGCCAAATCTGCACTCAACGGACGCAAACGCGGTGGCTCGCCCGCGATCACCATGGCGGCACGCTCACCGCCCCAAGGTGGGCGCGACCCTTGCCAGCGCCTGGGAATGCGACTGATCACGATCGCGTCTTGGATCCCCTTATGTCCCTCGAGTCGTACGAGCGTCGCGACGCGGCCCTCTCCTAGCACTTGGGCGGGATGCAGCATGCCTTCGCGCCACAGCTCGCGCAGCACCGATTCCGCGCTCGCCTGACGGAACATGGCGAAGGTTGCGATGATCCAAAACAGCGGATGCACCATCAGCGCGAGCAGCACGGAGACCGTCACACCGACGAAGGATAACAACGCATAGAGTGGAAACGCGCGCACGTAAGCCCAACGATCAGGCTCGATCCAAGCCTTCACCGGTCCAGGTAGCTCATGCGCTTCCTTCACTCATGCACCTCACTCGAACGAACAGATGTACTCGGCGATGCCAGACTCGACTGCAATGTCGAAGCCTGAATTGCCGGGTACGCGAAACGCACTGCCTGCTTCGTACATGCTCCACTCGGAGCTGCCGTCTAGGCGCGCGCGACAAGCACCCGCGATGATTTGCATCCGCTCGGGCGCGGCCGTTCCGAAATGAAATTCACCGGGATAGATCAGGCCCAGAGTCTTCTTAGTGCCGTCCTCGAAACGCACCGCGTGGCTGACGACCTTGCCGTCGAAATACACGTTGGCCTTGGTCACGACCTCGACCTTTAAGAACGACTCAGGCACGCGCTCTCCCATGATGAAACCTCCTGCCCCGCGGGCGGGGTTAGGTCTGCCACATCTCGCGCCACCCGAGTAGCCGATGCCGCGCGCTCATTTTGCTACATTGCGCGCCATGTCGAAATCCCCGCTGTTCTCTCGCCTGCGCCGGCTTTCGCGCAAGCACGCCATGGCCCGCCCTGCGACAGCGCAGATCGATGGCAACGCACCGTACGAACGACGCACCTTTCTAAAAGCGTCGGCTGCCGCGCTCAGCACGCTGGCGATGCCTGCCATGTCCACTGTACTGGACGGCTGCAGTAAGGATCAGGGTAGCGACCGCAATACCGATAGCAGCCCAGGCGACAATGCGCGCGTTGCGATCATCGGCGCAGGCATGGCGGGTCTCCACTGCGCTTACCGTCTCAAACAAGCGGGACTCACGGCTCGGGTATACGAAGCAAGCGATCGTACCGGCGGTCGCATGTTCACGGCCCAGGGCTCGTTCCCCGACGGGCAAGTGGCGGAGCTAGGCGGAGAGCTTATCGACAGCATTCATCTGACCATGCAAAAGCTGGCCGAAGAATTCTCGATTCAGCTCGACGACCGCGACGAAGTTGCTGCGAGCATCGAAGAGGTATGGTGGGTAGATGGTAAGCCCGTTTCCGACGCGGTCATCGTCGCCCAATTCAGCGAAGTTGCACCCCTGATGTCGAGCCTGGCCCAAATGGCCGACGAAGACGAAGACGCCTACGCCAAACTCGATGTCATCCCCCTTGCTACGTGGCTCGAAGAAAACCTCGCCAATCAGCCCGAGCTGCGCAGCGTGCTCTCCACTGCTTACTGTTGCGAGTACGGCCTCGAAACGAACGAACAATCGGTGTTGAACCTTTTGTACTTGGTGGGTTCCGATGACCCCGATCCATTTCGAATCTTCGGCGATTCCGACGAGCGCTATCACACACACACCGGCAGCCAGACGTTCCCAGACAAGCTCGCTCTGGGCCTCAAGGGTCAGATCTCGCTGAACCACCGCTTGATCAAAGTAAAGAAGCTGGACGACGTGTTTCTACTCACCTTTGAGGATGGCGCAGGTAACCCAAGTGCCGTCGAAGCAGATCAGGTCGTTTTCGCCTTACCCTTTTCGACCCTGCGTAAGGTCGACCTCGATGAGGCAGGCCTCTCGGCTGGGAAGCTAAAAATCATCCGCGAAATGGGCTACGGCACCAATGCCAAAGTCATGGGCGCATTCAACGAGCGCGTGTGGTTGACCGCCCATGACGCAAGCGGCAGCGTCACTTCGGACCTACCCTTTCAACAGTGTTGGGATACCTCGCCTGGCCAAGCCGGCGCGACAGGCATCTTGACGAACTTTCTCGGCGGCAAGCAGGGCGAAGCGAGCGCGAAAGGCAGCGCCGAAGCTTGGTATAGCGAAGTCATGTTGCCCGGTGCCGAGCAGGTGTTTCCAGGCGCGCTTGCGGCTTACCTGAGCGACTCCGCTGTCCGGATGCATTGGCCTACTTACCCTTTCAACTTGGGAAGCTATGCCTGCTATCGGCCGGGCCAGTGGGCTTTCTACGGACAGGAAGGTGTGCGCGAAGGCAATCTCCATTTCTGTGGAGAGCACTGCTCGCTCGACTTCCAGGGCTTCATGGAAGGGGCCGCGGAAACCGGCGCGTTGGTAGCCGCCGCGATCTTAGGGGACCTCGAGCTACCCCTACCCGAAGCGCTCGCGGAGCTGGTGGATCTGAAACTGGTGGTAGAGCAGCCGGCGTTCGGAGCGTTGCGCGCACGGCCAAGCTTCTGGGCACGGCGTCGCGAAATCTTGCATGCGCTGGCAGGTCACCTGCTTACAGCACGCGGCTAGAAGTTGATCACGGGTAGGCGCTGCTTTTGCTTGTCGCCTTGCTTCGCCCACTCGTTTTCGAGCTTGAGCACGCCGCGCGGGCACATATGTGCGCACATCCCGCAACCCACGCAGGAGGCGCGCGTAAAGCTTTCGTTGTTTTGCGCGTACGCGCGCACGTCGATGCCCATCTCGCAGTACGTGCTGCAATTGCCGCACGAAATGCACATGTCCGGTTTTACGCGGATGCGGTAGCGCCCGACCTTCTGCAGTAGACCCAACATCGCGGCCATCGGACAGAAGTTGCGGCACCATACGCGTGGACCAAGCAGCGGGTAAAGACCCACGCCTGCCACGCCGGCAAGCATGGCTCCCACCACGAAACCGTAAGCCCCGCGCAACTCGCCAGCAAAAGCGTGAAACGTGGGATGCGCACCACCCACGAGAAAATCCGCACCCACCACGCCGGTAGTCGCGAGCGCGAGCAACATCGTACCGTGCACGGTCACCTGCTCAAAGCGCCACGAACGCGTGGTTTTGCTGGTCAGATGGCGCCAAGGATCCCCAAACGTATTGGCCAACCCGCCACATCCACAGACCCATGAGCAGTACCAGCGCTTACCGTATAGAACGCCAAGCACAGGCACTGCGACAAGCGACGCGAGCACGCTGTAGAGCATGATGTAGAGCGGATACTGGGAGATGTTATCGGGATACAGGGCGTCGATCTTGAGCGGCCATAGGTAGCTAAAGTAGTAGTCCTTTTGCCCGAACAACTGCATCACGAACGGCAGCGAGAACCCGAGCAGCACTTGGACAAGTACGTTGACTATGATGCGCGCTTGATTGTAACGGCTGTTGCCGTGCTTTCTTAGGTAGGCCACGCCGCCTAAGGTCATCGCCACGCAGTACAAAAGACCGTAGAGAAACCACTTGTTCCCTAGGCCCAGCGCCACCGACAGAGGGGTGAATGCCTCCGTGAAGTAGAGCGCCAAGTAGAAGCCGGTCAGCCCGAATGAAATCAGGATACCGAGCAACCCGCGCGTCTTGAAGCCTTCGCGATAGGTGTGAAGTAGACCGTTCTGTCCCTGCAGATCCATGACTTAGGCCTTCCTCAATTCGCGCGGAATTTTGAGACGCGGTACGAACTCCGTGTCGAAGCTCGCTTGCTGCAGATGCTCAAGGACCCAAGGTAAGGTGCGACGCTGCTCGATGAACTGGCTGAGCACGCTGTGATCCCAGCGTCGCCCGAGCAGGTTGAAGCCGACCACGCGTTCGCCCTGCAGCACGATGCGCGTGGTGCTGCGCACCTTACCTTGTTCCTCGAAGTACCAATCGTGTTCATGCTCGAGCTTCATGTTGACGAGCCCGACGGTCGTGTACTCGATGTCCATCAGCTTGGCGGAGTTGTAGAACGTGCCGCGTGCGTAGACAGCGCTGTCGCCGAGCAGACTGCGCGCAACCAAGCGCCCTTGATCACGCGCGGTATACCAGAGTTGCTCAGGCCGCACGCTGCCATCAAACCAGCGCACGGCCGCGCAATCACCCGCAGCGAACACGTCCGGAGCCGAGGTTGCAAGCTGCCCATCGACTAGAATGCCGCCCCCATCTGCGAGTGGGATGGCAGAGTCTTTCAGCCACTGCGTGTTGGGCATGACGCCGATCGCGACCACACAGGCATCGACCGCAAACGTGCC
>JBKJIA010000557.1:0-5222 GCA_046598735.1 Polyangiales bacterium
GCGCGACCTGTTAGCCGAGCTCACACCCGACCGCGCGGCCCGCGTCGCCTTCATCCTCGCCACCAGCGCCAACTGGAACGAGACCGAGCGCGCGCGTCTCGAAGACATCAACGAAGATCACACCCGCGTGCTCATCCGCGGCACCAAGCGCGTATCACGCCATCGCGTGGTGCCGATCGTGAGCCAGGACCAACACGCCCTGCTCGAGTTTGCCCTCGAGCACGCAGGCGGCCCAGGCGAGCCACTGTTCGAGCCCTGGCAAAACGTAAGGCGCGACCTCGACGCGGCGTGCCTGCGCATCGAGAAGCGCCTCAACCCCGGCTTCGATCTCGGCCCCGACGTCGGCTCGAAGAAGCTGCGCGCGGTACCGCCCAAGCCCTTCAAGAGCGTCTCCCCGAACGACCTGCGTCGCACCTTCGCCACGTGGCTCCGCGCCCTCGGCGCCCCGCCGCACCTCATCGCGCTCATGATGGGCCACACAGATTCGCGCATGGTGGAGCGCGTCTACGGCAGGATCCCCGTCGATGAACAGGCGCGTCTTCTGGCCTCGGAACTCGGAGAGTTCTCTTTGCCTTATTTTAGCCTTAACCCCGTGCAGAGTATGGACCAGAAGGACGAATTGGACCGCGACACTGGAAAGTCGGCTGGGGCCAGAATTGAAAAAACCCCGCAAAAGCGAGGTTTCTCGGTGCCCAGAGACGGAATCGAACCGCCGACACGAGGATTTTCAATCCTCTGCTCTACCAACTGAGCTATCTGGGCCTACTGCGTAAGGGCCGCGAGGATAGCGGGATGATCCCACGAGTCAAGGACGGTTGTTCTGTGATACTCCACACCCAAAAAGTGACCGATTTCGCCCTGCGGTCATGTTGCAAGGCTGTTCATGGGGACTCGGGGAAACACCTCCAGCGAACGTCACAGCGCGTTGATCGACAAGGATGGCAAGTTCTTCAATCCATCGTTGCGTGTGAACGGTAAGGTCGATTTGGCGCTCGACAGGCAGGGCGGCATTACGTTCGACGGCACACGCGGCAACGGTACTTGGCACAATGCGTCACCTACGGTGATTGGCACGTGGCAGGCCTGAGGAGCAGCGGTAAAGCGAGGCTTCGGAACGCGCAATTTGCGCTCGGCTGGCCAACGGTGGTTAGATCCGCGGGTGACCTCAGGAGCTGACACGCAGGCCCTTCAGCAGGCGCTGATCGCTGCGGCGAACAATACGTCGGAGCGCGCAAGCGCGGTGCATGCGCTGCGAGGCGCGAGCGTGTGGGCGGCAACCTGGCCCACGGATCCAGCCACTTTGCGTACGTTGACCAACAGCAACGGCGTGACGGCCCTGGCCGTATTCAGCGACGAAGCAGAGCTTGAAGAAGCGGCGATTCGCTACGCCTGGTTGGGCGTCGACGGCCACGTGCCGAGCAAGTTCCTGCATATCTCCGAAGTCGTGCGCTTTGCCAAACAGCATCGCGCACAGCTGCTCGTGGTCGACATCGCCGCGGACCATGCGCTAGAGCTTGATGAAGGCGACATGGAGCTTTTGTCTGCGCTGCCGAGCACGCGCCCGCCGGCCCACCGGAGCGCGGGTTCCGTGAATCCAAGCCGCGCTTCGAATGGGGGCGATCCCAGTACGCGGCCCCCGTCGGCCCAAAAGCTGAGCTCCATTCCGAGCACGCGCCCGCCGCCGCACAGCGCGCTCAAGCCAAGCAGCGTGATCCCTGAGGATCCCAACCAGCCAGCCACTGGCGTGAGCGCCACCTTCGGCGCCACCACAGGCAACCTGCTCGGCATCCCGCACGGGCCCACCGATGCCCTCTACGACGCACTGTCCCATGTGTTGCGTGATTACCCCGAAGTGGAATGGGGCTGCCTGCTGCAGCACACGCGCGGCACGGGCGAGCCCGCGCCATGCATCGCCATGCGCATCGACGCGTCGTTCCGCAAGAATGTGAACGAGATCAGCGTCAAGTTGCGCGAGGCCAGCATCGCGCACGGCGAGGCCTACGATGTGCTCGTACTGGATGCGCCCGAGCAGATGAAACACGCGCGCCAAGCCGGCCGCCCGTTTTATCCTTGGCGTAAGAAGTAGCGCGCGTAAGAAGCAGCATGTTCGGCAGCGCGCTACCGATTCTTACCACTTCCATTCCTGGGCCTGCTTCGATCGCGTTGGCTGAAAGGCTCGCGCGCGTGGAATGTCCGGCGCTCACCAATCGCCGCGCCCGTCGCGCCGAACGCAGCGGTGCCAGTCACGATCCCATCTCCTGGATCAAGGCGCTCGGTGCCAACGTGCGCGATGCCGATGACAACGTGTTCGTCGATCTCACGGCCGGGTTTGGTGCGGCGGCGCTCGGCCACTCCCATCCGGCGGTCGTCGCCGCGTTGCACGCGCAGGCAGACCGGGTGCTGCATGCGCTCGGCGACGTGCAACCCTCCGACAAGAAAGTACAGCTGCTTGACCAACTCGCCCAGCTCGCGCCCTTCCCTGCGCGCGTGATTTTGGGTCTGAGCGGCGCCGATGCGGTGGAAGCGGCGCTCAAGACGGCCATGCTGCACACCAAGCGCGCGGGCGTAGTCGCGTTTGAAGGCGGCTATCACGGGCTATCCCATGGTCCTCTGGCTGCCTGCGGCTACGGCGAGGGCTTTCGCGCACCCTTCGCCGAACAACTCAGCCCGCATGTGCGCTTCGCACCTTACCCTCGTTCCACCGACGATGTCGCAAACGCGATCGCAAACGTCACGCGCGCGCTCGATCTGTTGGGCGAGCGTGCAGGCGCGGTGCTCGTCGAGCCCATTCAAGGCCGCGGCGGCGTGAACGTACCACCCTCCGGTTTTCTGCGTGCGCTGTCCGAGCTGACGCGCGCACGCAAGCTCGTGTTGATCGTCGATGAGATCTACACCGGCCTCGGTCGCAGCGGCGCCATGCTGCAGCACGTGGCAGAAGGTTGCGAAGCGGACCTCATCTGTCTCGGTAAGGCCCTGGGCGGCGGTGTACCCGTCAGCGCCTGCCTCGGTCGCGAAGAAGTGATGGCCGCGTGGGGCGACCCGGGCGCCGAGGCCATTCACACCTCCACTTTTCTAGGCAATCCCTTGGCCTGCGCAGCTGCCCTCGCGTGCCTGCAAACCATGGCAGAACAAGACATCGCGACCCAGATGCAAGCACGCGGCGAAACCCTCAGGCGCGCCCTACAACCGCTCCAAGCCAAGCACGGCCTGAGCGTACGCGGCGCAGGTCTGTTGCTCGGCGTCGCGCTTGGCAGCGGCGAGCGCGTGCTGAGCGTGATGCGCCGCTTGCTTGAACGCGGTTACATCACCTGCCCTGCCGGCGCTCCACCCAGCGTGCTGTGCCTGACGCCTCCCGTGTGCATCACAGATACTCAGATCGCAGGTTTCTGCGCAGCACTCGATGCGTGCCTGAGCGACGAAGGAGCCGCACGATGAGCGCGCGCGAAACTGAGCGCGATGCGCTCAAAACCCGGATTTTCGCGCTGATCGACGCGTGCAGCGACGGCAGCCGTCACGATGCCGAGCGCGATGCCCTGCTGCAAGATCTCGCACGTTATCAAGCGCGCACAATCACACCTTACGCTCGCTTCAGCGCCCAGCGCCGCCCTCACCCACAAGCCCAAGGCCTCGACCAGATTCCAGCGCTGCCCACCGACGCTTTCCGTTTTGCGCGCATGGCAAGCCACGACGAACGCGACGATGTACGCCTCTTTGTCAGCTCCGGCACCACGCAACAAGAGCGCAGCCAGCATCCATTTCGTGACCTTACTACCTACGATCGCGCCGCCTACGCTGCCGCACGCTACGCACTCTTCCCAGATTGCGAGCGCATGCAGTTGGTCGTGATCGCACCAAGCGCCACGGAGCTGCCCACTTCGTCGCTTTCGTACATGCTCGACCGTTTCATGACTTGGTTTGGCGAAGACAGCTCGATCAACGTGTGGCGTGAAGATGCGCTCGATCTGCATGCACTCTCGCAGGTATTGACGAACGCAGAGATGCGCAATACCAAGCTGGCCTTGCTTGGCACTTCGTTCGCTTTCGTGCACGCGATGGATGGCCTCGAAGGCGTGCGTTTCGAGCTGCCGCGCGGCAGTCGCATCATGCAAACGGGCGGCTTCAAAGGGCGTTCCCGCGAGCTTGACCCAGAAGCCATGCGCACCTTACTAAGCGAAACGTTTGGCGTAGAGGACGCTTTTATCGTGGCCGAGTACGGCATGACCGAGCTGTCTTCGCAACTCTACGAAACCAGCCTGCGTGATGCATTACTAAGTAAACCGTCAGGTTCGCGGTGCCTATGGAGCCCGGGCTGGCTGCGCGCCGTGCCGGTCGACCCCGAATCGCTGCTGGCGCGTGCGCCCGATGACGATGCGCCGGGACTCTTGCGCGTGGATGACACCGCCAATCTCGACAGCGTGAGCTGTATTCAGACCGCCGACTTATCTTACTATCTAGCAGACGGCATCGTGGTCACAGGGCGCGCTCAAGGCGCTGTAGCACGCGGCTGCTCGCTCACGGCCGACGAGCTGCTCGGGAGCCATCATGCAAAGTCCTGACGTAAGCCTATTGCGCTCGCTCACCGCACAAACCGTAGCGGGAGGCAATGCGCTGTGGCACGCGGGCCCGGCTCGCCGCGCGCGTTGGCTCGCCCAGGCGCTGCAAGTGTTGGCAGACGAGAGCACCCCCCTTGGCAGGGAATTGCGCGCACAGCTCGCCCAAGCATGCGGCTTGTCACCCGCCATGATCGCCTGGGGCTTGAAGTCCTCGCTG
Organism: Polyangiales bacterium; assembly: GCA_046598735.1. Taxonomy (GTDB): domain Bacteria; phylum Myxococcota_A; class Polyangia; order Polyangiales; family DASUME01; genus DASUME01. The sequence goes on from JBKJIA010000557.1 coordinate 4,771, forward strand.
AGTCTGTTCACAGAAGGCGCCTTACTATCGATCGATGCACGCTGTCGCGCCGCGCATCCCGAGCTCGTGCTTGCCCGTCCGGGGCAGCTCGCGATCGTCGTGCTCGCAGGCAATGTGTTTACCGCCGCCGCGCGCGGCATCACCCTGCCCTTACTGTTTGGCTGGCCCGTCATCGCCAAGACGTCTTCGCAGGAAGACGTGTTTGCCGCGCTGCTCGAGATCGCGCTCTCCGCAGCAGACCCGGAGCTAGGCAGCTGTTTTCGCGCCGTCAACGTGGCCTCGGACGACGAAGGGCTGACCCAAGTCTTATTCGAGCAAGCCGACGCGGTCAGCGTCTATGGCGGCGACAACACGCTCAATCTGATCCGCGCACGCCTCTCGGCCACGGTTTCGTTCATCCCGCACGGTCATGGCTTAGGGGTGGCCGTGATCGGCAAAGCCGTGCTCGCTTC
>JBKJIA010000582.1:0-16197 GCA_046598735.1 Polyangiales bacterium
ACGGTGATGAACAGAAACAGTAAGACAATCAGGGCGATCATGGCTCAGCCACCCTTCATGGCGTGCAGGTCATGGTTCACTTCGGTGGATGCAGCCGTAAGACCATGCTCCGAGGGATCGTCGTCGATGTCACCGCGCGCAATCCGCATAAACGTGTAGATGCCGCCGCCGATAAAACGGACGCTCATGAAGACGAACATGATCGGCACGATCAACTGGAATGCGGCCCCCGGCGTCTCCATGCGTACGCCTATCGACGTGAACAAGGAGCGCACGTAGCAATAGAAGCCGGCGTTCGCCGTGACCGACTCGCCTAGCTGAGCCGCTGTCGCATCGCACACGTGTACGGCGCCGTTGAGTGCAAGCACCTCGAAATCAGCCGGGCGCTCCTCACCATTGATCAACACCGCCGCCCAAAACGCGCGCGCTAGGTACAGGCAAATGACGCTTGAAACCAGGCCCACCAGGCCGCGCATGATCATTCGCGCACGAGGCGATGCCAACTTTGGCAGCACATCGATCGCCACGTGCTGATCGCTATGCACCGCGAGTGACGCACCCAAGAACGCCAACCACAAGGTGCCCTTCGATAAGACGAAGTCGGCCCAGTCGATCCACTGCAGGCCGGTGTTCGCCCAGGTCATTCCCACGTTAGTAAGGTTGCGCAGCAATGCTTGCGCGAACGCGACCACGATCATGAGAAGAAGCATGCACATCGCGAGTGCAGCCTCCCCTCGCGCAAGCCCATCATTAAAGCGCTTCAAAGTAAGTATTCCTCCGCGGAGGCCGAAACGGCGCTGAACCCTACGAAAACCAGCTATCACCGCAAGCAGAAATCCGCGCATTTCCCGAAGGAAACAGCGCGGATTTGGGTTTGCACGAGCTTGAAAAAGAAGGGTAGAGCTTACTTACCCTTGGCAGGCGCGGCGGCAGACTTGACGCCTGCCGGCTTGGTAGGCGTGGGAACTGGCGCGGCGACTGGTGCGAGCGCTGCCGCCTGTTGCGCTGCGGGCTTTGCGACCGAACCACCCGCGGCGACGGCCTTCACCCTCTGCATGAGCTCGGTCGTCCAGAGACGGCCGGTTAAACGCTTCAGCAGCTCGTCGTTTGCCTTCTGCCACTCGGCGGCCTGGGCTGGCGTTGCGAGTGGGTCGAACTCGATCATGCCGCGGCCAAGCAACGTCTTATAGGCCTTGGCATCTTCGGTCATGATCTGCTTGATCAAGATCTCGTGGGCTTGCTTGCCGGTCTCAAGCAGCACCTTCTGATGATCAGGAGGCATCGTCTTGAACATGTCTTCGCGAATGAGCGTGGCACCGACGATCGCGATGCTGGTGTCCTTGCTCATGTGCGTGACGTAACGGAACCACTGTAGCGCCACGGCGGCGATCGCGGACGCTACGACCGTATCGACCATACCGGTCTGCAAAGCGGGGAACACCTCGGGAATGCCGAGCGGCACGCCGTTCGCGCCCACGATCTTCATGAACTCAGGGAAGGAAGGGTCCTCGCGCGGCACCCACGGACGCACGGCCTTGTAGTCACTGGGCCTGAGAATGGGCTTCTTCGAGAACACGCGGCCAAAACCTGCGTCGCCCCATCCGATTAGACGATAGCCATTATCCGCGAACATCTTCTCGAACTCGGGCGCCATCTCCCTGCGGACCTTACCGAGCTGGTCGTAGTTCTTGAACAAGCCGGGCATCTGCAACAGCGTCACCGGGCGGGCGATCTGGCCAAGCCCGATGGACGTGAGGCCGGCGGCATCCATTTGCCCGACCTTCATCTTGCGGATGACGTCTTTTTCGTCGCCCGCCACGCCGCCGGGGAAGAACTGGAACTTCACGCCCCCGCCCGTCTTCTCTTTGACGCTGTTGTTCCAGGCCTGGAAGATCTTGTCCCAGCTGGAGCCCGCAGGTGCGAGCGAGGCCATGCGAATGGTGATAGTCTGGCCAGCGCTGACGCTGGCAAGGCTCGGCACGGCCACTAGGCCCGCGAGCAAGACCGTAAACAGTAAGATATTCCGTTTCATCGCTTCTATCCTCCGTCGCAGCAACCCGGGCTTGGGCCCTGCGGCAGCCGCGCCCTGCGACCGGTCGAGTGGGCGGTGACGAGCGCGACGCCGCCCCTATTCACTGCCTCCAAGCCTTGGAGACAGCAAGAACGCTAGAACAGGTCGTTGACCTGCGAGAGGTACCGGACCGCACGAATGCGCGCGATCTTGTTGTTGAGGCGCACGTCGTTGCCAAGGTCGCCCGATTCGATCACTTCGTTCAGGAGCTTGACGTACAGGTCGCGGTTCTGCGCGTTGACGGCGTAGATGCGCGCGTAATTCACCTGCAGCATGTGATTGCGACGCTTGGTGCGCTCTAGGCCCTTCTCGAACATCTTCGCTCCCTTTTCGGGATCACCACCGAGCGCTTTCGGCATCGCGGCTTCGAAGCCGCCCAAGAACACATACGCACCACCCGTAAAGAACATGTCATCAAGATCGGCCGCGCGCTGGACCAAGGCCTTGGCGGTGCTCATGTCCGCGAGGAGGTCAGGTTGATCGAGGCCCATGTTGATGGCTGCGCCCCAGGCCATGCCAGCCCAAAACAACGGACCGACATCTCCCTTATCGGTATAGTGCTTCTTCAGATAGCTGGTGAGGTTGTCACCACCGGCTTTGAGCGCGTCATCGATGCCGGCATCGCGATTACGCATGCAGCGCAGCGAGAGATTGCGGGCGCGCAAGTAAAGCAAGCGGGCGCGATGACGCAGGCGGTCGGACTTGTCGAACTCGCCTTTGGCGTACGCGATTTCGTAGTCGTTCTCGACCCAGCCAACGCCGTAGCCCACGTATGCTTTGGCCACGTTGAGCGAGAGGGATTCGTTGTCCGGGGTGATCGCCAACATCGCTTCAAGCTGCATGATGGCGCCTGGAGTGCCGATGCCGGCGATCTCCCAGTCCCAGAAGCCGTCGAGGGCAGGGGCCGCCTCGGTAAGCAGCGAAGCCGTTTGATCTGCGGCGATCTTGTTGAGATTGCATCCGCTGCCTGCCAGGGCGGTCAGGCCGCTCAGGACCCCGATCAGAACGTATTTCACTGACAACTTAGCGCTCATGGTGCGCGGTTGTACGCGCGGTAAGTGAGCGTTGTCAATGACATGTGCCAGACACGTCTCGCACTCGAGATAGGCGCGGGCTACCACGCGGTCACCCGTGCCAATGGCTGCGCGCACCAAGGAATCGGTTACCCTGATGGGAGCGCGAATTCCGCGGGTCGGAGGAACGTTATGGGCGGCACGGGAAGCAGAGCCACTTGGCTCGGATGGGTATGCGTCGCAACGCTGAGCATGCTGAGCGCGCAGCGGGCACAGGCATCGATGATCGAAGCGCTCGATCTGGCAGCGCTCGCGGACAGCGCCGAAGAAGTCATGGTCGCTCGCGTGGTCGCGCAGGCGAGCCACTACGATGAGCATGGCCGCATCGTCACGGACGTGGAGATGATGGTCGAGCAATCCGAAAAAGGTGCGGCGCAAACGGGTAAGACCGTGCTCGTGCGGAGTCTCGGGGGCGTGGTGAATGGGATTGGCATGCGCATCGAGGGCGAGCCTTCGTTCGTGAGTGGGGAGCGCACGTTGTTGTTCGCGCGGAAGCTGCCGAAGTCTGCCGTGCTGCGCGCGGTGGGCATGAGTCAGGGCGTGTTGCGCGTGGTCGAGCGAGGCGGCGAAAGTTGGGTCAGCTCTGCTGCAGGAGGTGCGGCCTTGGTCAGGCGTGGGGCGGACGGTAGCCTCACCAAAGCGCGCAGTGCGCTTGAGCAGCCGCGTAAGTTGCGCGACGTGCTCAGCGAGATTCGTGCCCGGCTGAAGGCGGCCCGCTGACGCTTAGCGACGCGTTCGGTTTGTCCGGCGCGGTCCGAGTGGGAGCTGAATCGGCTGGCGCATTTGTCTGCCTGCGGGCAGCTGCCTCGCCGCTGCTTGGGGGCGGCAGCTTGGCGAGGGCAGCGCTGAACTCCCCGTCGGTGTAGGCATCGAGCAACGCATCGAGCTCGGCAATGTCGGCGTCGATGGCAGCATCGGCCTGGGCTGCGGCGTCGCGCTCGTGCACGAAACGAGCGCGGCGGAAGTACAAGTGCACGACGTCTTCGATCAACTTGCGGCGATCGGACGCGAGCCATCGTTCTACCGCGAGTAAGCGCACTTGTTCGGGTGCGAACACCAGGCGATCGAGCTGAAAGGTAAGGCCTGCTTCTAGGGTTAGATCGTCGCCCAAGGATGCGTTGGTGCGATCATCGGAGAGCGTTGAGCTCGAGCTTTGGTCCTGCTGTAGGCCGCGTCGTGCGCCGAGCTTGAGCTGGGGCACGAGGCCAGCCAGACGCGCGCGCTTGCCAAGCTCATCCGCGCGCCCCGGTGCCGTATGCCGTGCTGCCTTCAGCGCCATTTGCACCACGACTCGCACCGAGATCTGCGGACTCGACGCCTCCGCGGTGCGCGCGGGAACGCTCGGCGTAGGAATGTCTTGTGCGCGTGCAGCTCGCAACGGCAGGCCGAGACACAGCAACAGGCGTAAGCATAGTTTCGTCACGGCGCGCTCTCCGAGCTTGAGCTGGAATCATCTTCTGGGTTGTCCCAGAAGCAATCTTGGTCGGGGCACGGTTCGATCCAGGCGTCCGGAGAGAGCTCGTTTCGGCTGGCAATCAGCGTTGCCGAGCGGCGCGAGCTCCAGGCGAGCTGCGCGAACACCGTAAGGTCCCAGCGTTGCTTGCCGCGGCTCGAGGGAAAGTCTGTGTAGGTATCCCGCGATCGCGACGAGCGCACCCCGAGATCCAGGTGCGGCACGAACGAAGCTTGGGTGGCTGCGGAACAACCCATGAGCACGAGCGCGGCCGAGCTCGCGAAAGTCGACAGCCAGAATCTTCGCATTGCATCCTCCGACGCGGGGTATCGGCCGCGTGCTGTGGAGGTTGCGTACGAAAGTGCGTTAGCCGAGCTGCGCGTGGACGATGGAAACGAACTGCTCGCCGGCCAGCAGGCCCACGGACACGACAAGGCGCTCGTGTTCGGGGCGCTGAAACGTAAGGTAGCCGGTCAGCGTTTCGGCTGGGAGGTCGAGCACGTCTCGGCGTACGTGGGCGCGCTGGTCGGGCATGAATGAAACGAGCCGCACGGCGAGGCTGGCGGCTGGAGACGCAAGCGTCCGCGCCGAAGACACGTCGATCTCGCTGACGGCCCAACGAACGATCACCGCGCCCGACGAGGCGCGCGTCACCTCAAGCGCCAGATCCGCATCGGCGGCTTGGGGCGCGCGCGCACGTGCTTCGCTCGGCACGGGCGGTGCGCGGGGAATCTCGGCGTGCGGACTCGGCTGCTGGCCGCTGGCCGGTGTGGACGACAGACGCTCGGGAGGCCGCGAGCGACGATCGATTTCGGATCGGGCAAAATCGAACACGCGCTTCAGCAGACTCTTCGCTTTCAAATCCATGCAAGTAGCTCCGGCGCGCATGCATCGAGGGCTGCGCGCGCGCGATCGACGTCGCGCGCAATCTGCGTTCTGAGGGCATCGAGTGACTGGAATTTTTGCTCGCCGCGCAAGCGTTCGACGAAACCCACGCGCAAGCGGCGGCCGTATAGATCGCCTTCGAAATCGAGCACGTGAACTTCCATCGAACGGCCCGCGTTCAGCGTGGGACGCACGCCAAGGTTCGCAACGCCGAATCTGCACTGCGACGTGAGCGCCTGGTCGGAATCGGCCGGATCGCCATCGAGAATGCGCAGGGCCACGGCGTACACGCCATCCGCGGGCGGCATCAATCCAGCAAGCTCGAGATTGGCCGTGGGAAAACCTAAGGTGCGCCCGCGATGATCGCCGTGCACCACCCCACGTTCGACGTCGTGCACGCGCGTCAGCATGCGCGCTGCCAAGCTCACATCGCCCGCGGCGATCGCGGCCCGTACTTGGCTCGACGAGACAAGTTGCCCGTCGAGCGTGACGGGTGGGACCGTCGCCACCTGCAAACCACGCGCTGAGCCCAAGCTGTGCAATAGCTCCACGTTCCCTGCGCGACAGGCGCCAAAGCGAAAATCCGTGCCCACGACGACGCCCACGGCACCGAGATCGTCGATCAGCACACGATCGACAAATGCTTCTGGCGAAAGCGCGGAAAACTCAGCATCGAAGCTGCGAATCACTACGGCGTCTGCGCCGGCAGCACGCAACAGCTCCACGCGGCGCTCAGGCGTGGTGAGCAACGGTGGCGCGCGATCGGGCGCGACAAAATGCAGCGGATGGGGATCGAACGTCAGGGCTACCACACGGGGTGCCGGATCGTCGCGCAAGGCCAAGCGGCGCGCGGTTTCCACGAGCGCACGGTGCCCAAGATGGACACCATCGTAGTTGCCAGGAGCCACGACTGAAGGGCCCGGATCCTTTGACCCCAGGCCCTTTGAAATGGGCGCAACCGCTGCTTTCATCTGTGCCTGCATACGCGAAACCCCAGGCAGGGTGGGACAGATCACGCGCAGGGTCAATCGCGCGCGCCGCTCGAGCGGTCAGCTCAGTAAGGTTCCGCCTTGTAGCCCTTGACGGGCGTGACGGTGGTGGACGGGGCGGGCTTGGGCGTCGCGGGCGAAGCACTGGGGCGATCCTCCCGCGTGGGGCGGCGCACCGGAATGGGATCCATCGGTGGCGCCTCGACCTCGAGCCTGTCGTTGCGGATTTGACGCGTCACGGTGAGATCGCGATAACCCTTGCGTTGAAAACGAAAAGTGACCTCTCGTCCAAAGACCGCTTCGGCACCGGTCCATTCCACTTGAGTGGGCGTGGGGCCGTACTCTTTGCCACCCACGACGACCATGGCGCCTGGCGGCGTCGAACGTAGCGACACCAATACGGTCGCGGCTTGGGCGGGCTGCGCCGCGGATGCTGGTTGCTGAGCGGCGACGGCGCTGGGAGCGCTCGGCTCGACGCCGATCGGTGCAACGGCAGCGGGCTCGCTCGGTGCCGAAGGGTTGCCCACGCCCGCTACGGGCTCGGCCTGCACGCTCGGCGAATCCGCGGACGGCTTCGCTTCTCCCATTACCAAGAAGCCGCCGATAATCGCGAGCACGGCTATCGCGCCTAGCAAGAGGGGCGTGTTGTTGCGCTTGCGTGGCACCTGCGCCGCCAAGGAGGGCATCTGACCGGACGCATAAGGCACTTGACCCCGCCCGGACGGGGTACCTCCCGATAACATCTCGGATGAGAGTTGCGCGCCGGATGAGCCCGGGCTGTATGCCTGCTCGAGTTGTACGCTCGCAAGCTCGCCCTGCCCCAGCCGATACTCGCCGCTCATGGTCGCGCTCAGGCCCGATGCTTGCTTAAGCGCCACGAGCACTTCGTCCATGCTCGCGTAGCGTTCGTCGACGCCCTTGGCCATGCAGCGACGCACCACGGCCTCGAGCGGCGGCGGTACGCGCAAGCTCGGATTAAACTCGTTCATGGCCGGCACTTGCTCTTGGATGTGCGCCATCAAGATATTGACCGAGTTCGGCCGATCAAACGGCACTTTGCCCGTCAACATCTCGAACATCATCACGCCGAGCGCATAGACATCGACGCGCGCATCCACGCGGTCGCCCCGAATCTGCTCGGGCGACATGTACTTGGGAGAGCCCATGAACAGGCCGGTCTGCGTGAGCTCTTCGCCCTTCTCCTCCAAGTTCTTGACCAGGCCAAAGTCAAGTACCTTGACGAAATCATTCTCGTCGCCGTGCTGAACCAAGTACACGTTGGCCGGCTTGAGATCGCGATGGATGACGCCCAGGCCGTGCGCCTCGCGCAACGAACGGCAGATTTGCCGACCGATGTGCGTGGTGCGTTCCGCATCGAATGGCCCCTCATCACGCAAGGCGCGATGCAAAGTACGGCCCTCGAGCAGCTCCATGGCGATGTAATAGATCTCGTCGTCGGTCTTGCCGTAATCGAAGATCGTGACGGTGTTCGGATGCGTGAGCTTGGACGAGATCGAGGCCTCGAGAAAGAAGCGCTTGTGGAACTCCGGATCGTTCTCGCCGGTGTAGTTCGGATTCAAGACTTTGAGCGCCACCAAGCGGCCCAGAGGCGCTTGCTCTGCACGGTAAACCTTACCCATGCCGCCGCGCGCGATGATGCCGCCGATCTTGTAGCGATCGTTGACCGTGCGTCCGATGAGCGGATCGGGGCCCGACGAGTTCACGCGTGGAACCGACGCGGGGGAGCGTGAATCATCCATGGCTACTTCTTTGCTCCATTGCGCGACACGCAAAACCGTCCGGTATTTGTAACATTATCTGCTGACGCTGTGGAAACCAGAGAAAGACGCCCACTCGTGATTGCCCCCACATTAACCGATCGGGGCATGTGAAAGATCGAAAAAAAGCTGGCGGATTCCGCGCCTATTTCAGCGCATGTCGCAGGGGTGCGGACGCGCGCCTTTCGTCACTTGGCTGGACCCACATGGAAAGGCTTGACCGGCTTACCGTTGGCGCCGCATTGTTCGCGCCACTTCGTGGGAAAGCTTGCACATCATCTTAGCCTTTTTAGTCTGGGCGTGGTGCCTCTCCTATGGCTGATTTCGACGCTCTCGCTCGGCTGCGGCGAGGACGCCGAGCAAACGTACGCAGGCTTGAGTGTTGCGACCGCGAGCGCTCGCGACGGCCTCAGTTACCGAGTCAGGTTTCTGAGCCCGCCGTGGAAGCAGGCGAAGCACGATCCGCTCGTGTTGGGCATGGACCCGGACATCGAGCTGCGCGGCAAAGACGATCAGCTGTTCATTCCAGGCACGGCCGTGGTGCTCCAAATCGAGCGCGAATCGATCCTTTCAGACAACACGCGCAATGCCAAGTACCGCTTTGAAGCCACGTTATTGGACTGCGATATCGCCCTCAACGCGCGGGAACGCTGCGCCGAGCGCATGGCCGTCGCTGACAACGACGCGCGCACCGCGCAGGGCGAGCCTTCGTTTTATGAGGGCTCAATCAAGACGAGCACGAACGACTTTGATCAGAAGTACTACCAACTGATCACTCGCGGCGTGGACACGCTACGCAGCAAGCGCATAGCGTTCTACGAGACGCCGGACCCGCAGCGTTACTTGCGCGTGTACATCGAGGCGAATCCGAGACTCGATGAAGCCGAAGTGGACCGTATGTTGAACGCGGTCGAAACCTTCGCAGACGAGTCGCTCGCATGGCAAGCAGACGGCGGCGCTGAGCCATGAAGTACTCCCCATCCATATTGTGTGCGGCGCTTTGCGTGTGGACCGCGAGCTCTTCCGGCTACGCGTCCGGGCAGGATGCGCCGAGCGAAGCGCCTGCGGACGTAGCCACCACACTGGCTGCTGAACAAACACCGGCACCTACGTCACCTGCGGCTGCGGCACCTGAGCCGGCGATGCAGGGGCCCGCTAAAGCCTCAGCGACGGGGCCAGTGACCACGAGCGAGCGCGGTCTGTCCTGGACCGGCCCGCGCGTGGAGCTTGGCTATCGGATCTATTCGCTGACCGATGACGCGGGCGGCGGAGCGGTCAGTTCCGCGACATTTTCGGGCTTTTTGCCCACGCGCTTCGTGCGCGCAGGCGGCGGGCTCGAAGCGGGCGGACGGGGCTACGAGTATGGCGCCACCGAAGGTCTGTTCAGCGGCAATGCCTTCGTGGGCTATCAGCATCTGCGCGATCTCGGTCGCATGGCTCCTTATGTGGTCGCGGTAGGCGAGCTTGGCTTCGTGCTCGGCAAGCGTTTCCACACCCCGCGCACCAACCTTATCCGTGGCGCCGGCGTGGAAATCGGGGCCGACGTGAACGTCGTGCGCAGCTTCTATCTGGGCCTGGGGCTCGGCTATATGGTCTACAGCCTGGACGACCTCGCTTACAACTCGTTCGGACTGCGTCTTTCGGCAGGCCTTTGACGCTATACTCGTGCGCGTGGGAGAAGCGTTGACCCTTGAGCGAGGCTCGTTCAAGGTTCGCGCGACGGAGGAACGAATGGCGAAAACTCAGCCAGCGCAACAGCCCGTGCTAACGAAGCAAGGCGAAACGCCGGCATTTGAGGATATCCTGTCGCGACTGGGAACCGTGGTAGAGGGGCTCGAGTCGGGGGATCTTCCACTTGAGGCTTCGCTTGAGCTCTTCGAAGAAGGGGTGCGCCTTTCACGCCAAGGCGCGGCACGGCTCGATGATGCAGAGCGGCGCATCGAGCGCTTACTGAACGACACCGGCGAGACTGAGATGATTGAGTTGGGACACAAGGAGACCGAGAGCCCATGACGCAGGTGGTGACCGTTCACACGGACTTCACGGATCTCAACCAGATGGCGCAAGGCCTGGTGGGCCGCGTCGATCCGGTCAAAGTGATCTTGCCCGGGCCCGAGCCGGTGGACGCAGGCGAGTGGGTGCAGTTTGCGATCACGCTGCAAGACGGAACGCCCGGCTTCGCAGGCGTGGGGCGCTGCGTGACGGCCGTCGACAACGGCGAAGAGCGCAGCTCCCATCAACGCTTCGACGTCGTGATCGATTCGTTGCAGTTCGATCCGCGCGGTCAGCAAGTGTTCGAGCACATCCTGTCGTTGAGCGGCTACGGCGGCGAAGACGCAGGGGAGCCCGTCACAGCAGACAGCGTGGAGGATGCGCACTTCGAAGACGTGGCGTCGGAGTTCACGGGCAGCCACATCGAAGTGCCCGTGGATGCGCTGCAAGAGGTGGACGACCACGAGGTAGCGGACGAAGACGCGAGCGAATCGACCATGATGATCGAGAGTCCGCTGGCGAACGGTCAGGGCCTCGCGCTCGACACGGACTCCTACGACGAACCAACCACGGCGAATGGTCTCGATGATGACGATGTGTTTGGCGATCCTATCACCGGACCAGCCGCGAACTTGTCCGAAGCGGCCAAGACGGCGACGCCACCCGTCAACGGTGCGTCAAGAAACGGCGCGGTCTTCGCTTATACCGGTGGCCTGCCGTTTCCGGCGACACCTCCGCGACCGACCATCGATCCCAGCCAGCGCGTAAGCCGCGCGCCGCGCCCCAAACAGTAAGGTCGAAGGGATCGCGAAGGCGGCGGTTGCTGCACGTGTGGGGCAAGTCGCTGCGCGCACGGCCATACCGCCAGCCCGCAAGCTATTGCACGTAACCTATTGCACGTAACCTAGCGCCTTGAGCTGGGCCTTGGTGGCAGCATCGATCTTGGTCTTTTCCTCGCGATGCACGGGTTTTTTGAGCTCGCGCGCGTCGCCCTGCTCCGTCGCCGCAAGCGCGAGCCCGAGTTGCCCGCGGGCATAACGCACGGAAATGGGGCGCGACGCAGCAACATCGGTCTGCTCGTGCGGATCGCTCGCCAAGTCATGGAGCATGACGCGCTTTTCCGTGCGCTGGATAAGCTTGAGGTCCCCGACCAGCGCGGTGCGCCAGCCATCCATGAAGCCAGACACGCTGACGCGCGGCGCGCTCGGACGCTGACCACGAATCTCAGACAGTAAGGATCGTCCACTGAGGCCCGCCGGCAGCGGCTCACCGATGGCTTCGAGCACGGTCGGCATCACGTCCACCAAGCCGACTGCGCTGGTGATGCGCACAGGCTCGCGCGTGACGCCGGGCACGCGCACGAGCATCGGAATGTGCAACAGCTCTTCGTACACGCTGTGGCCGTGGCCGACCGAGCCGTGATCCCAAAACTCTTCGCCGTGATCCGCTACGAGCACGATCATCGTATCTTCTGTCAGACCGCGCTTGTCGAGCGCCGCCAGGATCGAGCGAAAGTGCACGTCGTGGTAGCTTATCTCGCTGTCGTACAGGGCTTCGAGATGCACTTTGTCGCGACCGTTCAAACGGATGTCGCCGATCTTGATCTTCTCGAGCAGCGTGGTGTCGTGCGAGAAGTCCACAACGCCTTGATACGGTAAGGGATCGTAGAGCGAGAGAAACTCCGCCGTCGGCTTGTACGGCACGTGCGGATCGATGGCGTGCACGTAGAGAAAGAACGGCTGCTTTTGGGGACGCTTGTCGAGCCACGCGACCACGTCGTTGGCGAGAAACTCCGCGCGCGAATAACGGCCCTCGCGAATGTAATTGCGATAGGTGTCCCAACCTTGATTGAAGCCGAACTTGTCGGATACGTAGCCGTTGGCGATAAAGGCTCCCGTGCGAAAGCCGCGCTCGCGCAATAGCTCGGGCAGGAGCTGCACCGAAGCGGGAACCACTGCTTCCATCGTGACCGCTTTGTGCTCCCATGGCATCAGCGACGAGAGCAGCGTCGCGACGCTCGGCTTGGTCCAATTCTCCTGAGTGTGTGCAGACGTGAAAAGCGCCACACCCGTCTCCACGAGCGCATCGAGGCCTGGGGTCTTCACGCGTGTATTGGCATTGAACGGACGCAGATGATCGGCGCGCAGCGTGTCCACGAGATAAACGAGTACGTTGCGCACTTGCTTGGGCAGCAGAGCAGGCTGCGTTTCAGCAGGCAGCGTAATGCGAGGTGCCACCAGTGTGATGTCGCCCTCCGCACTCAGATCGATGCGCGCGACACGCGCTGCGACGGACGATAAATCCACATCCAACGTGCCACCGGCAGGAGCGGAACCGAGCTCGCGAACACTCAGGTCATCGAGCACCGCGAGCGCCCGCAACTTGGCATGCGCGGCGCCATTCACCTTGGCTTCAAGGCGTGCACCGGTCTGTACGGCCAGCGCGAAGCCGAGCGAAAATCCGGCCGGAACAGTAAGGTTCGTGGAGCTCGTTGCGAGCGCCGGGGGTGGTGTGGCTACGGTTCCGGCAGGCGCCACGCTCACCCAATCTATCGCGATCGCGGTGCTGTGAGCCCCCAACGTACCCATGCCGGAACCGCGCAGGCGCAACATGTGCTCCCGTTTGCCGAGCTTCTCGGCAGGAACCTCTAGCTGGGTGATTTCGAATTCGTCAGGCGAGGTCTTCACGCGCGCCAGCACCTTTTCATCGAGGTACACGGTGATTTCGCCGTTGCGCGGTGCACAAGCGCGGAAGGCAATGCTGCCGGAGCCGTCGAAGTGCACGGGTAGCAAGATGTCGCCGTAGGAACCGCGCACGAAGGCGGCGGTGGCTCCGTCAATGGTCGCGCCGCGCAACATGCGCGTGCCCCAACCGCCAAGCGTGTACTTGGCATCGCTGGGAATACCGAAATCGATCAAGAGCTCACTGCCGTGCCGTAGCTCGGCGTGATCTGCATGCGCTGCGAGATCGTAAAGCAGACTGCGTGGCGTACCGGCTTGCGCTGCTTGCGCTGCTTGCGCTGCTTGCGGATGGCGTGGTGTGGCAGCAGGGCTGGCGACGCGAGGCTCCGCCTTGGCTGGCACCGAAGTTGCGGGATGGGCCGCGCGACCTGCCGTCTCGGCGCTGGCCGTCGTGCACGCGGGGCTGAGCGGCAAAGCAAGCAGCGACAGCGTCGCCCAAACTCGTTTCGAAGCAGAAGGAACGTGGGTCAACAAGGAACCGGCAGTCAGCGCGAGCTCAGGCATATCGCCTTGTACCACCTGCGGATCCCGTGCCGAAAAACTCGCTTCAACCGCGTGGCGATAGCAGTTGCGCGACACAGCGGCTGGCATGGTGTTGTCGGCGCACGAGCTCGCGCGCACTGTGCGCAAAAACCTTTCGATGTTGATGAGATAGATCGAAGAAGCGCGTCAACGCGGGCGCCCAGGCCAAGGCGTCGTCGTTCGTTAGAACCGTACAGGCTTCCCCGAATTCGTAGCCTGCCGTGGCGCGCTCGCAGGTCAGCACAGGGACCCCGTGGGCGAGCGCATCGAGCAGCTTGATCGGCAGTCCGCCCGGAATCTTGCGCGGTACGAGTGCGAGATCACTCGCGGCGTGGGCGCGCCGTCGCAGCTCGTCCCCATCAAGGCGTACACACTGCACTTGCACGCGCAAAGCGGGCGAGAGCCGAGCAAGAAATGCGCGCGCATCCGAGGCCGTGACGATAAGCCAACGCAACCGAGAACGCTGTCGAACCGCGAGCTCAAGCCCCGCGCACAACACGTTGAGCCCCTGATAGGCATCCAGATTCCCTGCGTAGAGTACAACTTCGGCGTCACGCGCGAGGCCCAGGCTTGCACGCGCCGCGTCGCGCTCCTTACCATCGATTTCGGGATGTACTGACCACGGGGGCGTCAGCAGCTCGAACGCGCGCGCCGTGTCGCGTGCCATGAGCCTGCAAAGGCTCGGCGAAATCGCAAACGCGCGTGCAGAGGAGCGCGTCGCACCCCGATCGAGGAAGCGCCCTAGCCCGCTCAGCAGCGGTTCAAAGCCGCGAGGAAAGTAAGATCCGAGCTCACTCGACAAGCTGGTGTGCGCGACGAACGTCACGTGGCTTAGACCTGCCAGGTGCGCAGCCCATGCTGCTTCCACATGGTGCGCGATAAGCTGGCTGGGACGTAGCGCTGCGTGCAGGCGCTGTAGATCTCGGGCGAGTTGAATGTCTTGCAACACCTTACGTGCAGACGGCCCAGAACGCAGCGAACGGTCGCGGCCGATGTCCGTGCTGCGATGGAGCGAGTAGCGCGTGGCACGACTGAAAGCCCCATGCGGATAACATAGTAAGTGCGTGTCGTGCCCTGCTTGCGAGGTTGCGTCCGCAAAGGCGTGGACGAGTGCCTGCGTGCCTTGCTGGCTCGGAAACGGCATGGCAGCGACATGCAGCACGCGCATCTCAGTCGATGTAACCAAGCGCGCGCAAGCGTGCTTCAAGCTTACCGGCACGTGGCGCAGGCACAGCACGTCTTACGCTCTTCGGCACAGCGGCGGGGAGTGCGTTCAGTGGCCGCGCGTCCGCCAAAAATCCCGCGGGCACCACACCGCGCGCGCCTGCTGGCATCGCCAGATCCATGCGCGCGAGCACACAAGCACTCGAGTCTGCAATACTCAGGTCAATCTGACCGCGTGCGGCCACCCGTGGCCCTGCCGCGACGAACAAGCCGTGTGAGCGATGACTACCCGGCAAACTACGGCCCTTTTTGCCCAAATACTCAGCAGGCGTGAGCGTGCGAAAGATCGTGCCCGTTGCCACTTCGCCGCTCGGCATCAAGTTGTAGCTGTACCCGCGATCCAGGTGGAGCTCGAGCAAGAGATCTGGCGCGCGCTCGACGTACGGCCCCACGAACAACGACTCACGCGCATGAACATGCCTCACCACCGGTCGACCGTGAACGGGATCACGCAACGCCAGGAGCGCGTCAGTCACACGCTGGATCACCCGCTGTTTGTCCGCAGCGCGCACGGTGCCGCGCGGCTCACGTCCGCTCAAGTTCAGGTGCACGGCAGGGAAGTAGTTGAGCTCGTCACTGAAGGCCTGCGTATTTGGCATATCGATGGCGCCAAAGCGTGCGCGCGATTCGAGCAAGCTTGGAAGCCGCGCGCCCGCAAAGCGAAACACACGATCACGCCACGCGGGCGAGATGTGCGACAAGGCAATCTTCTTGACCATCTGTGCCGCGCCCGTACTCGCCTCAGCGCCCCGGTATTGCAGCAACCCCGCCTGTTCGAGCGCGCGATTGACGTACAGCACTTTGTCCGAAGCACCGCCCGAACCGTGGTCGCTCACGATCGTTACTTCAACGCCTGGACCCGCATCATCGACGAGCTGGCCGAGTGCGCGATCGAGGGCTTCATAGACGGTCGCGAGGCCGTTCGCTTCGCTCGCCACTACCTCACGAGGCCGACGCGGCGAGCCTTCGTCGTACAAACTGAACAAGTAATGCGACGCCGTGTCGCTCTCGCCGAAGTAGAACGCGAACAAATCCCAGTCGCGCATGGCGAGCACAAAACGCGCAAGCTCCGTACGTCGCGCGATCTTACCCGCTAGCGACTGACCCAGACGCGCATGCCAGCCCGGCTTGTCCGCATGGAACTGATCGACCTCGTCAAACCGTAAGGGACCAAAATGGCGTGTGAGTGTGTCGTGCAGTGCGCGCGGCCAGACAAAGCGGCGATCGGCTTCGAATGCAACCGGTGCATCCCAGCCGGACATGAAGACACCGTGCTCCAGACGCTCCGGTGGAAACGTGGCTGGAAAGCCGATACAAGCGCAGCGCTTTCCCAGTCGATCGAGACGCGCTGCAAGGGTGGGTGCTTCTCGCACGGTGCCGGCCGAGAAGCGCACGTCGTAGCCATGACGCGTCGTGAAATCGAACACACCATGGGTACCGGGATCGACACCGGTCAAGAAGGTTGTCCA
>JBKJIA010000211.1:0-7994 GCA_046598735.1 Polyangiales bacterium
TATGCTGGTGGTGCTCGTCGTGCACATGCGCATGATCGTGATCCAGCACTTCGTGTCTATGCGTATGGCCGTGCCGCTCGCGTACCAATAGCAGCACGCCCATAGCCATCGTGAGCATGGCGAGCCCATCGAGCCAGTGCATCTTTTCGCCGAGTAACATGACAGACAGTACGCCACCCAAAAACGGTGCCGTAGCGAAGTAGGCAGCTTCGCGCGCGGCGCCGACGTAACGCAGCGCGTAGGCATCCAGCACGACGCTCACTCCATAGCTCAAGCACCCGAGTAAGAGGGCAGCCCCCAGCACGCCCAAAGACGGCAGCACTGGGCGCAGCCAGACCAAGGCAATTATGGTGTTCGCCAGTCCCGCGCAGGTTGTCTTGAGGCGCACTACGGCGAACGGATCCCGCAGCGATAGACGCTGAGTAAGGTTATTATCCACTGCCCAACACAAGCAGGCCGCAGCAATCAGCAGCATACCGATGCCGTCGATAGCGAGCGTACCGGGCTCGAGCTTGAGCAAGAGCGCACCGACGAGGATGCACATAGAAGCGAGCGCGACACGCCTCCCGAGGTGCTCGCGAAACACCACGACGGCAACCAGGATGGTGAACGGTGCCTCAAGATTGAGCAGCAGCGAGCCTGAGAGTCCTGAGAGCCGCGTCAGGCCAAGCAACATCAATAGTGGCGCAACCATGCCGCCAGCAAGAATGACCACGAGCAGCTCGGGCACGTCCTCGCGACGCAGCGCAGCTTCCGACGTCGAGCGCCTAAACACCCACGCGACCCACAAACCCAAAGCCGCGCCGAGGTACAAAAGACCCGCCAGAAGCGCGGGCGGCATCGCGCCGAGCAGCAGTTTCGAGACCGGCGTGGACGTGCCGAAGAGGGCCGCTGCGCCCAACCCGCAGAGAGCGCCTCTTAAGCTGGCATTTGGCGCGGACTCACCCATGCAGTTACCTTTCGTTCATCGCGCAAGCGAGCGCAAGGAACTGTAACGCCGGTAGAGCGTCGGCTCACTACGGGGATGCGAGGCTGGCGTCAATAGTGCCGATAGCCCCGATAGTGCCGATCACGGTCGCCGGTGCGGTTGTGCTGCCCAGGATGCCGTAACGCACCTGCCAGGTGAAGGTGTCGTCCATGTTCTTGTCGCCGTAGAAAACGTCCAGGTTACCATTGCCCGGCATCCATACTCCGATGTCACGGATATGGTGGTCTTCGCTGGAGAAGTCGAACGTGAAGCCACGCAGCACGGCCATGCCCGCGGGAATCGTCGCGCGCTGCCCACCCTTGGCGGAGCCGCTGCGTGAGCTTTGCGAGGTAAAGCGGGCGTTCGGAACGTAGGCGTAGTCCACCTCCCAGATGAAGGTGTCATCGTCGTTCTTGTCGTTGTACGCAACGGTCAACTGGCCGTTGGACTCGGTGACGCTGAGGCGATCCATGTGGTGATCGGTGCCGTGGAAGTAGAGGTAAAAGCCTTTGATCACAAAGGTCCAATTCTGAGGGTCACCGGGGCGTGCGATGGCGATGGTACACTGCCCGACACAAACCTCGCGGGCGGTCGAGCGTTGAAAGATCGAGCCGTAGTAAGGTTGGCTGACGATGTTGTAGAAGTAGTCGTCGTCGCCGTTCTCGTCCTGATAGTTGATGGCGATGCGGCCCAGGCTGGGGTTGTGTGGTTGCACTTCGATGGCGCGCAGGTGGTGATCGTCGCTCTGATACTTGAAATAGAAGGACTTCATCAACGGCGCGCCGTCGACGGCAAAGTACGGGCTCGTATAGCCACCGCTCGAAATGGCGGAGGCGGTTTGCGCACGAGCCGGCACGGTAATGGCGATGCCCGCGAGCGCGAGCGCAACGGCAACATGGCGAATCATTTGCTCACTCCTATTGATAGTGCGGATGCCGCGGTACGCGCGGCTACCCTGGTCGAACGTACGACCTACAATGGGTTCGCGAGCAGGCGCCTGGACCTGACAAAAAAATTGATGATCGCCGCGCACATGCGCGCGCGCATGGCCTGCCCATGGAACGCCGAACGCAGCCGGCCTACCCTAGGGTGCCTGCTCGCGCAACGCTTTGGCTCGCGCCTCTGCGCGTTCCCACATGCGCAGGTAACCTTCTGCGGAACGGAATAGGGGCTCGAGATCGGCCTCGGATGCGGCGTCGCGACGCGCATCTTCGATAAGCTCGGGCATGAGGCCGATGTGAGCAAGGCCTTCGGTGTTGAAGTCGATCTTACGGTTGCCCACCTGGGGCTGACTAAACGTGACGTCCCCAGCATAAGACTGAAACGGATAGGTCACTGGCTCCTGCTGGGCCGCCTTACAATCGCTCTGCTCGCCAAAGCGCGGCCCCGGAGCTCCTGCAAAGCCGTTGAGATCCAAGCCGAAGCCCTCTGCGGGATAGCCACCGTGCTTCTTGATCAAGGCCACCCGTTGCTGCAAGGCGCGGAGCATGGCGCCCTTACGTTGGGGATCACGACAGCGCCCCAAACCCGACTTCGACACGCCCCCCAGTGCATACAACCGCCCTTCAAAGCCGTTCGTGCCGTGGGTGGCGGCGGCGGGATAATCATACTCCTCCAGCATCTCGAAGGCGCGCTGGTAGGAACGGCGGGGCAGATGGTCGATTTCGATGATCATCCCGCGCGTCATCATTTCGCGCAGTAAGGTTTCACCCAGATCAGTCAGGCCCGCATTTTGACAATAGTCGCCCTTGAGCGGTCCTTTCTGGAGTCGCAACAAGTAGGGGGTAACCGTCAGGATGGGCCGCGCTGCAAAGCCGCTCATGTTGTTGGGAGGCTTCGACATGTACTGAGCGCGCGGCTCATTGATTCCGCCGAAGTTCACGTTGCCATGGTCGAAGACGGTAGGAACATCGGCGGGACAATCCAGCACGAAGTTCGACCAGTGCCCGCTATTCAAGAAGTTGCCGAGCTCGATGAAGCCACGGTTGCCGTCGCCGGCCGAAAAGGCGTTGTCGTACTTATGCACCGGGAACAGCGCGCGTACGCCGCGCGCGTGATAGGCATCGAGCTGCGCCTTGACGTAGGCCTCGTTGCAGGTGGGCCCACCCTTGCGCGGCACCGACAGACAGTCGAACAAGTTGGAGGTCTCGATACCGAGCACCACGGCCATCTTACCGTCCTTGATCACCTCGCGTGCGCGCTCGGGCGTCTCGACCACGCGGAAGAAGCCGCGACCGGGTCCGCCGGCCTGCGCGTCGATGTAACGCTCCATGGCGCGCGTTTCGTCGATGATGCGATCGACTGCCACCATGTCCTCGCACGAATAGCGCACGGGCTGATAGCCCTGCCCCACCATGAAGTCGCAGATGATCTCGTTAGTGGTCGCGTGCTGAATCACGAGACGCAGCCCCGACAGGTAGGCGCGCTCAAGCCAACGGTAATACTGGGTTTGATGGGTCGAGCTGACAGGAGCGGCAGGCCAGTCCGTGAAGTCGGGGTAACCAGCGGTATGGTGGTTGTCTTCGCCAAGCTGTCCCGTGATCAGCGCCGGCAACAAGCTCGTTAGGTTGGGGCTGCCCGCGCCGCCCGAGAAGCCGAAGCCGAAGAAATCGCGACGCCCCATCTTACCGTGGAACTGCTCGCAATCTGACAGTGCGTGCTCGACGCCGAGCCGATGAAACGGCGCCCCATGAAACACGCCGCCGCCGCCAAAACCAAAATTCGACAGGATGTGCGAGTGCGTGTCGACGATGCCGTACACGTCGCCGTCGTCGAACGTACGCCTTTGCACGACGCCGCTGGCGTCAACGCTCAGCTCGGGATGCTCGGCACAACCCTGGACGGGCTCGAAGGTAAGCGCAGCGGCTTCGCTCGGCGATGCGATCAAGCCCGAATGGACGAGGAACTTCCCGGACTTGCGATGACGAAGTTGGTACTGCGCTATCCCCGCCGCCGTCTTGCCCGAGACCTGCAACTCCCACTCGGCACCGGAGACGTAGCTGTCGTCTACCTTCAGGATATCGGACTGTAAGGTCGTTTGACGAAGCAGCGGCCCGTCCTCGGCTACTAAGTACCCGCCCTCAGGATCGTAGAACAGGTAGGTCGCAAGGTCAGACGCCTTCATGAAGAAGCGCGCGGCGTCCTTGATCTCGCCCGCCACCAGCTCGTAGCCGTCGCCTTTGGCGGTCTGCTTGAGGACGCGCTCTTGGGCGTCTTTCAGCGCAAAACAGCCGTTGGCGAACATGTGGAGGTCCGGCTCGCTCGCAGGTAACCCCGCCTCGATCGCCCCAGCCTGACCGCCGCCGCCCTCGACGGGTCCACGTTCGGGCGGCCGAGCCGCGTCTTCTGGCCCACCGGCTACGTTACCAGTGGTCTCACTGCCCTGCCTGGGCGAGCTACAGGCGGCCCACAGCGCCGCTAAAACGAAGGCGAAGCGAGAAACATGTTTCATGGCCGGACCCTACTCCGAAGTTCGGACGTTTGGGTTCATTTTTTTGATGTCATTGCCTAGTTCGGCGAGGGCGAGCGTCAGGTGCTTGCCGCGCGCCCCGATGAGTGCTTTGCATGCTGACATGACCAAAATGAACATCGCTGCTGCAGACGATCGACTAGGGTACGCGCTCCGTTGGAGTGAGGGTTGACATGAGCAGCCCCAGTCTCGACCTTATCGAGCGCAAGAATCAGGAGCTCGTCAGCGCGTTCTGCAACGCCTGGGCACAGCGAGACGTACAGGTGCTCCTGCCCTATCTGAGCGAGAACATCGAATATCACATGTGGGATTCCGAGAACGCGATCGTCGTTCACGGCATCGCGCAGTTCGTCGAAACGCTTTCGCCATTCTTCGAGAGCACGACGCGCATCGAATGGGAGATCTTGCGCACCCAGGCAATGGGTAAGGTCGTGATCAACGAGCGCCACGATCGCTTCTGCTTTGGGGAGGGAACATCGGACTGGTACTTCCCCGTCGTAGGCGTCTTCATTCTGGAGGAAGGTAAGATCATCCACTGGAAGGATTACGTCACGCCCGGCAAGCAAGTCTCGATGTAATGAAATCTGGTCAGTTACCTATCTTGTCATATTCGCGACGCCTGCACGGGCTGCATGGTTAGCTCCTGAATCTTGCAGTTCCCATTCGCGCCGAGAATCGGCACACTCGGTTCAGCTAGGACGCCCCCGCCTGCTACCCAAGGCGATGTCGTTCCAGCATGCCGCAGCCCCGCATGTCGCAGGTTTGCAGCATGACAACCACAACACAGGAGTCCCCCCACATGCGCCTTCGCAAAACTGCGTCTGCCTTACCGTTTCTAGTCCTTACCGTCGCCTGCCAAGGCGCCACCGCCGATGATGTCGCTTCAGTCAGCCAGGGGCTGAAAGACAAGCCGACCAACTACGAGGACCTCTACGCGGACTTCGAGGGCAGGTACGTTGTCGAGTCGCTCACAGGGGAAATGGTCGCGCGCACGGGCGGCCCCGCTGGTGACCCCATTCCGGCTGACTTTTACTATCCAAACGGCTGCAAGCACGGCAAAGACGAGCAGCACGAGGAAGACGATAAGAACTGGAAGCACTGTAACAATAAGAAAGGGCACGAGGAGGGGCGCTCCGGCAAGACGCGCGAGGACTTCCTCGACGCGTTCCCGATGGTGCCGTTGCTGCAGGGTGGCAACGTGCCCCGCGCACAGTACAGCGAGTTTGCCAAGGAGCTTGCCTCGTACGGTTTCGTCGTAGTCGTACCCGATCTCAAGCAGACCTTCGGACCTCCGGGCTCGCCTGCGCTGTACTTTACCTCGCAATGGGTTCCTAACTGGGTAGGCGCCGACCTCGCGCAGCGTGATGCCGATCCGGCCTCGCCGCTGCGCGGTATAGTCGACACGAGCAGCATGGCCGTGACGGGGCACTCGTTCGGCGCCGCTGCCGCGGTCGCCGTAGTTCAGGGCACGTGTAAGCCGCCGTTCTGCTTTGGCCCTCCGTTCGGCTATTATCAGCGTCCAGCCTCGCTCAAGGCTGCCGTCCTGCACGGCTTCCAGAACTGCGACCCCACGACCCACCAGTGCTTCTACCCCGACACCAGCGCGGCCCCCACGATGATCGTCAACGGCGGCCTGGACGATCCGGGTGCGCCGACGCTCGCGGCCTACCAGAGCCTGGAGCGTCCTCGCGGTCTAGTGGTACTCGATAACGTCAACCACTTCGGCCTCACCAACCAAGACCTCGCCTCGCCGTACGGACCAAACCCCGAGCCGAACGGGGTCCCTCAGGCCACGAGTATCAGCAGCACCGCACGCTGGACCGCGCTCTGGCTCAGCACCCACCTCTTGGGCAATCAGGATGCCACCGAGCTCGTCTTCGAGTCGGGCGGCGTTGTGGGAGCGACGGTCACCTCAGAAATGTGAGCCGCACGGCGGGCCTTACGCTCGCCTGTGCCTAGGTTCATGACGCCGCCAACCTTACTCTTCGACCTTACGGTGGAGAGTGAGGCTGCGCGGCTTCCTGCGTTTGGAGGTCCATGCCGGACACATGCCGGACATAGGTCCGTCGTGCTAAGGCCGCCGAGGCCATGGTAGAACAACGCTCCTTCCTCGATCTCCCGCTCACCTTCTGGGTGCTGTGGCTCGGCGCATTGGTCAACCGGCTCGGCGGCTTCGTCTTCACTTTTCTCGCCTTGTATCTGACAGAAGGTCGCAAGTTCACGCCCCTTGAGGCCGGAATCTCGGTGGCAATCTATGGGGCAGGATCCTTTGCTGCCGCCGGCTTTGGGGGTTGGCTCGCCGACCGGCACGGCCGTCGCTTCGGCATCCTCTTCGGCACCGTCACGGGTGCAGCGGCGATGCTCGTGCTCGGCTGGGTCGAGTCGCTCTGGGCAGTGCGGCTCGCGGCGCTGTGCTCCGGCTTTTTCGGCGATAGCTACCGTCCGTCGCTCAACGCCGCAGTGGCCGACGTAGTCCCGGTCGCGGAGCGCACGCGCGCCTACGCAACCCTTTACTGGGCCGTCAACCTCGGTTTCGCCGTTGCCGCGAGCTCGGCAGGATGGCTCGCGCGTAGCGGCTATCACTGGCTGTTTATCGTCGACGCAGCGACGACCCTCGCCTTTGGTGCCATCGCCTTCTTCTTCCTGCCTGAAACGAGACCTTTGACTGCGTTTGCCGCGGCGGAGGCATCGCCCAGCGCGTGGTGGGAACCTTTCCGAAGCCGAGTCTTCCTGCATTTCGCAGCTGCTCAGTTCGTGGTGATCGTTCTGCTCATGCAGAGTCAGGTCAGCCTACCACTTGCGCTGCTACGTCAGGGGTTCAGCGCCGATCGCTACGGCAGCCTGATTGCGATCAACGGGGTCTTGATCTTGATCCTGCAACCCGTCACCGCAGCGTTCCTCGCCCGTAGAAAGCTGTCCAATGTGCTCGCCGCCGGGGCTCTACTCACGGGCCTCGGCTTCGGTGTGAACGCGCTTGCCAGCACCCTTCCGGTCTACGTGATGGGCCTCGTATTATGGACCTTCGGTGAGATCGGGTATTCCGCAGCCGCACCGGCTTTTGTCGCCAAAATCGCCCCTGCGCATGCCCGGGGCGTCTACCAAGGCGCCTTCCACATGTTGTGGGGTGGAGCATTCGTCATCGCGCCGCTCGTCGGGACGGGTGCCATTGAGATGTTCTCGATTCAAACCCTGTGGCTTGGCTGCCTTATGGCAGGATCCCTCGCGGCGATAGCGCACTACCACCTCCCCACACTTAGCGACGAGCCAGCGTACTTGAAATAGCTGGCGAATCAGAAGAGAAAGGGCCCCAAATCATGAGCAAGTTAGTACTGGAAACAGAAGGAGAGAAAGTTGTCGTTGTAAGGCGACGTTTTGAGGCAGCTCCAGCCCACGTGTACCGTGCACACCTAGACCCTGAGGTTGTCACGCAGTGGTTGCTCGGACCTGACGGTTGGACCATGCCCGTGTGCATCAACGAAGCCAAGGACGGAGGTAAGATTCGCTACGAGTGGTCTAATGGAAAAGTTAATGGGTTCTATCTAACCGGAGAGCTCATCG
>JBKJIA010000204.1:0-9977 GCA_046598735.1 Polyangiales bacterium
AAAGGGTAAGGTAAAGGCCGCTACATCGAGACCCAGCTTTTCGTAGAACCACTTCACCTGGAAGAAGTACTCGTTGAACAGGTAAGCATCGGCGAGAAAGCCGTGAATCAAGATCAACGTGGGGCGCGCGGGCCCGTCGTGACGCCAATAGCGCACGCTGCCGCGCAGGTTTTTTGTATGCGACAAATAGCGCTCGCGCACGCGCGGATTGAACGGCAGAAACGGGCTGTCATAGCTCAAGTCCACGCAGCGCCCGTCTTTGGGCGAAAAGCTCAGACTGCGCACCTTACTTTCCCGAAACTGAATGTCGCGCGGGGGCTCGGGGTAGAAGCTGCGGCCGTTGCCACTGTCGAGCACATCCATGTAGAGCGGCGCGTCTGCCAAGTCCTCTTTGAGGCGAATCGGATTGAACGACAAAGGCAGCGCGGTAGCGCCCATGATCGTGGCGAGCGTGGTGCGCACGCCCACGTCGAATGCCGCTGTGGCGCCTACGCGAAGTTGATCGCCGCGTCCCAGCTCGAAGGCTTCGGGTCGACGATGAAAGTTGGTTTGCAAATACTCCCACCAGCGACCTTTGGGCATCGTGGAGGGCTGATGCTCGAAGACTTCGTGGGCGATCTTGGAGACGATGCTGGAATCGGGCAGCGGCACAAAAGACTACTCCAGGGTGGCACTCCGATTCTAACGCGCTCTCAGAAAGACCCAGCATTCGATGTCAGATTCGGTGAGCGGCAACGCAGGTTCGAGCGCACGGCCCAAAGAGGGCTTGCCATTCAAGGCACCGCGCACGGCAGCCGAAGTGTCCGCGCTGCTCGTACATATCTACGGCTGCGATCCCGCAGGTCTTTCGGGTGTGACGCACATCATGGCGGTGGCGCGCTCAACGGACGGCTTGCTGCATGCGTTGCGGATAGGGGCACACGCGCCCAAGAGCGAGACGGATTTCTTCTTGCTGCAAGCCGTGCGCGCGCGCGTCGACGCCATCCTCACGACGTCTGCCAACCTGCGCGCGGAACCTGAGCTTGTCCACGACTTCGTGGGAGACAGCGCCCACGCCCTCGCGGACTATCGGCGGACCGTCGCGCACAAAACGCAGCCGCTCGATGTCTTGGTGCTCACGCAGTCAGGGGACGTGCCGCGCGAGCATCCGGTGTGGCGTGACAGCGCGCGCAAGCACGTGCTCGTGCCGCGTGCCGCTGCCGAACAAGTCAGATCGCGGGTCCCCGCACAGGTGATGGTTCACGTAATTGACCAACTCGACGTGCGCTCGGCGGTCGCGTTGGCGCGCACTCTTGGTTGTAAGTCCATCAGCATCGAAGCTGGGCCCACGCTCGTACGCGCCGCTTACAGCCCTGAAGCCACGCACGAACCGATCGTGGATGAGCTCTGTCTTTCGAGCTATTTGGGCGCTGAGCTTGCACCTAGCGCGCTAAGCGGTGCGCTGCCTCCGGATGCGGTGCTACTGCGCAATCGTCGCTTGGCTTACCCCGCGCTCGAGCTCGAGGGCTGGTCGTTCGCGCGCTACTTGTGATGGGAGACCGTCAGGTGTGGCTTGGGCGCTTGCCGTTCACGAACTCGAGCGCGTCTTCGACATCACCCTTGCTGCCGATGTAGAGCGGCACACGTTGATGCAGCTCGTTTGGCACCATGTCGAGAATGCGTTCGGTGCCCGTAGAGGCAGCGCCACCTGCTTGTTCGGCGATCATCGCCATGGGTGCGGCTTCGTACAGCAGACGAAGCTTACCGTTCACGTTTTTCTTGTCGGCGGGATAGGCAAAGATGCCGCCCTTGAGTAGCGTGCGATGAAAATCCGCGACCATGGAGCCCACGTAACGTGCGCTGTAAGGATGGCCGATGTCTTGGTTCGGCTCCTTCATCCATTCTGCCCACTTGCGCACTGGCGCTTCCCACGTCGCGGCATTGCCTTCGTTGACGGAGTAGATTTTGCCGCGCTCCGGCATGCGGATGTCGACGTGCGAGAGAAAGAATTCGCCGATCGTCGGATCGAGCGTGAAGCCGTGCACGCCTTCGCCCGTGGTGTACACGAGCATGGTGGACGAGCCGTAGATCACGTAGCCGGCGGCGATCTGCTTGCTGCCCGCCTGCAACAAATCCTCGAGCGTACCGGGTGTGCCCGCGGGAGTCTTACGTTCATGGATCGAAAAGATGGTGCCGATGCTGACGTTGACGTCGATGTTGCTTGAGCCATCGAGTGGATCGAAGAGCACTGCGTACTTACCGCAGGGATAACCCTCAGGTACGGGTACGGGATGCTCGTTCTCTTCGCTGCCGATCACGCAGGTGCGGCCGCCCCGGGAAAGCAGGCGGATCAAAGCGTTGTTGGCGAGCTCGTCAAGCTTCTGGACTTCTTCGCCCTGGACGTTGGTTTCGCCGGTCAGGCCCAGATTGTCTGCCAAGCCCGCCATGTTGACGCGGCTCGCGATGATCTTGGAGCACAGCGTGATCTGCTGCAGCAGCGCGGTGAGCCCGCCCGTGGCACTGGGATGCGCGCGTTGACCTTCGATGATGTGCTGCTCGACCGTGTAACCGCGTTGGTCGGGTTTGGGCGGCAGCCAAGTGGGAGCAGACATGCAGGGGCTCGCTTTTAAAAGGGGCTCGGGGCCGAGCCAAAGCTGTCGGTAGCAAACCCCGCAGGCGCCCTCAAGCTGAGGGCTGCGGCTACGCTTGCGCTGTGCGACGACGTTGCGTGCCGCTGCTCGAATACTCAGAGCTCGATCAGCTTGAGCGCGCCAGCTTCCACCACGAGCGTGTACATGCCGGCCAGGCGCACGCGCGTACCCTCGCGCACCAAACCGACCACCAAGTGCACGGCACGCTGAAGTTGGTCGACGCCGTCTGCGCCGAGCTCGTGCGCGGCGAGCCCTAACTCGGTCAGCGCTTCACGGGCGGAGGGGCGCTCCATGCTTGCCATGCTGCCGTTGCTGCCGCTCAGCAGCGTGGTGATGGTGGGGACGATTTCGGCGCGCGACACTTCGTGAATGACGCAGCGTTCCGGCCGAAAATGACGGGCCCGAGCGTGAAGCTCCGAGAGCGTTGCGACGCCCCGCTTGAGGCAGATGGCGGAGCGTTCACCGAGCGCTACCTCCGGCCCGTACTCGAACAACGCGATTCGTTCGTCTTTGGGGCAGGCATCGAGCACGCTCGACATCATGCTCGCGAGGTCGGTCGCGCGTGGGCCCACGAACAAGAGATTCTTGTTGGCGGCGATCGCGTCCGTCAGACGCTTCATCTGCTCGGCGTCGAGCAAGGCATCGCGCCTGAGATCGCTGAGTGGCGTGACCTTACGCGGGCGCCTGCGCACCGAGAGCACAGGACCCTCCGTGGCAGCGGCCGGCAGCGCGCCCACGATGTGCAGACCATTAGGCAGTGACAGATCGAAGGTCGCTTCACTGCGCTTGAGCGGGACACTTGGCACGATGCCGCCTTGCGCGAGCAAGCGACGCACCGCCACGAGCAGCGCTTGCGGCGAAGAGAACGCGGTTTCTTCGAGCTTCAGGCCGGTGCCGCGATCCACGCGCACCCGATCAAAGCGTTCGATGATCACCTGCTGCACTTCTTCTTCGGCCAGCAGACCATCGAGCGGCCCTAAGCCGACGGCTTCATGCAATGCGGCGCTGGCGAGCAAGGCCTTGTCGACGCTGCGGGCAATGGCCCCTTCGCTCGTGAGCTCACCCAGCTTGCCTTGAATCGCCCGTTCGGCGCGCTGCCAACGCTTCTCGTCGAGCAATCCGTCGGGGTCGGCGTTGTCCGTGTCGAGGTCGCGACCAAGACGCAGCATCAGCGAGCGCAAATCATCGCGGGTAGCCGGCGGAATCGAGCTTGTGCGCGCGCTCAGCACGGGCGGCACGCTGTGTGGCGCCGCGCGTTCGCTGCCGCGTTCGCTGCCGGCCTTCGGCGGGGCGTCCGTGGTGGGTGCGCTGCTGTCGGGTGCGGTCAGGGGCTCGCTAACGGACATGGGACGCATGGCTTCCCGTTGTTCGGTTGCGAGCCCAACGAGTCCGTTGACGTCGGGGGCGGATGCTTGTGCTTGGGTGCGGTCGAGCATCGGCTCGGGATCGCCATCGAAGGACGAGAGCACGGGCGGCATACTGGGTAGCGCGATGGGTACAGGCACTGGCACCCGATGCGGCGCGACGATGGCCGGAGGCTCGACGCCGTTGTTCGGAGACGTCTTGCGAGCATTCGGGATGCCTGATGCTGAGCGCAGCACTGCGGGAATCCCATCGTCTGCCAGAGGATCCGGCGCGCGACTCGGCAGCGGAGGCGGCCCCGAAACGGGCGACATCTTGCCGCTGCTATCCGCGCTGTCCTCGCTGGGCAACACCGAAGGCTGACGCATCGCTTCGACCGGCGCGGCCTGAGCCGGGTCGCCTTCGAGGGTCATGATGAAATCGCCGATGTAGATCTTGTCGCCCTCTTTGACGACGAGGGGCGAGGTGATCTTGCGACCGTTGACGTACGTGCCGTTGGTGCTCTTGAGGTCGACGACGATGAAACGGCTGTCTTTGAGGACAATGCGCGAGTGACGCTTCGAGACGTTGCCCTTGGCTAGAACGATGTCGTTGCCTGGTACGCGCCCGATCGTGACTTCTGGCTCTTCGAAAGTGAGCCTCTTTTGCGCGCCCCCTTTTTCCGTGATGACCACCGTGAACATTGCGCGGGATCATACCTCTGACGGAGCGTCCGGCGACACAGCAAATGGCGTCTCGGCCTCGAGTCTTAGGCCCATGGGCAAAGATTCGCCGAACACGCGGCCTTGATCGGCTTCACTGAGCTCGCCGCCCTCACGCACGAGCGAGGCCCAGCTGGCATGGCCCGCCTGGGACAAAGCCAGCGCTGCACGTTCGCGCAGGGCCGCGCTGACGTCGCGCTCGCGATCGTGGGTCAGGCGCGCCAGCTGAACGACCGCAAATGCAGCCTGATCGACGCTGCTCAGGTTTTGCGACAACACGCGCGTGAGCCAAGTCTCGGCCACCGCCCGTGGCACCACCGTGTGCGCACTGCCGTACAAGGGAGCGCGCGCCCCCAAGCGACCCAAGGCCCAATGCACGGCACCCGGCGTGAGCTCGCGCTTGTCGAGACGCGCCAGCAACCACTGTCCTGCTTCAACTTTCTGCGCCGCTGGGATGCGTTCGAGCGCGCCGCACAAGCGCACCATATCCTCGAGCCCTTGCGCCCGCGGGCCTTTCGGTCTCGCTTTGGGGCGCGGGCCCGCGGGCTCCAGATAATGGGCAAGATCGTCGAAGATCGCACGCTGTCGGACGGCATCGAGCCCGCCCGCGATGCGTCGCCACATGATCCACCATTGCGACCAGACCTGAGCATCCGGCGCAAACTGCAGACCCTCAGGGTAGAGCGCGAACAATTGGTCGACGCGAAACGCATCGACCGGATAACCAAAGCCCGGGCGCAAGCAATAGCCCGCGAGATTGCACCAAAGCCGTTCGTGATCGGTGGAGCGTCTGCGTCGTTTGGCGCCGGCGAGCACGGCACCGAACAGCTCGCGCGAGAGTGCCGTGTCCCAGCCTTCGCGATCGCCCAGAATTTTTTCGAGATCCTGACGCAGCGTCTTGATGCGCTTGCCTTCGAGATCTTTGTTCGATTTGCCGTAGTACGCGTGAATCAACGCGGTGGCTTCCGCAAAGCGTGCGTGCAGTTGCGTGACACGCGCGGTGGGCGCCGCGCTGTCGCGTTTGCCTCCGCGCAGGTCGAACTCGAGCTTGTAGCGACGGGTTGCATCTTCGGCGCTGACGCAGCTCATCTCGAGCGTACCGACCTCGGTCAGACCGGCGCACAACGTGACACGCAGCTCTTTGTCCTGCTTGTTTTTGGCCTCGAGCACGACGGCGATTTCGGGCAGCTCTTGAAAGCTTGCGTCCAGGGAAAGCAACTCGCCGGGCCGCATCACGCGATCGCTCGTGCTCGTGAACAGACGAAAACGCACGGGTTCACCCACTCGCAGCGCAAACGTGCGCGTGGTGATAGCGACCTCTTCGCCTTCTTCCGCGCCGCGCGGCAACACACAGGTGGCAGCGCGCGGATCGCTGTCGGAAGGTAAGAGCAGACAGTAACTGCGTGGTGAGCCGCCACCGATTTTAAGTCCGACGCCGCGTCGCGACAGACCGTAAGCTACCGCGCCCCGCGCGACGGCAAGCTCAGGTTCTTCGTTGTCGAGCTCGGTCAGCTCGCTACCACGCAACGAGGCCAACACGGCTTTCATACGCGCCTTCAAGAGCGCGCTGCGAAACACACCGCCGTTGAACAATACCGCGTCCGGCAACAGCGCTTTCAGATCACTCGTATCGCCAGGTACGTTGAACGCTTCTGCGACGACGCCGCGATGCCGCGCCAGGAACGCCGACACGTGTTTAGTGATCGCGGGATCCGCAGTGTAGGGTAGGCCGAACTCAACGAAACCGCTGCGCCGCGTGTCCGGTGTGGTGTCGAGCGCGACCTCCGGCATGAAGCCGTTGACCACGATTTCGCTCGCGTCTGCACGCGAGAGCGTGGCGCTTTTGGTGCCGCCAATCAGCTTGGAGCCGCCCCCGAGCACGGTGACGCTGGTTTGTTCCGGACCGTGCTCAGATAGTAAGGTTTCCTTGGCGCTGCGACATTGCTGGACGAGCTGGGAAAAGCGCGCGGCAGGCAAGGCTTGGCCCGCGCCTGCTAGCTGCGGTTCGCACAGGCGCGCGAGCGTAAGGTCCATGTTGTCGCCACCGAGCATCAGGTGATCGCCCACCGCGATGCGCGTCAGACGCGGGCCAGTTTCGCGCAGCTCGCAATGAATCAGCGTCAGGTCTGTGGTGCCGCCGCCCACGTCGACTACGAGTGCCAAGCGCGTGTTCGCAAGGTCGCCGGCAAGCGTGTCGCGATGGCGATCGAGAAAGTCGTAGAACGCCGCTTGCGGCTCCTCGAGCAAACGCAACTTCGGCAAGCCCGCGCGATGGGCCGCTTCGAGCGTGAGTGCGCGCGCACCTTCGTCGAACGATGCGGGAACCGTCAGGACGACGTCTTGAACTTCAAGCTTATGTTTTGGATAGGCCGCATTCCAAGTCGCGCGCACGTGTGCGAGATAACTTGCGCTGGCATCGACGGGCGAAATCTTACTAACGCCCGCAGGCGCGCTCCACGGCAGGATCGCTTCGTTGCGATCGACGGCCGGATGACACAGCCAGCTTTTGGCGCTGGCGATCAAACGACCGGGCACGTTACCACCCATGCGCTGCGCAAGCGTGCCCACGACGCCGCTCGGTAAGGTAGGCAACGGCTCGATGAAGCCAGCATAGCGATCGCCAACACTCAGCTCTTCATCGGCCGGGTGATAGCGAAACGAAGGCAGCAGCGGACGTGCTGCGATTTCCCCGGGCGACACCAGCTGCGGGATTTGAAAAACTTCGATGCGGGGCCGGGTTTGTGCGGTTTCCGCGCCCTTAGCGTCCGGGCCAAGCTCATGCGCGCGTTGCGTGTCCGCAAAGCCGACCACCGTATGCGTGGTGCCTAGATCGATGCCTACGATGTAGCGCGCAGGGCCGGCTCGCTCGCTCATACCTGAGTATCTCGCGTGTCTAGCTGCACTTTCCAGCGCGCATCCCCACGTTGCGCCACCGCCTCGAGCTCCAGCGTGCCGACTTCGGTGATGCCGGCTTGCAAGCGTACCGTCACGGCTTCGCCTGGTGTGTGACCTTCGGCGGGTAAGGTAACTTCGATTTCTTGCAGCTCGCTCATCTCGTCGCCGGTCCAGCGATCGAGCACGTCGCCTGCGCGATCATCGCGGCGTACGGACGAGCCAAAGAAACGAAAGCGCACCGGCTCCCCCACGACCAGACCCAGATCGACTCTGGACATATCTGCGTGCGAGCCCTCTTCGAGGCCGAACGGCGCCACGCACAGGGCTTGCATTGGCGGCGGTAAACCGGGCACCGCCGGCAGGGCGCTCTCGACGCCAACATAGTAAGCCATGGCTGAGCCACCGCGGATGCGAATGCCGCCGCCCTGACGCACGTAGCCGTAGTAGGCAGCGCCGCGTGCGACCGCGAGATCGAGATCGGCGCCTGACAACACGCGCGCATCGTCTGCGCCTGCCGCGCTCAACCAGGCGTTGAGCACCGTCAACATACGGTCTTGCAGGAGCTGCGATTTGAACACGCCGCCGTTGAACAACACGGCCGTGGGGCGTGCGAATGCGGAATCACTGTGCCCGAGCGCGCCGGCTTGGCGGGCCAGAAATGCCGCCAAATGCCGGGTAATCGCCGCATCGTGAGCGTAAGGTAAGCCGAGCTGCGTCAGCCCGGCACGCGGGCGTGTCAGCGGGCGTGCGGTTGCTTCGACCTGCGGAAAAAAACCTTCCAACAGCAAGCGCTCGAGATCGGCGCGCGCCAGATCCGTGCGTACGGTGCCACCGATCAGCTTCGAGCCTTTGCCCGGGATCACCACGGGCGCGCTCGCTTCGTTCAGCTGCGTCAACAGACGCTCTTTGGCATTGCGCGTGGCCTGCGTCAGCGTCGCCATTTGTATCGCATCGATGCCGTGACCTTGGGCTTCGAGCACAGAACGCAAATGGTAAGCCAGCGCGAGGTCCATGTTGTCGCCGCCGAGCAGAATGTGCTCGCCGACAGCGATCCGTTCAAGCTCGAGATCACCATCCTGTTCACGCACAGCAATCAGCGAAAAATCCGTGGTGCCACCGCCAACGTCGACCACGAGAATCACATCACCGAGCTGCACTTGTTCGCGAAACGCGCCACGCGTGCCGAGTAACCAGCTGTAGAGCGCGGCCTGAGGTTCCTCGAGTAGTACCGCATGGCCAAGTCCGGCGAGCTGCGCAGCTTCTGCCGTCAGCTCGCGCGCGGCTGGATCGAACGAAGCTGGCACCGTGATCGTGACGATTTGGTCTGCAAGCTTGGCGTCAGGATTTTCGTGATCCCAGGCGGCACGCATATGTTCGAGGATGCGCACACTGGCATCGCGCGGCGAAATCTTGGGCACTTCTTCTGGCGCGCCGGCAGGCAATATCGCAGCGCGCCTGTCGACTGCGCCATGACACAGCCAACTCTTGGCGCTCGATACCAAACGTAGCGCGCTCTTGCTGCCTAATGCGCGCGCTGCTTCGCCGACGACGAAGGTCGTGGCCTCGGACGGCCAAGGTAAGGCTAGGTCCGAAGGTGCAAGCTCGTTCGGATGCGGAAGATACAAAAAAGACGGCAAAAGCGGCAGCTTTTCAACCTGGCCGGGCGTGACGACTTGCGCGATGCCGAGCTGTGACTCCGCGACGTCTTCGCCTTCGGAGAGCTCAAGATCAACGCTGGCCAAGGCTGCGTGCGTGGTGCCTAGATCAATACCAACGGCGTGGGTCGCGTCGCTCACAGCTCGACCTCCGCAGGCGCGAGCACGTTCAGATCGTGACCTTCTGCCAGCTTGGGCAGCTCGATCTTACGCACGCGCCAACCGGCGTGACTGAGCGAGCCAGAAAATGGCGCTTCACCCAGCACATTGCCGACCAAGCGAATCTCTTGCGACGAAAAGCCCTTCGGTACCGACACGCGACTGCCTTCGGTTTCGCTGCGAATGCGTTCGATCGACAAGTGCGCGTCCAATGCTTTCTTGCACTGGTCGTGGACTACGCGGGCGGCGGCGCCGATTTCGGCATCGGAGTAATTCGAAATGTCTTCGCTCAGGAAATCGATAAGCCTGCCTTCGCGCTGCAACAAGCCCAGGATTTGCAGGGCCGCATCGGTTTGGGCTTCGCGCAACTTGGGCGCTTCGGGCACGGGCGCCTTGGCGACGGGTGCGGGGGCGGGTTCAGGTGCCTTTTCGCCGGCGCTCAAGCGCTGCACGCCGCTTGCGAATGTCGCGTCGGCGATCAGGCGAAAGAACACAGCGAACGCCATGAAGAAGCGGGCAAAGAACGACAGATTCGTTGAGGTCACGGAGCACCTGCGGCGGGACACCCGGAGATC
>JBKJIA010000261.1:0-3497 GCA_046598735.1 Polyangiales bacterium
AGCGAGTTCTACACAGCTTACACACCTTACCAACCTGAGTATTCGCAAGGCACGCTGCAGGCGACCTACGAATTCCAAACGCTCGTCTGTCAGCTGTTGGGCATGGAGGTGGCGAACGCTTCCATGTACGACGGCGCCAGTGCCGCGGCTGAAGCCGTATTGATGGCGCGGCGCATGAATCGCAAGCGTCGCGTGATCATCTCCGAGGGCGTGCACCCTGAGTATTTGGAGACCGTGCGCACTTACCTTGCCGGCATGGGCGAAGCAGACGCGATCACAGCCGTACCGGTCGGCAAAGACGGCCGCACTGATCCGGGCGCGATCAAGAGCGCGCTCGATGACGACACTGCGTGCGTGCTCGTTGGCTACCCAAATTTTTTCGGCATCGTCGAGGATTTGGCGGCCATTCGCGCGGTCGTCACGGGCGACATCCAGCTGATCAGCGCGACGACCGAACCTTACGCTTTGAGTGTGATCAAGTCGCCGGGTGCGCTCGGCGTGGACATCGCGGTAGGCGAAGGGCAAGCCCTCGCGGTGCCTCCGCAGCTCGGCGGCCCTGGCGTGGGCTTGTTCTCATGTCGCATGAGCGCCGTGCAGCGCATGCCCGGCCGCTTGGTGGGCGAGACCGTCGACCAACGCGGCCTGCGCGGTTACGTGCTGACGTTGAGCACCCGTGAACAGCACATCCGGCGCGAGCGCGCGACGTCCAACATCTGCACGAATCACGGACTGATTGCGCTGTCTTTCGCGATTCGCGTGAGCATGCTCGGCAAGAGCGGCTTTCGCGAGGCGGGCGAGCTGTGCATGCGGCGCGCGGAATACCTCAAGGCCGAGATAGGCAAGCTACCTGACTATAACCTTCCCTTCGAGGCGCCGTCGTTCAACGAGTTCGTGGTGCAGACTAAGCAGGGAAGCGCGGCCGATCTGCTCAAGAAGCTCGAAGCTCAAGACATCTTGGCCGGCATCGACCTCGGTCGTTTCGACAAGCAGCGTAGCGATCAGTTCATGATCGCCGTCACTGAGCGCCACAGCCGTGCGGACCTCGATCGTTTGATCGCGGCATTGCGAGACATCAGCAAGACTGGCTGACCTCTGCGGGCACGACAGACGAAGCGCAAAGAGAGCGTCGGGGCGGGTTGCGAGACACTGCGCCTCGACTATCTCTGGGGCCCATGGTGTACACGCTAGCCCCGAGAAAAGATCCCATCCAGCATCTCGACGAGCTCAATAAGCGCGCGCTTGCCGCGGGCGGACCTGAGCGCGTCAAGCGTCAGCATGACCAAGGTAAGCTCACCGCGCGCGAACGCATCGATTTGCTGCTCGATCCGGGCTCGTTCGTGGAGATGGACCGGCTCGTCACCCATCGCTGCACCGACTTCGGCATGCAGGAGCAAAAGATTCCGGGCGACGGCGTGGTCACTGGATACGGTATGGTCGAAGGTCGCAAGGTCTTCGTGTTTGCCCAGGATTTCACGGTCTTTGGCGGCTCGCTGAGCGGCGCCTACGCGGGCAAGATCTGTAAGATCATGGACCTTGCGCTCAAGGTTGGCGCACCTGTCGTCGGCCTCAATGATTCGGGCGGTGCGCGCATTCAAGAAGGCGTCGAATCGCTCGCAGGTTACGCGGACATCTTCTTGCGCAATACCTTGGCATCGGGCGTGATCCCGCAAATCAGCGCGATCTTGGGGCCATGCGCAGGCGGCGCCGTGTACTCGCCTGCGATTACCGACTTCGTGCTGATGGTGAAGAACAGCTCGTACATGTTCATCACCGGGCCCGATGTGATCAAGACGGTCACCCACGAAGACGTGACGAAGGAAGCGCTCGGCGGCGCCATGGCGCACAACCAGAAGAGCGGCTGCGCGCACCTTGCGACCGAAGACGACCCGGATTGCATCGCGGCTCTGCGTGAGCTGCTCTCGTTCTTACCGTCGAATAATCACGAAGCGCCCCCGGTGCGCGCCTGCTTGGATCCTATTGACAAAGAAGATCCGGAGCTTGACCAAATTGTTCCGGTCGATCCGATGAAGCCCTACGACATGAAGCTCATCATCGAGCGCGTGGTCGACGACGGGAACTTCTTCGAGCTGATGCCGCATTACGCGCAAAATATCCTGACGGGCTTCGCGCGCTTTGGTGGCCATCCGGTCGGCATCGTCGCCAATCAGCCGCAGATTTTGGCGGGCTGCCTCGATATCAATGCCTCGGTGAAAGCGGCGCGTTTCGTGCGTTTTTGCGATGCGTTCAACATCCCGCTCGTCACGTTCGTGGATGTGCCCGGCTTCTTGCCTGGTGTCGATCAGGAATACGGCGGCATCATCAAGCACGGCGCCAAGCTCTTGTACGCCTACTGCGAAGCGACCGTACCGAAAGTCACCGTCATCACGCGCAAAGCCTACGGCGGCGCCTACGACGTCATGGCTTCGAAGCACATCCGCGGCGACGTAAACCTGGCCTATCCCACAGCCGAGATCGCCGTCATGGGCCCGGACGGCGCGGTCAATATCGTCTACCGCAAGGAAATCGACAGCGCGGAGGATCCCGTCGGGGCCAAGGCCCGCTTCGTCGAGGAATACCGCGCCAAGTTCGCAAACCCGTTCAAGGCCGCCGAACTGGGCTTTATCGACGGTGTGATCTACCCGCGCACCACGCGCCTACGTGTATGTCAGTCGCTCGACATGCTGCGGGACAAGCGAGACACCAACCCGCCGCGCAAGCACGGCAACATTCCGCTCTAAGCTCCGTCGAGTTGCGTCCCCCGAGCCTTTGGCGATTTCGGGGGCTTGCTGCTACCCTGAAAAACGTATGTTCTTCAACAGGAATGGCGGTCCCGGGGGCGGCACGGACAAGAAGGTTCTTCCTCTCTTGCCGTTGCGCGACATCATCGTATTTCCCCACATGGTGGTGCCGCTCTTCGTAGGGCGCGAGAAATCGATCAACGCGCTCGAAGAAGCGATGAGCAATGACAAGGAGATCCTCCTCGCCGCTCAACGTAAAGCCAAGACCAACGATCCGACGTCAGGTGACATCTTCGAGATGGGCACGGTCGGTACGATCATTCAGCTGCTCCGTCTGCCTGACGGAACGGTCAAGGTTCTTGTCGAAGGCAAACAGCGCGCGCGCATCGCGCGTTTCATTCCGAACGATGAGTTCTTCTTGTGCGAGGTCGACTCTGTAGACGAGTCGTCTGAGGCTTCGGTCGAGATCGAAGCGCTGATGCGCTCGGTGCAGTCGACGTTCGAGATTTACGTCAAGCTCAACAAGCGCATCCCGCCCGAGATGCTGATGACCGTGCAGACGATCGAAGATGCGGCGCGTTTGGCCGACACGATCGTGGTGCACTTGTCTTCGATCAAGCTCAACGATCGCCAAGAGATCTTGGAGACAACGGATCCGGTCAAGCGACTTGAGCGTTTGTACGAGCTCATGAACGCAGAGATCGAGATCCTTCAGGTCGAGAAGAAGATCCGCTCGCGCGTCAAGAAGCAGATGGAGAA